>NZ_BAAAII010000008.1:48152-279511 GCF_039525985.1 Tsukamurella strandjordii | reverse complement strand
GATCGCGAGTACGTCCCCTGCCAGGTTGCACACGCCCAACTGGGTGCGGCTGCGGCCGATCGCGACGGCCAGAACCACACCGGCGTCGGCGTTGAGGACCAGGCCTGCGGCCGGGCGCCCGGGACTCGACGACGACTCCGTCCGTTCGAGCACCAGACCCGCGTCCTGCAGGGCGGTGACCCGGGCCGCGACGGCGGTGCGGGAGAGATCCGTCGCCCGCCCGATCTGCGTGCGGGTGGTGCCGTGCCCCGTCCGGATCAGCGCGAAGACCTCACCGACGGTCACTGCCGCTCGCGATGTCCGTGACGTGCGCATACCCACCATTCAACCATCGTTCACGCGAGCCCAGACTTTCAATTCCGCACACGTTCGCACTCTTGAGTGCATAATTAAGCCTTCCACGTACCTAATTGCGCCACTTATCTGTCTGAATGTTTCGAATGAGTCAGGAGATACATGTCGACCACCAGCCCCGTGGCCCCCTGCGATTTCGTCGTCTTCGGCGGCACCGGCGACCTCACCGTTCGCAAGCTGCTGCCCGCCCTCTACCTGCGCGACCGCGACGACCAGCTCCCCACCGACACCCGGATCATCGCGGTGTCCAGGTCGGGCCTGGACACAGCGGGCTACCGCGACAAGATGCGCGGCGAACTCGGCCGATTCGTGGCCACCGAATCACTCGACGAGGCCGTACTCGACCGATTCCTGCGGCGGCTCGAGTTCGTCTACCTCGACGCCACCGATCACTCGACCTGGGAGCCCTTGACGACCCTGCTCCAGGAGGACGCCGACCGCATTCGGGTGTACTACCTGGCCTGCGCTCCCCGCCTGTTCGGTCCCATCTCCGAGAACCTGGCCGCACACGGACTCGTCGACCGGTCCTCCCGGGTCGTCCTGGAGAAACCGATCGGCCACGACCTGGCCTCCGCCCGCGAGATCAACGACGCCGTGGGCCAGGTGTTCGAGGAGTCGCAGATCTTCCGGATCGACCACTACCTCGGCAAGGAGAGCGTCCAGAACCTGCTCGTCACCCGGTTCGCCAACAGCGTCCTGGAACCGCTCTGGAACTCGACGTGCATCGACCACGTCCAGATCACCGTGTCCGAAGAACTGGGCGTGGGTGCCCGCGGCGAGTACTACGACACCTCCGGTGCGCTGCGCGACATGATCCAGAACCACCTGCTGCAGGTGCTGTGCCTGGTGGCGATGGAGCCGCCCACCTACGTGGACCGGGAATCCGTTCGCGACGAGAAGCTCAAGGTGCTTCAGGCGCTCAAGCCGATGACCACCGAGGATGCCGAACGCGACGCCGTTGCGGGCCAGTACGGTCCGGGCCTCGTGAACGGCGCAGCGGTTCCCGGATACAAGGAGGAGGCGAACAATCCCGACAGCCGCACCGAGACTTTCGTCGCACTCAAGGCCGAGGTGCGCAACTGGCGGTGGGCCGGGGTTCCCTTCTACCTGCGCACCGGAAAACGCATGGAGCGCAGGCACTCCGAGGTCGTGATCGCGTTCAAGCCGGTCCCGCACCCGATGTTCCCGGGGAGCCAGGGCACCAGCGAGCCCAACCGGCTGGTCATTCAACTCCAGCCGAAGGAGGGCATGCGGCTGCACATGACCGCGAAGGAACCGGGACCCGGCGGGATCCGGCTGCGGCCGGTATCCCTGGACCTGAACTACACCGAGGCCTTCCAGTTGCCCTCCCCCGACGCCTACGAGCGCCTACTCATGGACGTGGTCCGGGGCAATCCGACGCTGTTCATGCGCCGGGACGAGGTGGAGGCCGCGTGGACCTGGGTCGAGCCGATCCTCAACAGCTGGGCCGGATCCGAACGAGCACCGCGTCGCTACCCGGCCGGCACCGATGGCCCGTCCGATGCGGCCACGCTCATCGAACGCGACGGCCGCACCTGGAACGAAGGAGCCCACCCGTGACCACGATTCACCCCGTCCTGGCCGAGGTCACCGAACGGGTGACGGAACGCAGTGCGGCGTCGCGCGCGGCGTACCTGCGGAAGATCCACGCGGCGGGCGCTACCGGGCCCGCCCGGGGACGCCTGGAATGCGCGAACTTCGCCCACGGATTCGCATCCGCCGGCCCCGCGGACAAGGCGGCGCTCCGCGGCACGACCAAGCCCAATATCGCGATCGTCTCGTCGTACAACGACATGCTCTCCGCGCACAAACCCTTCGAATCCTTTCCCGCCCAGTTGAAACAGGCCGTCATCCATGCCGGCGGAATCGCGCAGTTCGCCGGCGGTGTCCCTGCGATGTGCGACGGCATCACGCAGGGACGCGACGGTATGCAACTGTCGCTGTTCAGCCGCGACGTGATCGCGATGGCCACCGCCATCGCCCTCTCGCACGACATGTTCGACGGCGCCCTGATGCTGGGCGTCTGCGACAAGATCGTCCCCGGAATGCTCATCGGTTCCTTGGCCTTCGGCCATCTTCCGACCGTGTTCGTGCCCGCCGGCCCCATGACATCCGGATTGCCGAACTCCGAGAAGGCCCGTGTCCGGCAGCTCTACGCCGAGAACAAAGTGAGTCGAAGCGAACTGCTCGACGCCGAGGCCGCCTCGTACCACGGCAACGGCACCTGCACCTTCTTCGGCACCGCGAACTCCAACCAGCTGCTGATGGAGGTCATGGGTCTGCATCTCCCCGGTTCGAGCTTCGTGAACCCCGACACCCCGATGCGGACCGCGCTCACGGCCGAAGCCGGTCGCCGGGTGACCGCACTGACCTCCGTCGATCACGACTACGCCCCGCTGGGCGAGATCGTGGACGAGAAAGCCATCGTCAACGGGACCGTCGCGCTCCTCGCCACCGGCGGATCGAGCAATCACACCATGCACCTGGTCGCGATAGCGAAGGCGGCCGGGATCATTCTCACCTGGGACGACATCTCGGCTCTCTCCGCCGTGGTCCCCCTGCTGGCGCGCATCTACCCCAACGGCAGTGCCGACATCAACCACTTCCACGCCGCGGGCGGCCTCAGCTTCACCGTATCCACCTTGCTCGATGCCGGGCTCCTGCACGACGACGTGCGCACGATCGTCGGTCCCGGATTGCGCCGTTACACACAGGAACCCGTGCTGGATGCCGGCGGTGCCGTCACCTGGCGGGACGGCCCCACCGCAAGCCTCGACACCGCCGTTCTGCGGAGCGTCGAGGAGCCCTTCGCCGCCGATGGTGGCCTGAAGACGATGACCGGAAACCTGGGCTCGGCCGTCGTCAAGACATCCGCCGTGGCACCCGAACACCGCGTGGTCACCGCTCCCGCAAGGATCTTCGACGATCAGGCAGACTTCCTGGCCGCCTTCGCCGCGGGCGAACTGACCGGCGACGTGGTGGCCGTGCTCCGCTACCAGGGCCCGCAAGCGAACGGAATGCCCGAGCTGCACAAGCTCACCCCGACGCTGGGCGTACTGCAGGACCGTGGCCACCGGGTCGCCCTCGTGACCGACGGTCGGATGTCCGGCGCCTCCGGCAAGGTCCCCGCGGCGATCCACCTGACCCCCGAGGCCGCGACGGGCGGACCGTTGACCAGGGTTCGCAACGGCGATCTCATCACCGTCGATACCGTGGCCGGCAGTCTGACCCTGCACGTGGCCGACGAGGAACTGTCCGCACGCGAATCGACCGGCCGCGCTCTGACCGCGGAGGAGATGGCCGGCACCGGCCGTGAGCTGTTCGCGAGCTTCCGCGCCGCCGTCGGACCGGCCGACGAGGGCGCGAGCATCTTCCCTCTCTACGCCTGAAAACCGCGTCGAACCATTCCAGGAGAATCCATGACCCCCTCGCTGCTCGACCACGCACCCGTCATCCCGGTCGTCGTCATCGACGAACTCGACCACGCCGTCCCGATCGCCCGCGCGCTGGTGTCCGGCGGCTTGCCGGTCATCGAGCTCACGCTCCGCACCCCGGTGGCGCTCGCCGCCATCGAGCGCATCGCCGAAGAGGTACCGGAAATCCTCGTGGGCGCAGGCACCATCGTCCGCCCGGAACAGGCCGAACAAGCCCGATCGGCCGGCGCACAGTTCCTCGTCTCACCCGGAAGCACCCCCACGCTGCTCCAGGCGATGGCCGGGACGGGTCTTCCCCACCTACCCGGCGTCGCGACCGTCTCCGAGGTACTGATGGCGTTGGAGGCCGGCTACACCGAGCTGAAGCTGTTCCCCGCCGAGGCCATCGGCGGACCCGCCCTGCTGAAGTCGATCGGCGGACCCGTACCCACCGCTCGGTTCTGCCCGACCGGCGGGATCACCCTCAGCAGCGCACCGCAGTACCTCGCCCTGCCGAACGTCGGGTGCGTGGGCGGCTCGTGGATCGTGACGCCCCAGGCGACGGCGACCGAGAACTGGTCCGCGATCACCGAAGCCGCAGCCACAGCGCGGGCACTCTCCCAGGATCACGACGGCGGCACCGCCCGATGACCTTCGAGGCGGCGCTGGGGATCGACGTGGGCGGCAGCGCGATCAAGGGAGGGATCGTCGATCTCGCGACCGGCGAGATCGACGGGGACTGGCACACCATCACCACACCGCGCCCCGCCACCCCGCACGCCGTGGCAGCCGCCGTCGGCGAGATGATCACGCATTTCCACTGGTCCGGGCCTTTCGGGATGACGGTCCCCGCCGTGATCAACGAGGGCACGATCCGCACGGCGGCGAACATCGATCCGAGTTGGATCGGCACGGACATCGAGGACGTCCTCTCCGGAGTCACCGATCTGCCCGCCCGTGCGCTCAACGATGCGGACGCCGCCGGCCTGGCGGAAGCGCGCTACGGCGCCGGAGCCGGACACTGCGGCGTCGTTCTCGTTCTGACCCTCGGGACCGGAATCGGTTCCGCAGTCATCCACGACGGTCGGCTCCTACCGAACACGGAACTCGGACACCTGAACATCGACGGGACGATCGCGGAGCGACTGGCCGCAGGTTCCGTCAAGACGCGGGACGGATTGTCCTACCCGACATGGGCGGCACGACTGTCGCGCGTGTTGGGCGAATGCGAGAAGCTGCTCTCCCCCGATCTCATCGTCCTCGGCGGGGGGATCAGCCGTGACGCCGATCAGTGGCTCCACCACGTCCGGAGTTCAGCGCCCGTGGTCCCGGCCGCGCTCGGGAACACCGCCGGACTCGTCGGTGCCGCGATGGTCTCCCACTCATCGCTCCTGCTTCCTCGCTGACGGTATTCCGGCGTGCGCCCCGTGACTAACGAGGGATGAGCGGGGCCTTGTACATCGAGGCCACCCGCTCGCCGTTCATCCACTCCCCCAGTCGATCCGCCTCCACCTGCACCGCGGCGCGGGCTCGGCGTCCGGGCTCGGCGCCGTACACGCACTGCACGATGCCGTCCTCGTCCTGCAGGTAGGCACCCACGATCCTGCCCTGCCACCACACGGTGGCGCCGCAGTTGCCGGCGGTGTCGTAGATCGACGAGGCGAAACCCGGGTCCAGGTAGAAGTCCCGTTCCTTCCAGCCCATCGGTGTGGGGTCCAGCGCCGGGAGCAGCGCGGCCCAATCATCCACGGCTTCCTCGGGTTCCACATCGTCGGGCAGAACCCAGCCCGTGCGGTCCCGTTCGAGGGCCACCTCCACCGCGCCGATCGCCGCCAGGGCGGCGCGGATCGCGGACTTGGTGGCGCCGAACCACCACACCACATCGGTCTCCGTGGCCGGCCCGAAGGCCCGCAGGTACTCGGACACCAGTTCGGCGTACGCCGCATCGGTGTCCATGCGCACGGGAGCTGCGCCGAGCCACTCGTCGCCACGGGCCCACAGGTTCCGGTTCACGCGCCAGTGGCTCGCGTTGTGGGCGCGGACCAGATCCCCGGTGGCGCCGAGCCAGGTGAGCACCCGGGGCGCGAGATGCTGATCGCCGCCGTACTTCTTGCCCTCGAACAGCGTCACTTGCCCCACCAGCTCGGGCACCGTCTCCCGCAGTTCCTTCGCGCCCAGTTCCCTGCCACCGGCCAGCGCCGCGAGCACGGCGGAGCGGGCATCGCTGAGCCAGGCGCCGCCGTCCGCGCAGATCCCGCCGGCCTCGGCGTCCTTGATCACCTTGGCGCGCTCGGTGCGGGCCACCCGTTCCGACGGTGCGCTCAGCGCCGCCCCCAGCAACGGCCGGGGGAAGACGAACATGGTGCGCCGCATGGCCAATTGCTTGACGAGCGACTTCTCCTCGTACAGCTCGTGCTCGTACTGCTCACGGGTGAAGCCGTTCATCCGGGCCTGCACGGACAGGTACGGGGTGGCGGCCTCGGTGGCGTGCAGCACCGCCACGGAGCGCACCGCGTCGAGAACCGAATCCACCCGGTGCGGCGCAGCCAGGGCGTGCCGCCGCGCCATACGGGCGCGGCGTTCCGCATCGTCGATCAATCGCATCAGAGGACTCCCAGGTTGTGGGCCAATCGATCCCGTCCGGCTCCATGTACCGAGCCGCTCATGCCGTCTCCTCCACCGCGTGCCACAGGTCGTCGCCCTGATCCTTGACGAAGCCCCGGCCCCGAGGCTCCACTTCGACGACATCCGTGAGCCAGACGGTGTCGCCCGGCGCCCAGCCCGCGATGACCGAGTGCACCCCCGGCTCCACCTCGATCGCCGTGCCGCTCGCTGCCAGGTACGCGCCGACCTGTAGGTGCACCGCGTCGTACTCCTCTGCCACGGCCGTCCAGTCCGGCATCACCCAGCGGGTATCGGCGAGTCCCGTGGTCCGGTACCAGTCGTGCCGCTTCGACGCGGTCACGTCCAGCGGATAGCGGCGGCACAGCTCCGCCCATGCTGCTGCGGAATCGATCTCGAAGACGCGCCCCGACGCCCGAGCACGGTCTACCGCCGCTCGAGTCTCGCCGAAGCCGTCCTCGATCAAATACAGACCGGTCGGCACGCCGGCCTGCTCGGAACAGGTGCGCGGTAATGAATACGGTGGACGGGACCACCAGATTCCGCCGTAGCGCGCCCTCGGGTCGCTCGGCCGTTCCCTGGCGGCGGTGACCTCGTCGCGAAGGACCCCGGCCCGCCACACGTCGAGATGCTCAGACGCCTTTCGCAGCACGATGCCTTCCGAACGGCCGCCCATCCAGACCGCGAACTGTGCGCGATCAATCCCCGCGGTCCACCACTGCGCCACAGGCGCTACCGCAACGATCTCGGCGATCCGCCGAAGCCCGACCGCCAGTTCGGGGCGCGAAGCGAGGATGTCGTGCGGCTCCTGCCAGTACATCGCCAGCTCGACGATCGACTCCAATGCGAGGTGGATCCAATGGTCGTCGATCGCCTCGACCGCGGCCAGCGTCGCGACGAGCGTACTCACGCGGTCCTCGGAGCCCGGGTTGATCCCGATCCCACCCGGTGCGTACCAGCCGCCGTCCACACTGGAATCGAGCCGAACTCCGATCCGCTGTGACGCCTCCGAGACGTCCCGGTAGGCGAAACACGCAGCCAACAGGCAGAGTTGCCGGCCGCGGGGGCCGGACATCAACTGCTCCGCGAGCGGCGTCATGGCTACATCGCTACGGGACGACGTTGACGAGCTTGCCGGACACCACGATCACCTTGCGCGGGGCACCGTCGAGCAGCTCGGCGACCTTGGGCTCGGCCAGCGCGGCGGCCTCGAGCGCCTCGTCGGAGGCATCGGCGCCCACGGTGATCCGGGCACGCACCTTGCCCTTCACCTGCACCGGGATCTCGATGGTGTCCTCCACCAGCCACTGCGGATCGTGCTGCGGGAAGGGCCCGTGCGCCAGGGACTCGGTGTGGCCCAGACGATTCCACAGCTCCTCGGCGATGTGCGGCGCCACCGGCGCCAGCATCAGCGCGAGCGGCTCCGCCGCGGCCCGCGGCGCACCGCCCGGGTACGCCTTGGTCAGATGGTTGGTCAGCTCGATCAACTTGGCGATGGCGGTGTTGTCACGCATCTCCGAGTAGTCCTCGCGGACTCCGGCGATCGTCTTGTGCAGCAGGCGCATCGTCTCATCCGACGGGGTCTCGTCGGTCACCCGGACGGCGCCCGTCTCCTCGTCGATCACGGTGCGCCACGCGCGCTGCAGGAATCGCTGCGAGCCGACGACGTCCTTGGTGGCCCAGGCACGGTCCTGATCCAGCGGGCCCATCGACATCTCGTAGACGCGCAGGGTGTCGGCGCCGTAGTCGCGCGCGACCTCGTCCGGCGCCACCGAGTTCTTCAGCGACTTGCCCATCTTGCCGTACTCGCGGTTCACCTCCTGATCGCCCAGGAAGTACTTGCCGTCGCGCTCGACGACCTCCTCCGCGGGCACGTAGACGCCGCGCGAGTCGGTGTAGGCGAAGGCCTGGATCATGCCCTGGTTGAACAGCTTCCGGTAGGGCTCCCGCGAGCTCACATGACCCAGGTCGAAGAGCACCTTGTGCCAGAACCGCGCGTACAGCAGGTGCAGCACCGCGTGCTCCACGCCGCCCACGTACAGATCGACACCGCCGGGATCCTTCGCACCGTTCACCTCGGGACGCGGGCCCATCCAGTAGGCCTCGTTCTCCTTGGCGCAGAAGGCCTCCGAGTTGGTCGGATCGATGTAGCGCAGCTGGTACCAGGAGCTACCGGCCCACTGCGGCATCACATTCGCATCGCGCGTGTAGTCCTTGAGCCCGTCGCCCAGGTCCAGCTCCACGTGCAGCCAGTCAGTGGCCTTGGCCAGCGGGGGATTGGGCTGCGAATCCGAGTCCTCCGGATCGAAGGCCACCGGCGCGTAGTCCTTGACCTCCGGGAGCAGCACGGCCAGTTCGGATTCCGGCAGGGCGTGCGGCGCACCGTCGGCGTCGAAGACGATGGGGAAGGGCTCGCCCCAGTACCGCTGCCGCGCGAACAGCCAGTCGCGCAGCTTGTACTGCACGGTGCCCTCACCGGCGCCCGTCTTCTCCAGGAAGGCGGTGACGGCGACCTTGGCCTCGGACACGTTCAGCCCGTTGATGTCCAGATCACCGTGCGCGGAGTTCACGGCGGGACCGTCGCCGGTGTAGGCCTCGTCCGTCACACCCACATCGCTGCCGACCACCTCGATGATGGGCAGGCCGAACGTGGTCGCGAACTCGTGGTCGCGGGTGTCGTGCGCGGGGACGGCCATGATGGCGCCGGTGCCGTATCCCATGAGCACGTAGTCGCCGATGAACACCGGAACCTCGGTGCCGTTCACCGGATTCGTCGCGGTGGTGCCCAGGAAGACGCCGGTCTTCTCCTTGTTCTCCTGGCGCTCCAGATCCGACTTCGCGGCGATCGACGCGCGGTACGCGGCGACGGCCTCGGCCGGGGTCGCGGCGCCGCCGGTCCAGCGCTCGTCGGTGCCCGCGGGCCACGCCTCGGCGACCAGGGAGTCAACCAGCGGGTGCTCGGGGGAGAGCACCAGGTAGGTGGCGCCGAACAGGGTGTCCTGGCGCGTGGTGAAGACCTCGATCGGCTCGGTGCCGACGGCGGGGGAGAAGCGCACTCGCGCACCGCGGCTGCGGCCGATCCAGTTGCGCTGCATGGACTTGACCTTCTCCGGCCAGTCCAGCACGTCCAGATCGTCGATCAGGCGATCGGAGTAGGCGGTGATCCGCATCATCCACTGCCGCAGCTGCTTGCGGTACACCGGGAAGTTGCCGCGCTCACTGCGGCCGTCGGCGGTGACCTCCTCGTTGGCGAGCACCGTGCCCAGGCCCGGGCACCAGTTCACCAGCGAATTGCTCTCGTAGACCAGGCGGTACTCGTCGAGCACGGCGCCGCGCTCGACCACCGTCAGGCTCGACCAGTCGCGACCGTCGGCCAGCGCACGGCTGCCGTCCGCGAACTCGGCCTCCAGCTCGGCGATGGGCCGCGCGCGGTCCTGGGCGGCGTCGTACCAGGAGTTGTAGATCTGCAGGAAGATCCACTGCGTCCAGTGGTAGAACTCCGGATCGGTGGTGGACACCCGGCGCCGCTCGTCGTGCGCCAGGCCCAGGGTGGCGATCTGCTCCAGGTACCGCGCCACGTTCTTCTCCGTGGTGACCCGGGGGTGGGTGCCGGTCTGCACCGCGTACTGCTCGGCGGGCAGTCCGAAGGCGTCGAAGCCCATCGTGTGCAGCACGTTTGCACCGTTCATCCGGTGGTACCGGCCGTAGACGTCGGTGGCGATGAAGCCCAGCGGGTGGCCCACGTGCAGGCCCGCGCCCGACGGGTACGGGAACATGTCCAGCAGGAAGAGCTTGTCGGCGGGCAGCGCACCGTCGGCCGCCTTGAGCGGGCCGACGGGGTTCGGGGCGTTGAAGACGCCACCGTCGCGCCAAGTGTCGCGCCACCGCTGCTCGATCGCGCCCGCGAGCTCCGCCGTGTAGCGATGGGCGGGCACGGCGGAGGCGGTCTGTTCCACGTTCTGGGTCACCCCACCAGCCTAAATGCTGCCCCTGATGGGACGAAATTCGCGGCGAACCTACACTGGACGGGTGCTCGTCTTGGTTGTGATCCTGGCAGTGGCCGCACTCGCCGCACTCGCGGTCGGTGCGGCCGGACTCGCGGGCCGCCTCCCCGAGAACGGCTTCGTGGGGGTCCGCACCGAGCAGACGCTCTCCGACCCGCTGCTCTGGCGCACCGCGAACCGCGTCGCCGGACCGGGCCTCATGGCCGCCGGCATCATCTTCGGCGGCGGGGCCCTGGTGGGCCTCGCGATGAGCGCGCCCTGGTCCTACATCGCCGTCGGCATCGCCGTGCTCGCAGGCCTGTTCCTCGCCGGATTCGGCGCCCTGCAGGGCTCGCGCGCAGCATCGATCCAGGCCCGCCTGCAGATGCCCGACGCCACCTGCTGCAGCGCCGACGACGCCACGGACGGCGCACCGTCGAACCCCGCCGACGATTGCGGTGTGACCGGCGGGTGCGGCGCATGCGTACTCAAGGGCATGTGCGACCACGAGCCGCACCCCGCGTAAATGCGCGCTCTGCTGAACAAGCTGTCGATCGACGGCTTCATCCTCGCGATCTTCGCCGCCGTCGCGGTGGCCGCCGTCTTCCCCGCCCAGGGCAAGGCCGTGCCGGTGGTCGACGGCGCCGTCACCGTCGCCATCGCCGTCCTGTTCTTCCTGTACGGCGCCCGCATCCACCCGCAGGAGGCGCTCGCCGGCCTGAAGCACTGGCGCCTGCACGCCGTGATCCTCGGCTTCACCTTCGTGGTCTTCCCGATCATCGGCGTGCTGCTGCAGTTCCTGCCGCCCGCCCTGCTCACTCCCAGCCTGTACGCGGGAGTGCTGTTCCTGACGCTGCTGCCGTCCACGGTGCAGTCATCGATCGCCTTCACCTCGATCGCCGGCGGCAACGTGCCCGGCGCCATCGTGAGCGCCTCACTGTCCAACCTGCTGGGCATCTTCATCACACCGCTGCTGGTGCTGGGCCTCATGGCCACCACCGGCGAGGTGCAGTTCCGCAGCAGCGCCGTGCTCGACCTGTGCCTGCAACTGCTGCTGCCCTTCATCCTGGGCCAGCTGTCGCGCCGCTGGGTGGCCGACTTCGTCAAGGAGCACGCCGCGGCCCTGAAGTACGTGGACCGCGGATCGATCGTGCTCGTGGTCTACGCGGCCTTCTCCGCCGGTATGCGCGAACACATCTGGAGCCAGGTGTCGTGGGTGGGCGTGCTGCAGCTGATCGTGCTGTCGGTGCTGCTGGTGCTGTTCATGCTGTGGCTCACCCGGTTCTCCGCCGAGAAGCTGGGCTTCGACCGCGGCGACATGATCGCGATCCAGTTCTGCGGCACCAAGAAGTCGATGGCCACGGGCCTGCCCATGGCCGCCGTGCTGTTCGCCGGACAGCCCGTGGGCCTGCTGGTGCTGCCGCTGATGATCTTCCACCAGATCCAGCTCATGATGTGCGCCTGGCTGGCCGCCAAGTACGGACGCGAGCTGGAGCCCGCACAGCCGCGGTGACTCACTCCACCGCGGGCTGCTCCGAGACCAGCTTCAACGTGGGTTCGACCTTCTCGATGAACCACTTCCGGCTCAGCGACGTGGGCTGATACACCGAATAGGTGAGGTCCAGATCCGCGATCACCGTGGAGTCCCGCTGCACCTGCGGCAGCGCGGTGTACCCCGGCAGCTTGAGCAGATCCGCACCGGCGGCACCGTTCGGGTAGATCGCCATGAAGTTGGCACCGATCTTCGGCAACAGCTCCAGCGAGACCATCCCGCGGTTCGCCGGATTGGTGAACCGGGAGTCCTCGCGGATCGCCTTCGGCATCAGCAGGCCCAGCTCGGTGAAGAACCGGTTCGTGGGGTCCTGCGGATCGGCGATCACGTTGAAGCTCGCCGACGACGCCACGTACTGCGCCACGAACCCCGTCTTACCGCGCAGGCCCGGGTACTTCTGCGCCACCCCGGCCACGTACTCGTGATCGGCCGCGATCACCTGCTTGGCCTGATCCTCCTTCCCGAGGATCTTGCCCAGCGCCAGCAGCTGCGTGTCCCACCCGGCCTCCGCACCCGAGGCGCCGATGCCGCCGAGCACCTTGGTGACACCGCTGATCGAGCTGAAGTTCTTGCCGCGCACGATGCGGTGATCGCCCACGAACAGATCGGGCTGGTACTTGGCGATCTCCTCGACCGGGAGCTCGGTGGCGCTGGCCGCCTTGATCACCGGCACGTCCTTGAGCTGCTCGCGCTGCCACGGCGCCGGCAGGGGCTGGGTGAGCTGCACGATCGCGACGGGCTTGATGCCCAGCGCCAGCACGTTGTCGATGGAGTAGCCCGAGGCCACGATGCGCTTCGGTCCCACCGGGTAGTCGATGGTGCCGTTCGCCTGGGGGATCGACACCGTGGACGACGAGGGTGCCGGCGCCTGCGGATCGGACGTCCCGCATCCGGCGAGTAGCGCCAGGGCCGCCAGGGCGGCGAGGACCTTCTTCACATTGCCTCCTCCAGCCGGTGCTCGGGAGGTAAGTCTAGCCTAATTCATTGGGTGTCCATCCGCGCGGTCACCCGCCAGAGGTAGAACGCCGTCGGCACGATCAGGATCTCGACCACCTGCATCGCGCCGCTGGCGCCGAACTCGTACACGCGGTTGTCGCCGAGCAGCTCCCCGATCGCCGGGAAGCCGATCGCGGCGAAGAATCCCCAGCGCTCGTTCACCAGCACGGTGAGCGCGAGCATCGCATAGGCCAACGCGATGCCCATGTGTCCGGCACCGTCGATCGGAACACCGCACCGCACCACGCGGATCAGCTGGCCGATCCCGGCGAGTGTGAGGAGCGCACCCAGAAGGACGCGGGCCCGGAGATGCCGGTGACCTGCGGTAGTGACGGCGGCCAAGACGGTCGCTCCCTTGTTAGACAATTGTCTCTAACTAAATGCTACGACAAGGTTGGTTGTCATGCCGACCGGGGGCCACGCGACGACGAGTCGCAGAGAAGGTCGTCCGGACATCGGACACGCGACGACGACCGCCGCTCGAGGACCGTCAGTTGACGGAGACGTCCACCGGGTGCGTCGCCAGCAACGAGGTGGGGAAGCCCTGACGGCGCAAGACCTTTCCCCACAGATCGACCCGCGGGGGCGTCAGCACATCGGTGTGCAGGGACGCGCACGGAATCCAATCGTCGCGCTCCAGCTCATCGTCGAGCTGGCCCATGCCCCAACCGCTGTACCCCGCGAACACCCGCACACCGTCGAGCAGCTCGTCCATCATCTCGACATCCGAATCGAGATCCACCAGCACCACGCGGCCCGACACCGGCTGCAGGCCGCGGATACCCTCCACGTCCTGCCCCGCCTTCACCACGCCCAAGCACAGCGCGGCGGACTGATTCACCGGACCGCCCACGAACACCGCCTTCGGCTTCGCGGCCAGCTCGTGCCACTGCGGCAGCACACCGTGCACCGCGGACTCGCTCGGGCGATTGAGCACCACGCCCAGGCTGCCGGACTCGTTGTGCTCGATGAGGTAGACGACGGTGCGCCGGAAAGTGGGCTCGTACAACTCCGGGGACGACACCAGAAGCGTGCCCGCGGACACGTCGATATCCGCGCCCGCGTTCTCACCCGAGGACGCGTCCCGCGGAGCGGATTCGTTGGAACGATCGGGACCCACGTCCCCATCATGGCACGCACCACCGACTTCGGGGTCGCACACCACGACCGGCGCACCGTCGCTATCGTGAAGCGGTGACAGTCAGCGGTCCGGGTGCGGACCCGCAGCCCAAGCCAGCGGCGTGGCGCACCTTCCGCGATCTGCCCGACCTGCTGCGCCTGCTGGGCGTCCGGCTGCTGAGCCAGTACGCCGAGGGCCTGTTCCAGGCCGCGCTGGGCAGCGCCATCGTTTTCAACCCGCAGCGCGGCGCCTCCCCGGCGGCCATCGCCGCGGGCCTCGCCGTCCTGCTGCTGCCCTACTCCGTGGTGGGACCGTTCGCCGGGGCCCTGCTCGACCGCTGGGACCGCCGGCGGGTTTTCATCGTGGCGAATCTGATCCGCGCCGCGCTCATCGTGCTGTGCGCCGCGATCCTCGCCTCGGGCGGCGGCGAGACACCGATCTTCATCGTCGCGCTGGTGGTCGGCGGAGCGGGCCGGTTCGTGGCCTCGGGTCTGTCGGCCTCGCTCCCGCACGTGGTCGACCGCGAGCAACTGGTGGCGATGAACTCGGTCACCACCACCTTCGGCGCGGGCGCCACCGCGCTCGGCGCCACCACCGCGGTGGGCCTGCGCGCCATGTTCGGACCCGACGATGCGGGCAGCGCCGCCGTCCTCGGCTGCGCCGCGCTGATCGCCGTGGCCGGCGCCGCACTCGCCGCCCGCTTCCCCGCCGGCGTCCTCGGACCGGACCATGATCCGGACGCCCCCGTCGCGAAGACCTCCGCCGTGCACGACATCGGCACCGGGCTCGCGCACGGCGCCATCGCCGCCTGGCGCGCACCGTCGGTCACCGCGGCCCTCACCGGTATGGGAGCACACCGCACCGTCTTCGGCTTCAACACCATGATGCTGCTGCTCCTGACGCGCTACCACTTCACCGACGGCACCCTGGGACTCGCCGGATTCGGCGCGGTCGCGGGCGCCACGGCGGTGGGGATGTTCGCCGCCGCGGTCATCGTGCCCTTCGCGGTGGCGCGCACCGGCCGGCGCAACACCGTGGTCGGCGCGCTCGCCGTGGCCTGCCTGACCCAGCTCTGCGTGCTCACCCTCAACTTCGCCGTGCTGGTGTGCGCGGCGGCGATCCTGGGACTGGCCGGGCAGGTGGTCAAACTGTCCGGCGATGCGGCCATGCAGATGGACGTCCCCGACGAACGCCGCGGGCAGGTCTTCGCCTTCCAGGACGCCCTGTTCAACGTGACCTTCGTGGCCGCCGTCGCCTTCGCCGCCGCCGTCGTCCCGTACGACGGGGCCAGCCGCCCGCTGGCCCTGTTCGGGGCCGCGATCTACGCCGTGGCCGTGGTCCTGGTGCTGGCGCTGTACCGGCGGAAGGGAACCCCCGTCGCGCCCGACGCGTCCAATTGATGTGGGGGACGACGGCTCGATCGAGTACTGGTTCGGCGTCGGCGACGGGCAGGTGAGCACCTGGCGGTCGCCCGCGGTCGACGGTGCCGTCCTGCTCGACTTCGACGGCGACGGGCGCCTCGACGATGCGGTACTGGACCTCGATGCGGACGGTCGCGCCGACGCCGCCGCACTCGATCTCGACGACGACGGCACCGGCGAGTCCCGCTTCCGCGACGACGGCAGCGGCCTGTGGGCGCAGCGCGAGACGCCCGCACCGTCGCGCTGCCGGGCACCGGGTGTCCCGGCTCCCGCCGCACCGGAACCAGCACCCGCGCCCGCGACACCGGCACCCGCCGCGCCGGGAGAGCCGGCGCCACCGGTCACACCCGTCCCGGCCGAGCCGGGCCAGGCGCCCCGGCAGGCGGTGGTCGATTCCGACGGTGACGGCGCGCCCGATGTCCTGCTGTTCGACGCCGACGGCGACGGGGCGGCCGACGGGGCCGTCGATGTGCGCTAACCGGAAGAGGTCATTTCGCTTCGCGTACGACCGGCGTAGGGTGTGCGGCATGAACCGGACGATTCGGATCGGCGGCGCGGCCGCCACGGTGCTCGCGCTCCTCGTCTCGATGATCGCCGGGGGCGCGGGCTCCGCCGCCGCGGCTGCGCCGCCCGCGGACGGCGTGGTCGTGGACGTGACGAACACCGTCTTCCTCGTCCCCACCCCGCCGCAGCGGGTCAAGGTCTACGCCGACGGCCGCATCATCACCAACGGCGATTCCCCCGGCGGGCTCGTCCAGCTGCGCGGCACTCGCGCCGATGTGGCCGATCTCCGGGCGATCGCCGAACGCGTGCTGCGCAACCGTCCGGCCGTCGACACCCGCGCCGTGATCATGGACGGTTCCGCCGTCACCGCCACCGTCGTGGCCGCCGACGGGACCGTCCTGCGCACCCAGCTCGACAATCCGCAGCCCCGCGGCTGGCCCGCCCTCGGCGACCTCAGCTACGACCTGCGCAAGCGGATCCTCACGATCCCCGGCGAGCGCACCCCGTACCTGGAGCAGCGCTGACTAGGAGCCCTGCCGCTCCGTCCACCACTTCTTCAGTTCGGCCTCGGCCTCGTCGCGGTCGAGCGGGCCGCGGTCGAGCCGGAGCTCCTTGAGGAACTTCCACGCCGCGCCCACCTGCGGTCCGGGCTCCAGGCCCAGGAGCTCCATGATCGCGTTGCCGTCCAGATCGGGCCGCACCCGCGCCAGATCCTCCTGCGCGGCGATCTTCGCGATCCGCTCCTCCAGGCCGTCGTAGGTGGCCTGCAGCCGAGCCGCGCGCCGCTTGTTGCGGGTGGTGCAGTCGGCGCGCACCAGCTTGTGCAGCCGGGGGAGCAGCGGTCCGGCGTCGGTGGCGTAGCGGCGCACCGCGGAATCGGTCCACTGGCCATCGCCGTAGCCGTGGAACCGCAGGTGCAGGAAGACCAGCTGCGCCACGTCCTCGATCACGGCCTTGGGGTAGGCGAGGGCCCGCATCCGCTTGCGCACCATCTTCGCGCCCACCACCTCGTGGTGGTGGAAGGAGACCCCGCCGTTGGCCTCGTGCCGGCGGGTGGCGGGCTTGCCGATGTCGTGCAGCAGCGCGGCCCAGCGCAGGATCAGGTCTGGATCGGACTCCTCCAGGTCGATGGCCTGCTGCAGCACCGTCATCGAGTGCCAGAAGACGTCCTTGTGCTGGTGGTGTTCGTCGATCGCCAGCTTCATCCCGGGGATCTCGGGGATCACCCGCTCGGCGAGGCCGGTGTCCACCAGCAGCACGATGCCGTCCACCGGGTGCTCGCCCAGGATCAGCTTGTCCAGTTCCGCGCGCACCCGCTCGGCGGTGATCCGGTCGATCTCGGGCGCCATGTCGGTCATCGCGCGCTGCACCCGCTCGGCCACCGAGAAGCCCAGCTGGGAGACGAAACGGGCGGCGCGCAGCATCCGCAGCGGATCGTCGGAGAAGGACTCCTCCGGGGTGGCCGGGGTGTCGATCTCGCCGGCCAGCAGGGCGTCCAGCCCGTTCAGCGGATCGTGGAAATCCTCGGCGCCCTCGCGGCCCACCTTCACGGCCATCGCGTTGATGGTGAAATCGCGGCGCACCAGATCGTCGCGCAGGTTCTCGCCGAACTTCACCACGGGATTGCGGGTGACCCGGTCGTAGGCCTCGGCGCGGTAGGTGGTGATCTCGATCTGTTGATCGTGGAAGGCGGCGCTCACGGTGCCGAACTCGATCCCGGTGTCCCACATCGCCTCGGCCCAGCCGCGCAGCAGGTCCTGGACCTGTTCGGGGCGGGCGTCGGTGGTGAAGTCCAGATCGCTGGTGAGGCGGCCGAGCAGCGCATCGCGCACCGATCCGCCCACCAGGTACAGCTCGTGACCCGCATCGGCGAACCGGGTGCCCAGCGGCACCAGCACATCGGACAGCTCACGCAACGAGATGTGCGCGGCCGCCAGCAGCCTGGTCCGGCGCTCGGCGCGCGGATCGGAAGTCGAATCGGTCACGACCCACCAGTCTACGGCGCTGCGGCGCACCGTCGAAACACCCCGACCGGGGCGGGCGGCGCCGGGCAAAACACCGGCGTGGCGTTCGCGACGGCAACCGGCCAGTAGCATCGGGGGGTGACCTCCGCAGAATCCGCCGACACCCCGGGACGCCCGCAGCGCCCGGGTGCCACCGGCGACTCTGCAGGCGGCGGGGCCTCTCGGCCGCGTCGTCGCCGCCGTCGCGGCGGCCGCGGACGGTCCCGCGCGCAGCTCTCCGCCGTCGCCGATCAGGCGCCGGAGGCACAGACCGCGGACGCCCCACCCGCACCGTCGACCCCAGAACAGAAGCCCCGCAACACCCGCACCGAGGGTGGCACCCCGAAGCAGAAGCGCGCCGCCGGACAGCGCGGCCGCACCCGCCCCGACCAGCGCGTTCGCACCGTCCGCGAGACCTCGGCCGGCGGCCTGGTGGTGGCCGGTCTCGACGGTGACGGCGACGGTCTGCGCGCCGCGCTGATCGGCCGCGTGGACCGCCGCGGCCGCACCCTGTGGTCGCTGCCGAAGGGCCACATCGAGGAGGGCGAGACCGCCGAGCTCACCGCGATCCGCGAGATCGCCGAAGAGACCGGTCTCACCGGCTCGGTGCTCGCGCCGATCGGGAAGATCGACTACTGGTTCGCCGTCGAGGGCCGCCGCGTGCACAAGACCGTGCACCACTTCCTGCTGTCCTGGGAGAGCGGCGATCTCTCGGCCGAGGACTACGAGGTGTCCGAGGTGGCGTGGGTGCCGCTCACGGAACTGAGCAGCAAGCTCACCTACTCCGACGAGCGCAAGCTGGTGGCCGCCGCCCGCACGGTGATCAGTGATCTGACCGCCGATCCGGACGAGCTGGCGGCCCGCGTGGCCGCGGCGCCGCGCAGCGAACCGTCGGCCTACGAGCGGGCGGCCGCCGAGCGCAACGCCGTGCGCAACGATCCGCCGAAGCCGCGGCGCCGGCGCGGCGGACGCCGGTCCCGGGGCCGGCGCGGCGGCGGAGGCGGGAGCGGGAGCGGTCAGACGTGACCCGGTCGGCCCGCCTGCTGTGCGTGCTGACGCTGCTGGTCGCACTGACCGGATTGGCCGCCCCCACGCGGGCGGGAATGCCGGACGCGCAGTTCGTCCGGATCGCGATCGACGAGATCACGCCCCGCGTCACCGCTGATTCCCCGAACGATGTGACGGTGCGCGGCACCATCACCAACTTCGGCGACCGCGATGTGAGCGATCTCGAGGTCCGGGTGCAGCGCGCCCCCGCCATCGCCGCCTCCGCGCAATTGCGCAGCGATCTGGTGGCCGACAACAACGTCTACGACACGATGGGCCGGTTCCAGCCCGCGGCCAAGGTGCTACGGCCGGGGGAGAAGGCGTCCTTCACGCTGAGCATCCCCGTGCGCGCCGGCAGCACCGGCACCGGCGGTCCCACGCTCGGCATCGACCGGCCGGGGGTCTATCCGATCCTGGTCAACGTGAACGGCAAACCGGCCTACGGCGGCGTCGCCCGGCTCGACGATTCGCGGACCATGCTGCCGGTGCTCGCGCTGCCCGACGACGACACGACCGCGTCCGGCACCGTCGACAAGCCGGTCACCAGCTCGCCGTCCCAGCTCACCGTGCTGTGGCCGCTGGCCGATAATCCGAAGCTCGCGGGTGGTGTGCCCGGTGGTGGCGATGCGCCGGTCCGCCTGGTCGACGATGCGCTGGCCGGCTCGCTCGGCGCGGGCGGGCGGCTCGACGGTCTGCTGGCCGCGTACGAGCAGGCCACCCGCGGTCCCGATCCGCGCCACACCGCGATGCGCACCGGCTCGTGCCTGGCCATCGATCCGGACCTGCTGGTCACGGTGCAGGCGATGACGGGGCCGTACCGCGTGACGCGGAATCCGTCGGACCCGCGCGGCCCCACGCTGGCCGGGACGGGCAGCGACGAGGCCGCGGCGTGGCTGGCGCGGCTGCGGCAGGTGGCCGACGGCTCGTGCGTGGTGGCGCTGCCCTTCGGCCAGGTCGATCTGGAGGCCCTGGGCCGCTCCAACGAGCCCTCGCTGCAGCGGGCCGCGCTGGACAGTTCGGCGGATGTGATCGATTCGATCCTCGGCGTGACCTCGGTGCGGGGCGTGACCCTGCCCGCCTCGGGCGTGCTGCTGGGCGACGGTGCGCAGCAGTCGGTGGCCTCGGACAATTCGGCCGCCGTGGTGGCCGCGACCGCGGTGGGCGCGCCCGCCCGCGGCCGGGGCACCGCGAACGGCATCGTCCCGGTGGGCCGGGGGATCGGCGCCGCCCTGTTCGACCCGTACGTGACCACCGCGCTGGCCGCGCTCGGCGGCACCCCCGACGGTGCGGAGCAGGGCGTGCGGCCCGGCGCCGCGGGCACCACACCGCAGTCCGTGACCTTCGATCTGGACCAGGAGTCGCAGGTCTCGCGGCGGCAGGCCGCGGTGGGCGCGATCGCCGCGTCCGCGCTCGATCCCACCCAGCGGTACGCGCCGCCGGGGGGCTGGGCCGCCGTCACCTCGACCGATCCGATCAGCACGGTCACCGGCCGCACCTCGCTGATCGTGCCGCCGCAGGTGTGGGCCGCGGGCCCGGACGACGCCCGCGCCGTCCTGGACGCGGCGTCCACCCTGTTCGCCTCCGGGCTGGCCGGGCCGCGCACCTTCCGCGATGTGGTGGCCTCGGCGCAGTCGGCGGGGCGCGATCCGGCCGCCGCGGCCGATCCGTGGACCCTGCGGCAGCCGCCCGGCACCGTGGGCTCGCGAGTGCCCGACCGGATCGTGTCCACCGCCGCCGACCACGTCCGCCAGGTCGACCGGCTCGGCGCCGCGCTGATGCCGCTGCCGAAGACCCCGCTCACGCCGCGCGTGTACACCTCCCCGCTGCGGGAGGACGCGGTGCGGGCGCTGCGCTGGGCCCCCGCGCGTTCCGCGGTCGACGGTGACGCCACCATCCGGTTGACCGCGGCCCGTTCCTCGCTGTCGGCGCAGTTGGCGTCGGTGAACATCCTCTCGCCGGGCGGTAGTTACACCCTGGCCTCGGACAAATCGCCGCTGCTGCTGGCGGCCCGCAACGATCTGCCGCTCCCGATCCGCACGGTGATCAACGTGGCGGCACCGGACGGCTTCTCGATCGACGCCTCGGAGGTGCAGGAGCTGCCGGCGCGCGGTACCCGGCAGATCGAGCTGCCCACCACGGCGAACGATTCGCGGCAGGTGGCGGTGCAGTTGTCGCTGCGCACCACCAGCGATATGTCGCTGGGCGAGCCGATCCAGATCACGGTGCATTCGAACGCCTACGGCCGGCCGCTGTTCTGGATCACCTGCGCCGCCGGTGTGCTGCTGGTGCTGCTGTCGGGACGGCGGCTGTGGCGCCGGTTCCGCGGCCAGCCCGACCGCGCCGACGCCGATCGTCCGCCGGCCGACGAGCACGACCGGCGCCTGGCGAACAGTTACAGTGCACACCGGAATCCCACCCCGCCGGATCATCCGTCCGGCTCCCCGGACCCGAAGGACTCATGAGCCGCGCCGAGCCCCGGCACATCCCGCCGCGCAAGGGCACCGTCTCCCCCGGGAGCGGTGGCGGTGACGACGGCGGCACGTCGAGCCTGCTGCGCTCGACGGGATCCGTCGCCGTCGCGACGCTGACCTCCCGGCTCACCGGCTTCCTGCGCACCGTGCTGCTGGCCGCGATCCTGGGCTCGGCCGTGTGGTCGTCGTTCACCGTGGCCAATCAGATGCCGCAGCAGGTCTCGGAGCTGGTGCTGGGCCAGGTGCTCGCGGCGCTGGTGATCCCGGTGCTGATCCGCGCCGAGATGGAGGACAAGGACCGCGGCCAGGCCTTCTTCGAGCGGTTGTTCACCATGTCGCTGGTGATTCTGGGCGCCGCGCTGGTGATCGCGATGATCCTGTCGCCGCTGCTGGTCGGCTGGCTGGTGGGTAAGGCCGACAGCAAGGTGAACGAGCCGCTCACCCAGGCGCTGGTGTACCTGCTGCTCCCACAGCTGGTCTTCTACGGGCTCTCCGCCCTGTTCACCGCCGTGCTCAACACCCGCGCCGTGTTCCGGCCGGGCGCGTGGGCACCGGTGGCCACGAACGTCATCCAGATCAGCACCCTGGTGCTGTTCTATCTGATGCCGGGCGAGCTCACCTTGAACCCGGTGGAGATGAGCGACCCCAAACTGCTCGTCCTCGGCCTCGGCAGCACGATCGGCGTCATCGTCCAGGCGTGCATCCAGCTCCCCGCCATGAAGCGGGCCGGGATCAAACTGCGGCTGCGCTGGGGCGTGGACGATCGGCTCAAGCACTTCGGCGGCATGGGCATCGCGATCATCGCCTACGTCTTCATCTCGCTCCTCGGCTCGTATCTGGTGACCCCCGTGGCCGCGGCGGCCTCGGAGAGCGGGCCCGCGGTCTACGCCAACGTCTGGCTGGTGCTGCAGCTGCCCTACGGCGTGCTGGGTGTGGCGCTGCTGACCGCGGTGATGCCGCGGTTGTCCCGGCACGCGGCCGAGGGCAACCGGAACGCCGTCGTCGACGACCTGTCCCTGGCCACCCGCATCACCATGGTGGCCCTGGTGCCGGTGGTGGCCTTCGCGACGGCCTTCGGCCCGTCGATCGGCCGCGCGCTGTTCAACTACGGGCAGATGTCGGTGGACCAGGCCAACCATCTCGGTACCGCCATCTCCTTCGAGGCCTTCGTCCTCATCCCGTACGCGATGGTGCTGATCCACCTGCGGGTGTTCTACGCGCAGGAGCGTCCGTGGACGCCCACCTTCATCGTGCTCGCGATCACCGGTGTGAAGACCGCGCTGTCGTACCTGGTGCCGCATTTCGTGGACGACGGCAACCGGGTTGTCGAGCTGCTCGGTACCGCCACCGGCCTGGCTTACGCGGCCGGAGCCCTCGTCGGCTGGATCCTGCTGCGGCGGAGTCTGGGCCCGATGCAGCTCACCAATGTGGCCCGCACGCTGATCCAGACGACGGCGGTATCGGCGCTGGTCGTTGTCACTGTGTACGCGATCATGCACGTGAGCGTGCTGCAAAGGCTCGATAAGAGCGGGCCGCTGGGCGCCTTGCTGTACCTTGCAATCGCAGGCGTCCTATCCATGACGTTGATCTACGCGCTGCTCGCGCTCTGGCGGGTTCCGGACGTGCTGGCGATCCTGGCACCTCTGCGGCGCGTCGCGGGCCGGTTCGTGCCCGCGCTGCGGCCGGCGGCACCGTCGGCCCCGGCACGCGAGCGTGAGCCCGCCGAGGCGATCACCGCCGAGCTCCGGCTCGAGGAACTCGAACGGTTCGCCAGCCTCCGCCAGGAGGAGATCACGGCCCAGATGCCGAGGATCGCCGACGATATCGGCCTCCCGTATGCTGGCCAAAGCCATGTTCCCCGGCGGTCGGAGGCACGTGCCGACAATCCGACCACTGGTCTCAGGTACCGCAGAAGAGGAGCATTCGCAGTGACCGAGGACGACTCCGCACGCTCGACCGGCCCCGCAGCCCCGGGCACCGGTCCGATGCCTCTGCCGTCCACGCAGCCCGCCGAGCAGTCCGGTCCGCCGGCGCCGCTCGACGCCTTCGACGATGCCCCGCGCGGCCCGCAGCTGATCCCCGGCGCGGTGGTGGCCGGCGGCCGGTACCGCCTCACCGAGCATTACGGCGGCATCCGCGGCCTGCAGTTCTGGCAGGCCCGCGATATCAACCTCGACCGCGATGTGGCCCTGACCTTCGTCGATTCGGAGCAGCGCGAGCCCGTCCCGGAGCGCGGTGCGCAGATCAGCATGCGCGGCGAGGGACCGCAGTCGATCCTCTCGCGCACGCTGCGCCTGGGCCGGGTGCACTCGAACGGCCTGGCCCGCGTGCTCGACGTGGTGCGCGGCAGCTCCGGCGGCATCGTGGTGGCCGAGTGGATCCCCAGCTACTCGCTCGCCGATGTCGCGGGCACCCACCCGTCGGCGATCGCCGCCGCCAAGGCCGTGCGGTCGCTGGCCAGTGCCGCCGAGGGCGCGCACCGCGCCGGTGCCGCACTGTCGATCGACCATCCCGACCGGGTCCGGATCTCGCAGGACGGCAACGCCTACCTCGCCTTCCCGGGCACCCTCGCCGATGCCACCAAGGAGTCGGACGTGCGCGGCCTGGGCGCGGTGCTCTACGCCCTGCTCCTGGAGAAGTGGCCGCTCGACGAGACCACGGGCCGGATCGTGACCACCGGAACGGGCACCGTCTCCGGGCTGCAGCAGGCCGATGCCGATGCCAACGGCAATCCGGTGGAGCCGCGGGACGCCAAGAGCGACATCCCGTTCGAGATCTCGGCGGTGGCCACCCGCACCCTGGAGGGCGGGCAGGGCATCCGCACCGCCGCCACCGTGCAGCAGTTGCTCGATCAGGCCTCGGTGGTCGATGTGAAGACCGATCTACTGGCGGCCGTGCGGGACAGCCCGCAGCCGGCTGCCTCCCAGCAGCCCGCGGGATCGGCGTCGGCATCGGCGTCGGCCGCCGCGGCGGCGCAGGCCGCCCGGCCCACGCCGCCGAAGCGGGTGCAGACGAGCAAGCGCCCCAAGAACGTTCCGCTACTGGTGATCGCGGCGTGCGCGGTAGTGCTGCTGCTGATCATCGGCCTCACCCTGCTGATCAGCAGCATCACGGGCGGCAAGGACACGCAGTCCAGCGTGGGCTCGCTGTACCCGGCCGGGCAGAGCTCCTCCGCGGCCGCGGCGCCCCCGGCGGCGCCCGGTATCGGTTCTCCGGTGAAGGGCACGGGGGTCGCACTGGTCGATTTCTCCACCCGCGGTAAGGATTCCGCGACGAACATCGAGCACGTGCTCACCGGCGAGGATCCCGCCTGGAAGACCGACACCTACAAGGCGGGCCCGGCGTTCGGGAACCTCAAGAAGGGCGTGGGCCTGATGGTCACGCTCGACAAGGCGGTCTCGCTGACCGGTGGCAGCATCACCTCACCCAGCGCCGGTTCCACGATCGAGGTGCGCACCTCGTCGAAGGACACCGTGAAGTCGGTCGACGAGACCTCGCTCGTCTGGTCGGGCACGATCCGCCCGGGCGCCAACGATTTCCACGTCAGCGCGGTGGCACCGCGCGCCAAGTACGTGCTGGTGTGGATCACCGGGCTGACCAAGGTCGAGGGCAACGACTGGTACACCACGATCAACCGGGTGTCCTTCCAAGGCTCCTGACCGGTCCCTCGTCGGGGACCTGCACCACCACCGGCCGCACGCTCGGCCCGTCCCGGTAGTCCCGGAAACTCACGCGCCATCCGCTCGGATCGCGCAGCGCCGAATCCACCCGGACGTCCTCCGGAATCCCCGGTCCCTCCCGCTGTGCGTGTTCCGCGGCCAGCGCCACCGCCTGCTCCGCGGTGCGGCCGGGCACGCCTTCGATGCGTGGACCGCTACCGGTCCACTGGGTGAGCCCGAATCGCACCAGCCGCTCCCAGGATTCGTCGATCAGGCGCTGCGGCGCCAGCGGTCCGAAGGCCGCCGCCCAGGAGGCGGTGTCGAGCCATTCGTACTCGCACATCCGCACCAGGTGGAACATGGTGTCCCCCACCGCGGCCGGCTCCTCGAAGCGGGCGGCCAGCGCGGCGGCGGCGTCGAAGGTGGTGCTCACCGGCGGGAGCGGTAGGCCCGGTTCGGGCGGAGTCCGGCAGTGCCATCGGCCGTCCTCCCAGAACGTGGCCCAGCCGAAGTGCCCGGTGCGTACCCGGTGATCGAGCATGGTGGCGTGGTCGGCCCAGTCCGGCCCGCCGGCGAGGAGTTCGTCGGCCGACGGTGCGCCGGCCACCCGCCACCCGGCATCGGCGCAGGAGAGCACGGCGCGGTGTGCGGGGAACCCGGCGAGGGTGGCGCCTGCGGTGGAGGAGGCGTGATACCGCGCCACCCAGCCGCCCTCGCCGGCGGCGGTGCTGCGCGGACCGTCGACCGAGATCCGGAAGGGTAGCGGGGCCCCGGCCGCCCCCAGCGGCGCCTCCGCCGCGGCGAGCAGGCACCACCGCGCGTACAGCAGGCGGAGCGGCTCGGCGCAGGCGTTCATGGCCAGAGGATGGACCTCGGCGCTGAACCGTCGCTTGCGGCGCGCTTGGCGGAGCGACGGGGCCGGAATCCGCCGGATCCTGTCGGTGCCCGGCGCTACGGTGCGGACAGGCCCCGAGGGGCGCACCGGAGGAGGGGAGCGGATCATGGAAACGGTGGACGATGGACTGATCGTGGGCGAGGACGGTTTGGCGAGGCCGGCGTGGGCGGCGATCGACGAGTTGCATCGCGAGTACTACGACACCGAGTGGGGGATGCCCATCCGGGACGAGCAGGGGCTGTTCGAGCGGGTCAGTCTGGAGGGCTTCCAGGCGGGTCTGTCGTGGGCCACGGTGCTGCGCAAGCGTCCGCGGTTCCGGGAGGTCTTCGCCGGGTTCGATCCCGATGTGGTGGCCGGTTTCGGCGCAGCGGAGGTGGAGCGCCTGATGGCCGATCCCGGGATCATCCGGAACCGGCAGAAGATCGAGGCCACGATCGGTAATGCGGCGGCCACCATCGCGCTCCGGGAGGACGGTGGCCTGGTGGATCTCATCTGGTCGTTCCGGCCGGAGCGCACCCCGGCGCCGCGCACCATGGCGGAGGTGGCGGCCACCTCGCCCGAGAGCATAGCGCTGTCGAAGGAGTTGCGGCGCCGGGGTTTCCGGTTCGTGGGGCCCACCACGATGTACGCCTTGATGCAGGCGGTGGGCATCGTGGACGATCACCTGGTGGGCAGCCACCGGCGGGGCAGCTCCGGCGTCTGGGCGCCGGGAGCGTAGCGAGCGGGCCCGATCAGTACTGGGCGCCGGGAGCGTAGCGAGCGGGCCCGATCAGTACTGGGCGCCGGGAGCGTAGCGAGCGGTCTCAGTCCGAGACGTGTCCGTAGCGGTGCAGGGTGGTGCTCACCGCCTGTTCCCGCAGCACGCTGAGCAGCTCGCGGCGTCCCGACCAGAGCACCGGTGCGCTCAGCACGGTGTGGCCGCTGGCCGCGGCGGCGGCGAGGAGCTGCGGTTCGGGCTCGCCGAGCACGCGGATGCGAATGGCCTCGTCGCGGGCGGCGAGGGTGCCCGCGTACTCGTCGGCGGTGTGCACCGGTGCTTCGAAGGGCAGGGGCGGCGCGTCCGGGCTCACGGTCACGTCCAGCCGGGTGCCGGTGTGCGCCGCGGCCAGCTGTAGCCGCACGAGATCGCGCGGTGCGGCGCCGGGGCCCACGCGCACTTCGAGTTTGGGGAGCGGACGGTACCGGAAGACGTTGGCCTCGCAGGCCAGTCCGGTGGGGTCGTGTTCGACGCCGAACTCGCTGTCCCAGGCCCGCTGATCGGAGGCGGCGGCGGCGTGCAGCCAGCGCACATCGTCGGCGGAGAGGTGCTGGGCCGCGGCGATGATCCGTTCGCTGAACAGGGTCGGTGCGTGTGCGGGCACATCGGGGCGCGGGGCGTCGCTCCACCGGCCGAGTTGGGCCACGTAGTTCGGGCCTCCGGCCTTGGCGCCGGGTCCGAGGGCGGAGCGTTTCCAGCCGCCGAAGGACTGGCGTTGCACGATGGCGCCGGTGATGTGGCGGTTGATGTAGAGGTTGCCGGCCTCCACCTTCTCGCGCCAGTGGGCGATCTCGTCGGGGTCGAGGCTGTGCAGTCCGGCGGTGAGCCCGTAGCCGGTGGAGTTCTGCATCCGCAGCGCATCGTCGAGGGTGGCGGCGCGCATGATTCCGAGCACGGGACCGAAGCACTCGGTGGTGTGGAACCAGCTGCCCTCGGCGACTCCGTCGAGCACGCCCGGGCTCCACAGCCTGCCCTCGGTGTCGAGGCGACGGGGCTGCACGAGCCAGCGCTCACCGGGTCCGGGGGTGGTGAGGGCGCGGAGCAGTTTGCCGGAGGCGGGTTCGATGAGCGGGCCCACGCTGGTGCCCAGGTCGGTGCCCGGGCCCACCGTGAGGGTGCGCACGGCGTCTTCGAGCTGCCCCAGGAACCGTTTCGAGGTGCCCACGCTGCCGACGGCGATCACCAGGGAGGCGGCGGAGCACTTCTGTCCGGCGTGGCCGAAGGCCGAACGCACCAGATCGTTCACGGCGAGGTCGGGGTCCGCGGCGGGGGTCACGATGAGGGCGTTCTTGCCGGAGGTCTCGGCCAGCAGGTCGAGGTCGGGGCGCCAGCCGCGGAACAGGGCCGCGGTCTCGCTGGCGCCGGTGAGAACCACGGCGCCTGCCTCGGGGTGGGTCACCAGGCGGCGGCCGGCGGCGGCCTCGTCGGCGTTGATCAGTTGCACCAGCTCGCGGGGGACGCCCGCGGCGTGCAGGGCCTCGACGGCCGCCGTGCCGCAGCGCAGCACCTGGGGCGCGGGTTTGATGATCACGGCCGCGCCCGCGGCGAGGGCCGCGAGTACGCCACCCAGCGGGATGGCAACGGGGAAGTTCCACGGCGGGGTCACCACCACCAGCCGGTGGGGCGTGAATTCCGCTTCGCCGCGGGCGTGTTCGGCCAGATCGAGGGCGCTGTGCGCGTAGTAGCGGGCGAAGTCGATGGCCTCGGAGATCTCGGGGTCGGCCTCGGCCACGGTCTTACCGGCTTCGTGCACCATCACGGCGAGCAGATCACCGCGGCGGCGGGACAGTTCGTCGGCCACGCGCTGCAGGCGGTCGGCCCGGTCGGCGGCGGAGAGTGCGGCCCAGGCGGTCTGGGCGCTGAGGGCGGTGGCCACGGCGGTGTCGATCGCCGTGGGGTCGGTGACCGTCGGCGGCGGGGTCACGGTGGGTGGGGCCGCCAGCGCGGCGCGGGCCCAGGCCCGGTTCGCGGGGGTCGACGGGTCGGTGTCGGGTTCGCCGACGAAGGTCGTGCGGTGCGGTGGCAGCGGGTCGTGGGCGCGGTCCTGCACCCGGTTCGGGGTGTCCTGCACCAGGGTGCGGCGCGCGACGGCGGCCCGGAATCGCTGCTCCTCCAGGGGGATCGCGGCGGGGTCGGGGCTGAACATGGAGTACAGGAAGTTGTCGCTGGAGGAGTTCTCCTCCAGGCGGCGCACGAGGTAGGAGACGGCCACGTCGAAGTCGCCGGCGTGCACCACGGGGGTGTAGAGGATGAGCGAGCCCACGTCGGCGCGCACGGCGGCGGCCTCCATGGGGGCCATGCCCTGGAGCATCTCCACGTCGAGTTGCCGTTGCACGCCGCGGCGTTCGGCGAGTTCCACGGCGTAGGCGAGGGAGAAGAGGTTCTGCGAGGCCACGCCGATCCGAAGGGAGTCGGCGTGTTCGGGCCGCAGGGCGATGTCCAGTAGCCGCAGGTAGTCGGCGTCCACATCGGCCTTGGTGCCGTAGGTGGCCAGCGGCCAGTCGTGCAGTTCGGCGTCCACCCGCTCCATGGCGAGGTTGGCTCCCTTGACCAGCCGCACCTTGATCGGGGCGCCGCCGGCGGCGGTGCGGCGGGCGGCGAAGTCGAGCAGCCGGGCCAGGGCGCCGGGCGCATCGGGGAGGTAGGCCTGGAGCACGATTCCGGCTGTCAGGTCGCGGAATTCGGGCTCGTCCAGGAGCGCGGTGAAGACCTCGAGGGTGAGGTGCAGGTCCTTGTACTCCTCCATATCGAGGTTGACGAACTTCCCGCCGTTACGGGCGGTGCGGTACAGCGGGCGCAGCCGCTCGACGATGCGGTCGCGGTTGCCCTCGAGGTCCCAGGGGATGAGCTGGGCGACCACGGAGGAGACCTTGATCGAGACGTAGTCCACCGCGGGGTCGGCGAGCAGCTCGTGGGTGCGGCGCAGCCTGTTATCGGCCTCGCCCTGGCCGAGGACGGCCTCGCCGAGCAGGTTGAGGTTGAGCCGGACGCCGGTATCGCGGGCGCGGCCCAGGCGGCGGCGCAGTTTGTCGCCGTCGGCGTCGAAGACGAGGTGGCCCACCAGCTGCCGCAGCCGGGCACGGGCCACCGGCATCGCGATCGACGGTGCGATCCCCGCGGCCACGGTGCCGAGGCGGAGCAGCGCGGCGTCGGTGCCGCTCATGAAGGAGCCGACGGAGCCGTCGGTGGGGGAGACGAGGCGGCGCAGCGCTGTGGCGGCCACCCGGTCGTCCTCGGGCCGCGCGACCTTGTCGACGAAGCCCATCGTGAAGTCGACGCCGTGCGGGTCGTGGAGCAGTGCGGCGAGGCTGCTGGTGGCGGCGGCCTCGCGGCGGCCCACCTCGGCGGGACGGGGCCCGCGGCTGGTGCGCAGCCAGCGGCCGGCGCGGGCGACGGCACCGTCGATGAGCGCGGGATCGTCGCCGGACACGGCGGCAGGCGGGATCGGATGAAGAGAGGTGTCGACCATGAAGGCCTCCTGAAGCTCGACGCGGGGATGAGGAGAATCCACAGCGACGGGTGCGCCACCTGGCCTGGAGCCGATGTTATCGCCCGAATAGCGGCCGCACCAGGCTTTCCCCAGCTCTTTGCGATCACAGGATCGTGACGTCGAAATCAAGTTAATCGAATAGCAAAGAAAGCCGCCTATCCGGTTCCGAATGCGACCTAACATCCGTTCATGACAGACCGGGGGAAGGTCGCCTCGCGGATCGACGGCTCGGGGGAGCCGAAGACCATGGCGAGGCGAATGCCGAGCACCGTCCACGACCGCCTTCATCACGCGCGCGCGATCGAGGAACCCGACGAGGTGCTGCTCGATCGCGCCGCCGGCGGCGACAACCACGCCTTCACGCTGCTCTATCAGCGGCACCGGCGCCAACTGTTGGCCACCGCCCTGCGCACCATCCGCTCGCACGCCGATGCGGAGGACTGCCTGCAGGAGGCCATGCTCCGCGCCTTCCAGCTCTCGCCCACGTTCCGTGGCGATTGCCGGGTGGCGAGCTGGATGCACCGGATCGTGGTGAACGCCTGCCTCGATCGGGCGCGGCGCAATCAGATCCGGCTGGCGCTGCCGATCCCGGACGATCTGAGCAACTTCGCCTCCGACGAGGGGCGCACCGCCGAGGATCTCGACCGGCGGCTGTCGGTGGACGCGGCGCTGCGGATGCTGCCCGAGGATCAGCGTGCCGCGGTGATCGCGGTCGATATGCACGGTCTGTCGGTCGCGCAGGCCGCGGAATTGCTCGGCGTGGCGGTCGGCACCGTCAAGAGCCGCCGGGCGCGCGCACGGGCCCGGTTGGAGCGCCTGCTGTGCTGATCGGAGCGGCTGGAACACACCAGCGTTCGTACGAGTAAGAAAAGGCACAATGCTGTGTGAGGGCCTCGGGAACCGATCCGCACCCTGATGCGTCCAATTCAGGAGAGGAGGTTGCAGCGATGCTTCCAGGTTCCGACGCCGACGGCGACGGCGAACAGCCCCCGCAGCGGGGCCGCCGCTCGCGGGCGGACCGCGCACGGTCCGACCGGCTCGACGACCTGCTGGCGCAGTACCGCGACGACACGTACGCCACCTGGACCCCTCCCGACGGCCCCGCCGATGTCACCCCCCTCGGCGATCGCCGGATCATCGCCGACCTCCGCACCGCCCCGAAGCCCACGCTGCCCAACAAGCGGCTGCGCTACGGCGCCGCCGCGGTCGGCACCGTCGCCGCCTCCGCCCTGGCCGTCACCGTGGCACTGAGCACCCTCGGCGAGCCGGGCACCGTCGAACCCGATAACGGCATCCTGCTGGCGGCCGCCTCCCCGGGCGGGGACCGCGGCGCCCTCACCGACCACGCCGCACTGCAACGCTGCCTCGATGCCGCCCGGATCCCCACCACCAAACGCATCGTGCTCGGCGCCGGCCCGATCGACGTGCGCGGCACATCCGCCACCGTGCTGCTGCTGCCCGGGCCCGCACTGGGCGACCTGACGCTGCTCGCCGTCACCCCGACCTGCGCACAGGGCACCGCATCGTCGGTGCTCGTGACCCGCACCCTGGCCGCGGCCGCACGCACCGCCACCGCGCCCGCACGCACGCCGTAACCTGGAGCGGAAAGGCTCGCGGGAACATCCGGACCCCCGGGACCGTTGGCACGAACAGCCGGCCCGCACGGGGCCGGATCGATCTTCTCTCGAGGCGGGTAGGTAATGACTGCAGCTGGCACCGATATCGCGGACGTGATCATCATCGGATCGGGTCCCGCGGGCTACACCGCCGGCGTGTACGCCGGCCGCGCCGAGCTGAAGACCATCCTGTTCGAGGGCACCAACTTCGGCGGCGCGCTCATGACCACCACCGAGGTGGAGAACTACCCGGGCTTCAAGGCCGGGATCATGGGCCCCGAGCTGATGGACGAGATGCGCGAGCAGGCCATCCGGTTCGGCGCCGACCTGCGCATGGAGGATGTGGAGTCCGCGCAGATCACCGGCGAGATCAAGGAGGTCGTCACCTCCGAGGGCACCTACCGCGCCCGCGCCGTGATCCTGGCGATGGGCGCCGCCGCCCGTTACCTGGGCATCCCCGGCGAGGAGGCCCTGCTGGGCCGCGGCGTGAGCGCCTGCGCCACCTGCGACGGCTTCTTCTTCCGCGATCAGGACATCGCGGTGGTCGGCGGTGGCGATTCGGCGATGGAGGAGGCCATCTTCCTCACCAAGTTCGCCAAGTCGGTCACCCTGATCCACCGCAGCGAGAACTTCCGCGCGTCCAAGATCATGCTGGACCGCGCCCGCGACAACGAGAAGATCCACTTCCTCACCGATGCCGTGGTGACGGCCGTGAACGGTGAGAAGACGGTCGAATCGCTGGCCGTGCGCAACACCGTGACCGGCGCCGAGAGCACGCTGGACGTGACCGGCTTGTTCGTGGCCATCGGCCACGACCCGCGCTCGGGGCTGGTCGCGGGGCAGGTCACCGTCGACGACGAGGGCTACGTGCAGGTCGAGGGCCGCAGCACCGCCACCGGCGTGCCCGGTGTCTTCGCCGCGGGCGATCTGGTGGACCACACCTACCGGCAGGCGATCACCGCCGCGGGCAGCGGATGTTCGGCCGCCATCGACGCCGAGCGCTGGCTGGCGCACCACCGCGAGACCGCGGCCGCGCAGTAATCGTTCTGTCCCCCAATCCCTTTCGATCCGAAGGAACAACCATGGCCACCGTGACCGTCACCGATGCCGATTTCAAGCAGACCGTCCTCGAATCGTCGAAGCCGGTGCTGGTGGACTTCTGGGCCACGTGGTGCGGTCCGTGCAAGATGGTGGCGCCGGTGCTCGAGCAGATCTCCGACGAGCACGCCGACACGCTGGTCGTGGCGAAGGTGGACGTGGATGCCAACCCGGCCGCACCCCGCGACTACCAGGTGCTCAGCATCCCCACGCTGATCCTGTTCAAGGACGGTGAGCCGGTGGCCAAGCTGGTGGGCGCGAAGAGCAAGTCGGCCATCCTCAAGGAGCTCGAGGGCGTCCTCTAGTCGGTCACCGCGGTTGGTCCGGACACCGAAGTGGCCGTATCGTGTACTCGATTCGGCCCGTCCGGGGCCGACCATGGAGCGAACTGAAGGACAGGACATGCCCCGCATCAGCCTCGGTGATCACGGCGGTGCCGTAGCCGAGATCCGCGGCATCCTCGCCGATCAGGGTTTCCTCCCCGATTTCGTGGCGCCGAACGAGCTGGTCAGCGGCGGTTGGACGGTGCCCGAGGCGGTCTTCGACCGTCGCCTGGACCATGCCACCCGCGCCTTCCAGCAGCAGCGCGGCCTGTTGGTCGACGGTGTCGTGGGCCCGGCCACCTACCGTGCGCTGCGCGAATCGACCTATCAGCTCGGTGCGCGCACGCTGAGCTACATCGCCTCGGCACCGCCCTCGGGCGACGATGTGGCGGCGCTGCAGGCCCGGCTGCAGAACCTCGGCTTCTACGCCGGCATGATCGACGGCCTGTTCGGCCCGCAGACGCACCTGGGGCTCTCCGCCTACCAGCGTGAGTTCGGCCTGGTCGCGGACGGTATCTGCGGTCCGGCCACACTGCGCTCGCTCACCTTCCTCGGCTCCCGCGTGACCGGCGGTTCCCCGCACGCGATCCGCGAGGAGGAGCACGTGCGCCGCTCGGGTCCGCGGCTGTCCGGTAAGCGCATCGTGATCGATCCCGGCCTCGGCGGGCCCGACCGTGGGCTCGCGCTGCGCGGCCCCGACGGCCGGATGATCACCGAGGAGGAGATCCTCTGGGATCTGGGCTCGCGCCTGGAGGGCCGCATGGCGGCCGCCGGGATGGAGACCTACCTGTCGCGGCCGCGGGGGATGGACGCCACCGACAGCACCCGCGCGTACACCGCGAACACCTTCGAGGCCGATCTGATGATCGCGCTGCGCACCGCGCACTACCGCAATCCGCGCGCGCACGGCATCGCCTCCTTCCACTTCGGCAACACCCACGGCGCCAGCTCGAACATCGGCCGCAACCTGGCCGGGTTCATCCAGCGCGAGATCGTGGCGCGTACTCCGCTCAGCGATTGCCACTACCACGGCCGGACCTGGGACATCGTGCGCCTGACGCGGATGCCCACGGTGCAGATCGACGTGGGCTACGTGACCAATCCCGAGGATGCGGCGGTGCTCGCCTCCCCGGAGATGCGCGACACCATCGCCGAGGCGATCCTGGTGGCGGTCAAGCGGATGTACCTGCTGGGCGAGAACGACCGGCCCACCGGTACGTACACCTTCGCCGAGCTGATCGCGCTCGAGGAGACCTCGGACACGTGAGTGCCTGACGGGGCTCTCACGGCCCCGTCAGTCCTCCGCCCGGCACACGGGTGCCGCGGCGTCTCCCGTTCCCTCCAGCGCCTCACGGAGGGCCGCTTCGGCCGCACCGGCCGCCAGCAGCTGCTCCAGTGCGTGCTCCACGCCCGCCTTCCATCCGAGGCCCTCGGACAGCTCCAGCCGCAGTCGGGGGTAGCGGTGATGCGGTGCCACGGTCTCGAAACCCATCCGCTCCAGGAAATCGGCATCGGTCAGCGGCACCGTATCGCAGCCGCACGGACCGCAATCTATTTGTGCCACAACGCTTTCCGTGGTCTGACCCACGGGTGTGAGCAGACCGAAGGCCTCCACCGCCCGCACACCACGGCGCACCAGATCGGTGCACACCGCCGTCACCAGTTCCTCACGGACCCGGTCTTCGACGCCCGGTTCGGCTCCCACCCAGGTCAGGAGCACCGCATCGGGGCTGACCGGGGCGGTGGGGAAGGTGGCGGCACGGGGCACGGTGCGGGGCGGGGCGTAGAAGGCCACGCCCACCAGGCGGGAGCTGCCGTCCGGCCGGTGATCGATCGCGATCTGCCCGCAGGAGCCCCACTCCAGCATGAGCATCGACAGCCAGGCCTCCTTGTCGAAGGCCGTGTCGGTCAGGGTGGCCGCCCCGGGGGCCACCTCCCAGTACACGCACTGACGCAGGTGCTTCGGCAGGTCGTCGAAGGCACCCAGCGTGAGGGGGACGATCGTGAGAGCCATGGGACTACCGGCCGGCGAGCAGCGAGACGATGCGGTCGAGATCATCGGCCGAGCCCACCTCGACCACGATCTTGCCCTTGCGCTTACCCATGGAGACGGTGACCTTGGTGTCGAGCCGGTCGGCGATGCGGTCGGCCACATCGCGCAGGCCCGGGTCGGCCTCCTGGCGCCGCTTCGGGGCCGCCGGGGCCACGGTGCCGTCCCCGCGGTTGGCGAGGGTGACCGCCTCCTCGGTGGCGCGCACCGACATGCCCTCGGCCACGATCCGGGCGGCGAGCGACTCCTGCGCCTCGGTCCCGGCCTCCAGGGCGAGCAGTGCGCGGGCATGGCCGGCGGACAGCACTCCGGCGGCCACGCGGCGCTGCACGGCCACGGGGAGGCGAAGCAGCCGGATGGTGTTGGTGACCACGGGCCGCGAGCGGCCGAGCCTGGCGGCGAGTTCGTCGTGCGTCACGCCGAACTCCTCCAGCAGTTGCTGGTAGGCGGCCGCCTCTTCGAGCGGGTTCAGTTGCACCCGGTGGATGTTCTCCAACAGAGCGTCGCGCAGCATGTCGCCGTCGGCGGTCTCGCGGACGATCGTCGGGATGGTCTCGAGGCCGGCCTCCTGGCTCGCCCGCCAGCGGCGCTCGCCCATCACGAGCTGGTACCGCACCTCGCCCTTCGGCGTGGGGAGCGGACGCACCACGATCGGCTGCATGAGCCCGAACTCGCGGATCGAGTGCACGAGCTCGGCCAGCGCCTCCTCGTCGAAGACGGAGCGGGGCTGCTGCGGGTTGGGCTGAATCGCGGTCGGCGCGAGCTCGCGATACACGGCGCCCAGCGAATCGCTGCCGCCGGTCTCGTCCGCGGCGCCCGGGGTGCGGGACGACGGTGCGCGCTTCCCCCCGACGCCGTCGGGTGCGGGTGCCGTCTGCTTGGCGCCGATCACCACGTCGGCCGCGGCGTTGCCGAGCCGCGGTCCCTCGTCGGGTCCGGTGGGGATCAGGGCGGCGAGGCCGCGACCGAGGCCGCCCTTCTTCTGCGTCGCCATGACTACACCGCCTGCCCCGCGCCGCGCAGCGCCAACTCGCGCCCGGCATCCAGATAGCTCATCGCGCCGCGCGAACCCGGGTCGTAGTCGAGCACCGTGGTGCCGTAGCCCGGCGCCTCGGAGACCTTGACGCTGCGGGGGATGGTGGCGCTGAGAACGCGTTCGCCGAAGTGGTTGCGGACCTCGGCCGCCACCTGATCGGCGAGCTTGGTGCGTGCGTCGTACATCGTGAGGAGCACGGTGGAGACGTGCAGATCCTTGTTCAGGTGCGCCTGCACCAGCTCGATGTTCCGCAGCAGCTGTCCCACACCCTCCAGCGCGTAGTACTCGCACTGGATCGGGATCAGCACCTCGCGCGCGGCGACGAGCGCGTTCACGGTGAGCAGCCCCAGCGACGGCGGGCAGTCGATGAAGATGTAATCGATATCGGCGTCCGCGGCGCTCGCGAGCGCATTCTTCAGCCGGGTCTCGCGAGCCACCATGCTGACGAGTTCGATCTCGGCGCCGGCCAGGTCGATGGTCGCGGGCACACAGAACAGGTTGGGGGAGTGCGGGCTCTGCGCCATCGCCTCTTCCAGGGTGGTCTCGCCGATCAGCAGCTCGTAGGTGGACGGTACGCCCGAACGATGGTCGACCCCGAGCGCCGTGCTGGCATTGCCCTGCGGATCGAGATCCACCACGAGCACCCGCAGGCCCTGCAGCGCGAGCGCCGCGGCGAGGTTGACCGCCGTGGTCGTCTTGCCGACGCCGCCCTTCTGGTTGGCGATGGTCAGCACCCGCTGCGCCGTCGGCTTGGGAAGGGTGCCGGCACCTCCCGGGGTCAGGACCTGGCTGGCGCGACGGGCCGCCTCGGCGATGGGGGTGTCGTCCTCCGTGGTTCCACGTGAAACGTCGTACCCGGATTCGTGATCAGTCACGCATACTCCTCAGCTTGATGTCCCCATCCTAGTGACTCGTTCCGACACCGTCAGCCCGGCATCCGGGTCCGGGTGATCGGCGCAGCTCGGTTCGTTCCGACCGGCTCGACGACGTCCGAGACCCTCGAGTTTCACGTGAAACTCCGCGCGATCGAGGAGTCTGTTTCACGTGAAACTCGGCAGCCGGCCTCGCGGCGACGACGCTCTGGATGCTGCCCGGGAGTCCTGCCGGCGATGCGCCTCGTACGGCCCCCGTCGTCTGCCGATCGGGCCTCCCGCCGGTACCGGCCCCCGGCCCGCGCCTGCCCCGGCCGTGATGCGCTGCTCGCGGCGTCCCGCCCGGGAGCGTTCCGCACGGCGCCCGGCGGGGAAGTGCGCGCCTCGCACCCGCGGGCTCGTCCGGCGTACCGCCCCTCGCCGCCCACGTGCTCCGCTCGACGGCATCGTCGTCATCGCGGATCCGTAGCCGCTCGCTCGCGGTCACCGTCGAGCGGGACGCGGACAGGTCACGGTGCGACGACCGCACTGTCGGCTCTCGCGGCGGTCACAGGTTCCACGTGAAACATCGTGGGGATGGCCCACGGCCCTCCCACGCCTCGCACACCGGTCCGCTCGCGGCGCCCGGCCTCGGTCCTACGAGCCGAGCGGATCAGCACCCGAGTTCACCGACCGACCCGTCTCATCGACCGACTCAATCGGAATTGCCCACCGATCTCGATGGCCGGATCTCCGCCGCCATGGCGGGCCACCCGAGGGCCGTCGGATACGGGGGAGGACTGACCCCGGTCTCGACTCGCGCTCGTGCGTCGAGCAGTCCGCGTCATGACTCCCGACAGATCGGACTGGGGCTGCCCGGGTCTGCTCCGCGGCAGCTCGCAATCCACGGAATTATTGGTACGCCCGTACCGAACTGCCTCCCGGTGAGGGCCCGTCGAGACCACCTCGGAGAGGCCGTCTGTCACGTGTCGAAACAGACCGTGGGTAACCAGTAGGGGGCAAATACTGTCCGTTTCGCCCGGATTCGATCACTTGCGGCGGCGCGACGACTTCCCCGCACCGGACCCGCGACGGTAGGCGCGGACGACGGTCGTCGGCGGATCGACGATGCCCTCGCCGCACCGGACCACCTCGGGATCGCACAGTCCGGCCTTCGCGAGGACCGCCGAGTGCTCCTCGATCTCATCGCCGGCGCGCGAACCCTTCAGTGCCAACAGTCGGCCGCCATCGCGCAGCAGGGGAGCGGACCACGGAGCCAACTTCGGGAAACCCGAGACGGCGCGGGAGGTGACCACATCGGCTCCGCCCGCGGCCTGCACCACCGAGCGCTCCTCGGCGCGGCCCCGGACCACACGAACATTCGGCAGGCGCTCCGCGCAGAACTCCTCGAGGAAGACTGCGCGACGCAGCAGCGGCTCCACCAGAATCACCTCGACGTCGGGGCGCGCGATCGCGACCGGAATACCGGGGAGGCCGGCTCCACTGCCGACGTCGACGAGCGTCTCGCCCGCCTCGACCAGTTCGCCGAGCACAGCGCAGTTGAGGATGTGGCGCTCCCACAGCCGGGGTACCTCCCGCGGACCGATCAGCCCGCGCACGACACCGTCGGTGGCCAACACGTGCGCATACTCCTCGGCCAGCGGCAGCCGGTCACCGAACACCGTCGTCGCCTCCGCGGGAGCCGGGGGCAGCTCCTGCCCGGCCTCGTCCGCCGTCGAGGCCACCGCTTCCGCATCCCGCCGTTCCACGTGAAACCTCCGAATCACACTCGTGTTATTTCACAGCTCGCGCTGCCCGCAAACGACGATGGGCCCCAGGCGCACGGCCCGGGACCCATCGTTCACCTCTGCTCCAGTCTAGGCGCTGGGCAGAACCACCACGCGGCGGTTCGGCTCCGCGCCCTCACTCTCCGAGCGCACACCGTCGACCTTGGCCACGGCGTCGTGCACGATCTTGCGCTCGAACGGCGTCATCGGCTTGAGCGACTCCTTCTCGCCGCTCTCCACGACGCGGGCCGCAATCTCGGCGCCCAGCGTGGACAGCCGCGCACGGCGGCCGGCGCGCCAGCCGGCCACGTCCAGCATCAGCCGGCTGCGGTCGCCGGTGGACTGCTGCACCGCGAGGCGAGTCAGCTCCTGCAGGGCGTCCAGGACCTCACCGCGCTGGCCCACGAGCTTCGTCAGATCCTCGCCACCGTCGATGGCCACGATCGCGCGGCCGCCTTCGACATCGAGGTCGATATCGCCGTCGAAGTCCAGGATGTCGAGCAGTTGCTCGAGGTAGTCGGCGGCGATCTCGCCCTCCTCGACCAGTTCGTCGTCCTCCTCGGCAGCGGTATCCGCGGGCGCCACGGCGGTGGTCTTCTCGTCCTCGACGGTCACGTCGTCAGACATGCGTACTCCTTGTGGTTCTTCAGTAGGGGTATAGGGGCGGCTCAGCGCCGCTTCTTCCGCTGCTGCTGGTTGCGCTGCCGCTGGCGAGCGTTCCCGGAGGGATGCTGCTGCTTCGGCTTCGCACCGGCCGCGGGCTTGGCGCCGGGGGTGGGCTTCGACGGTGCGTCGGTCGCCTCCTCGGCGTCCTCCGTCTCGGCTCCAGCGGTCGTATCGACCGCCTTGGCCGCCTGCGCGCCGCCCTTCTTCGCCACCGGCTTCGCACCGGGTTTGGGGGCGTTCTCGGCGCGCTTCTCCTGCGCCAGCTTCTTCTTCTCCTCGTCTTCCTTGTCCAACTTGCCGAAGACGATGTGCTGCTGGCAATAGGTCCAGATGTTCTGGGTGACCCAGTAGATCAGGATGGCGACGGGCAGGAAGAAACCACCGACCAGCACGCCGATGGGGAAGACCCACAGCATCAGGCGGTTCATGATGGCCGTCTGCGGGTTATCGAGCGAGGCGACGGGCTGGCGCGCGATCGAGGCACGGGCGTTGAAGTGCGTGGCCAGGGCGGCGACGATCATGAGCGGCACGGCCAGCCAGAAGATCATCCACTTGTCGAAGTCGGGCTGGATGAAGTCGTTGTTGATGTTCACCGGCATGAAGGCCTGGAACTGCTCGAAGGGCTCCTGCACGTACGAGGACAGCGGCACGCCGAAGAGGCGGGCGTCCAGGAAGCTCTGCACGTCGGTGGCCGAGAAGAAGTAGTTCGGCGTGTGGCGCGTCTCGTACGCCGTCATGTTGGGCGAGCCGAACATCTGGGTGGCTCCGCCGGGCATCCGGTTGAACGAGCGCAGCACGTGGAACAGGCCGATGAACACCGGAACCTGCAGCAGCGCAGGCAGACAGCCGAGCAGCGGGTTGAAACCGTGCTCCTTCTGCAGCTTCTGCATCTCCAGGGCCAGCTTCTGCCGGTCCTTGCCGTACTTCTTCCGCAGCGCCTGCATCTGCGGCTGGAACTCCTGCATCTGCCGCGTGGTCTTGATCTGGCGGACGAAGGGCTTGTACAGGATGGCGCGCAGGGTGAGCACCAGGAAGATCACCGAAAGAGCCCAGGTCACTCCCTTGTCCGGACCCAGGCCGGGAATCATCGAGAACAGCTTGTGCCAGACCCACATGATGCCCGAGACCGGGTAGTACACGTAGTCCAGAGATAAGGGATTGAACACGTCCGTGGTGCTCCTTGTCGTTCTACTTCATGAGGTTTCGGGCGCGGCGGGCATAGCCGCGCGGGTGGCGATCGGCGCCGGGGGAACGAGCTACTCGGGAACAGGGTCCCATCCGCCGCGGTGCCAGGGACCGCATTTCAACAGCCGAATGGTACTGAGGTACACACCCCGCACGGCGCCGTACCGGCTGAGCGCCTCCACCGCGTACTCACTGCAGGTGGGCATGAAACGGCATGTGGGAGGGCGCATCGGAGAGATCCAGGTGCGGTACCACTGCACCATCCCGATCAGTGCGCGCCGCGGCAGCTGCCGCATCGCGGTGGCCGCGCTCACAGGGCACCCAGCTTGGTGAGGCCCGAGCGCAGTTGCGCCGCAAGTTCATCGGAGTCGTCGTCCGCAGCGGCGCGCAATGCGCGGATCACCACGAGCGAGCCGTCGTCGAGTCCGCCGACCAGCGACGAGGCGGCCGCGCGCAGTCGCCGGGCCACGGCGTGCCGGGTGACGGCATTGCCCACCGACTTGGACACGATCAGTCCCACCCGCGGCGCCGGGATCACCGGATCCACACCGCTCCCGGACACGACGAGGCCCGGCATCCGCTCGGAAGCAGCTGCCGGGCTTGCAATCTCATCAGCCATTGCCGGTTGGCCACGGTTCACCACGTGCACGACGATCGAGCGCCGGCCCACCCTCCGGCCACCTTTGACCGCCGCGGCGAAATCGCGCGACGAACTCATCCGGTGGCGGGCGGGTAGCACTGCGTGGGTCTGCCTTCGTATCCCCTGTGCACGAACGCCACCGCGCCCTGAACGCTCAGGGGCCGCGGTGGCGCCGTGGATCAATGAATCAGGCCGTCAGCTTCGCGCGGCCCTTGGCACGACGCGAAGAGACGATGGCGCGCCCGGCACGGGTGCGCATACGAAGACGGAAGCCGTGAACCCGCGCGCGGCGACGGTTGTTCGGCTGGAACGTCCGCTTGCCCTTAGCCACGGTGACACTCCTTGTTCGGTACGGCGGCGCTGGTGCGCCACCGGATGGTGGATGGAAACTCTCGGCGACACATGAAGTTCAACTTGAGGTCGAACTCGCCCGACGGATCGGTGTGCGCACAGACCGTCCAAGACTACTTATCCCGCCTGACAAGGTCAAACCGCGACACCGCCGGTCCCGTGACGCAGGTCACGATGAGGGTCGCCCGACACGCCGATTCCCGGTCGCGTCCCACACTGTCCTGCGAGAATGTGCTTCGTGTTGAGGAGTCCGCTCCGCTCTGTTAACTTTGCCGAATGCGATCGCTGAGCACGACCACGGCCGTCCGTGGCATCGAGGCACGGCAGCACCGGGCCCGCAGGGACCTGGCGTGTACCGGCCTTCGGGCGGCTCCGTAGCCGGGGCCCGACCCCGGACCGCCTGCACCAGCGCAGCGAGATCGACGATCGGCCGAGACAACGGCCGCAGCATCCTTATACCCGGTTCTGCCACACCTGTGGATAGATCTGTGGAGTAGAGTGCTTTCGCAGGTCGGGTGGGGTGGATTCATGCACAACCCGATAACGAACATGTGGACGAGAAGCCGGCAGCCCAACAGCTCCGGGCCCGGCGCGGAGGACCTGATGACCGTTGATCCACTCATCGAGACGTGGACGGCCGTCGTCGACGATCTCTGTGGGGAGAGCACCGATCGCACCCTCACCATGCAGGAGAAGGCCTGGCTGCGCCTGGTCCAACCGCTGACCCTGACCGAGGGCTTCGCGCTCGTCGCCGTCCCGTCGCAGCTCATGAAGGACGTGATCGACCGCAGTCTGCGGGACCCGATCATCGATGCGCTGTCCATGCGGCTCGGCCAAGACGTGGAGCTCGGCGTGCGCATCTCCCCGGACGCGACGCCGCCGGTCACCGTCGAGGCCGAACCGCCGGCCGGGCCCAGCACCGCCGACCTCCCCGTGCCCACGCCGACGGCCACCCTGGAGGCACCGTCGGTCACCCTGCCGCCGCCGATGACGGGTCCGTCGTCGAAGTCGAGCGGTAGCTCCGGTTCGAGCTTGAACCAGAAGTACACCTTCGAGACCTTCGTGATCGGCGCCTCCAACCGGTTCGCGCACGCGGCGGCCTTCGCCGTGGCCGAGGCGCCGGCCCGCGCCTACAACCCGCTGTTCATCTGGGGCGAGTCCGGACTCGGGAAGACCCACCTGCTGCACGCGGCGGGGCACTACGCGCAGCGCCTGTTCCCGGGCATGCGGGTGAAGTACGTCTCCACCGAGGAGTTCACGAACGACTTCATCAACTCGCTCAAGGACGACCGCCAGGTGCAGTTCAAGCAGCGCTACCGCGATGTGGACATCCTGCTGGTGGACGACATCCAGTTCCTGGAAGGGAAACTGGGTATCCAGGAGGAGTTCTTCCACACCTTCAACACGCTGCACAATGCGAACAAGCAGATCGTGGTCTCCTCGGACCGGCCGCCGAAACAGCTTGCAACGCTGGAGGATCGGCTGCGCACTCGGTTCGAGTGGGGCCTGATCACCGATGTGCAGCCGCCCGAGCTCGAGATCCGCATGGCGATCCTGCTCAAGAAGGCGCAGATGGAGCGGATCCACGTTCCGCACGATGTGCTCGAACTCATCGCCACCCGCATCGACCGCAACATCCGCGAGCTCGAGGGCGCCTTGATCCGCGTGACGGCCTTCGCCTCACTCACGCAGACAGACGTGACCTACGAGCTCGCCGAGATGGTGCTGCGCGATCTGGTGCCGGACACCACGACGATCGAGATCAGTTCCAGCACCATCCTTTCGGTGGTGGCGGAGTACTTCGAGATCACCGTGGCCGATCTCAAGGGCACCGAGCGCGCCCGCGCCGTGACCCACGCGCGGCAGATCGCGATGTACCTGTGCCGCGAGCTCACCGAGCTGTCGCTGCCGAAGATCGGCCAGATCTTCGACCGCGACCACACCACGGTGATGTACGCGGAACGCAAGATCCGCAAGGAGATGCCGGAGCGGCGCCGCGTCTACGACCAGGTGCAGGAACTGACCACCCGGATCAAGCGGCGCAGCCAGTAGCGGTCAGCGCCCGCTGCTGCAGATGAGCGGTCCGCCGCCGGTGCCCTCGGCGCTCGACTTCTGTTCCGAGACGACCGTGCCGTTCCGGGTGATCTTGCACGTGACATCGCCGGTGTAACCGATCACGGTGATGTTCACCAGCGCCGCGTCCGAGGAGAAGGTCTTCGACCACGGAAGCGGTTGCGAGCCGAACAGACTCGTGTCCGGAATGCCGATCGTCACCAGCTGCGCGGAGCCGGTGCCGGACACTTCCACCTGCCACTGCCGCGCGTTCGGTCCGGTGGTGGACCCGCCGCCGAAGATGTTGGGCAGCGAGAACGACGGTGACGCAGTGCCGCCGGTGGCCGGCGCCTTGGTCGTGGTGCGGGTAGCCGTCGTGGTCGGCGTCGCCGTCGTGGTCGCCGCCGTCTCCTTCGAACCGCTCGTGGCGACACCCACCACGACGCCCGCCAGCACCAGCACGAAGATCACCGTGGCCACGGCGATCCACAGCACCTTCTTGTTCTTGTTGCCGTCACCGCCGTCCCCACCACCGGGCCCACCCGGACCGTACGGATCACCGGGGGGCGGGCCCTGCGGGGGCTGCTGGCCGTCGTAGGGGCCGTACGCGCCCGGTGCGTAGCCGAGCTCGTAGCCGCCGGGCTGGCCGCCGGTCTCCTCGCGGCCCATTTCCCGCGTGGGCTGGTACCCGCCCGGCTGCGCCGGCGGGTACGGACCGCCCGGCTGTGCCGGGGGATAGGGGCCGCCGGGCTGCTGCGGCGGCACCGGACCACCGGGTTGCGCCGGATAGTTCTGGCCGCCCGGATGCTGCCCGGGATTCTGCTGCGGATCGGGGTATCCCATGGTCACAAAGTACGCCACGGCGCGGAGCGGGCACCTGTGCATCGACCGCGTCGCCTGTGGATGAATCACCGAAAATGCAGGAACAACCTGGGGATGATTCCTCCACAACCGTCCACAGGTTCGGTTCCTCACCAATTACACGGATGTACTTCCACATTGCCTACGGCGCGTCGTCAACACACCGACACGCCTGTGATGCTGCGCGGACGGCCTTCCTCCACATCATCCACAGGCCTTATGACTACAGGCTATTTCTTCTTTCAATACTTCTTTTGAAAAGAGGGTGTGGGGAAGCGGGCCGCATCGGCCCGCGCCGGAGCTGTAGTTCAGGCGGGCGTACACCCGCTGGTCCCGCCTCCTATAGCATCGAAGCCCTGACGGCAGAAGCCGCCACGCCCTGCCCGCATGTCCCTACCGAAAGGCTCCGTCGGCATGAAGTTTCGCGTCCCGCACGAGGAGTTCGCCGAATCCGTCGCGTGGGTGGCCCGCAGCCTGCCGTCGCGTCCCCCGGTACCGGTGCTCGGCGGCGTCCTGCTGACCGCGGGCGACGACGGGCTCACCGTCTCCGGATTCGACTACGAGGTCTCGGCGCAGGTGCGCGTGGGCGCCGAGGTCGCCGACGAGGGCCAGGTGCTGGTGTCCGGCCGGCTGCTCGCCGACATCACCAAGGCTCTGCCCAACAAGCCGGTCGACGTGGAACTCGATATCACCCGCGTGGCCATCAGCTGCGGCAGTGCGAAGTTCTCGCTGCCCACGATGCCCGTCGAGGACTACCCGCAGCTTCCCGAGCTGCCGCAGCAGACCGGCGCCATCGAGCGGTCGACCTTCGCCGAGGCCATCTCGCAGGTCGCCATCGCCGCCGGCAAAGACGACACGCTGCCCATGCTCACCGGTATCCGGGTGGAGATCGAGGGCGAGAAGGTGGTTCTGGCCGCGACCGACCGGTTCCGGTTGGCCGTGCGCGAATTCGACTGGCAGCCGCAGTCCGGCGACGTGAAGGCCGCCGTCCTGGTGCCCGCGAAGACCCTGTCCGAGGCCGCGAAGACCTTCGCCGGTGATTCCGAGGTGGGTATCGCGCTGGGCGCCGGTTCCGCCGTGGGCGCCGACGGTCTGCTCGGTGTGGTCGGCCCGGACCGCCGCACCACCACCCGCCTGCTGGACGCCGATTTCCCGAAGTTCCGCCAGCTGCTCCCCGCCGCGCACACCGCGATCGCCACGATGGAGATCGCACCGCTGCTCGAGGCCATCAAGCGTGTGGCCCTGGTGGCGGACCGCGGCGCGCAGGTGCGGATGGAGTTCGGCGACGGTTCGCTGCGGCTCTCGGCCGGTGGCGACGACGCCGGCAAGGCCGAGGAGGAGCTGCCCGCCGATTTCCAGGGCGAGCCGCTCACCATCGCCTTCAACCCGGGCTATCTGCAGGACGGCCTGGCCGCGATCCACACCGAGTCGGTGACCTTCGGGTTCACCACGCCCTCTCGGCCTGCGGTGCTGCGCCCCACGGTGGAGAATGCTTTCCAGCCGGACGACTCGGGGGCGTTCCCCGCGCCGCAGAGCGCGTACACGTACCTGCTGATGCCCGTGCGTCTGCCCGGCTGATCGAACCGTCGAACTCCATCACACGGAAGGCATGACCAGCATGCAGTTGGGTCTCATCGGTCTGGGCAAGATGGGCGCGAACATGCGCCAGCGCGTGCGTGCCGGTGGGCACGAGGTCGTCGGGTACGACCCGCGGCCCGAGGTGACGGACGTCCCCACCCTGGAGGCCCTGGTCGACGCGCTCGAGGCGCCGCGCGTGGTCTGGGTGATGGTGCCGGCCGGCGAGCCCACCCGGGAGACGGTGCGCAAGCTGGCGGACCTGCTCGGCGAGGGCGATCTGGTGATCGACGGCGGCAACTCCAAGTACACCGACGATCAGCCGAACGCCGAGCTGCTGGCCGCCAAGGGCATCGGCTACCTCGATTGCGGTGTCTCCGGCGGTGTCTGGGGCCTGGAGAACGGCTACGGGCTCATGGTCGGCGGCTCGGACGCCGATGTGGAGCGCGCGATGCCGATCTTCGACGCCCTGCGCCCCGAGGGCGATCGGGCGGACGGCTTCGCGCACAGCGGCCCCGTCGGCGCCGGTCACTACGCCAAGATGATCCACAACGGCATCGAGTACGGCCTGATGCAGGCCTACGGCGAGGGCTACGACCTGCTCGAGGCCGAGCCGCTGATCGAGAACGTGGCCGGCACGCTGCGCGCCTGGAGCAAGGGCACCGTGGTGCGGTCGTGGCTGCTGGATCTGCTGGTCAAGGCCCTCGAAGAGGATCCCGGCCTGCAGGAGATCACCGGCTACACCGAGGATTCCGGCGAGGGCCGCTGGACCGTCGAGGAGGCCATCCGGCATTCGGTGCCGGCGCCCGTGATCGCGGCCGCGCTGTTCGCGCGATTCCAGTCCCGGCAGGATGATTCGGACACCATGAAGGCGGTCTCGGCCCTGCGTAATCAGTTCGGCGGTCACGCCGTGCGCCGCGCCGACTAGGTTCTCGCCGCTTCCCTTGTACGTTCGCCGATTGCGCCTGCGCGACTTCCGGTCCTGGGACGATGTGGACATCGAACTGGATCGGGGCATCAATGTCTTCGTGGGGCGCAACGGATTCGGGAAGACGAACCTCGTCGAGGCGCTGAACTACCTGGCCACGCTCGGCTCGCATCGTGTGTCCACCGATCAGCCGCTGATCCGGGTGGGCGCCGAATCCGCCTCGGTTCTGGCCACGGTGCACAACGAGGGCCGCGAGCTGACCGCGGAGATCGACATCGTGGCGGGCCGCGCGAACAAGGCCCGGATCAACACCGCGCCCAGTCGGCGGCCCCGCGACCTGCTGGGAATCCTGCAGTCGGTGCTGTTCGCCCCCGAGGATCTGGCGTTGGTGCGGGGCGAGCCCGGCGGCCGCCGGCGCTTCGTGGACGATCTCGCGATTCTGCGCACGCCCCGGATCGCCGCCGAGAAGGCCGATTACGAGCGCGTGCTCAAACAGCGCACGGCCCTGCTCAAGACGGCCTACGCCGCCGCCCGGCGCGGGGGACCCGACGCCGAATCGATGCTGTCCACGCTCGACGTCTGGGACGCGCAGCTCGCCCGGTTCGGCGCCGAACTGCTCGCGGCCAGGCTCGAGGTGGTGGCCGCGCTGCAACCGCATCTCACGCTGGCCTACGGGGCCCTTGCGCCGCATTCGCGCGCCGCCACCATGGCCTATACGAGCGGCCTGTTCGACGAGGACTTCGAGGGCGAGCCCGCCGAGGCCACCGTCGCGGAACTCGAACAGGCCCTGCTGGCGGGCCTGCAGCGCGCACGGTCCCGGGAGATCGAACGCGGCGTGTGCCTGGTGGGGCCGCACCGCGACGATGTGGACCTGCGGCTCGGCAACGAACCCGCGAAGGGCTTCGCCTCCCACGGCGAATCCTGGTCGTACGCACTGGCATTGCGCCTGGCCTCGCTGGAACTGCTGCGGTCCGGCGGGAGCGAGCCGGTACTGCTGCTCGACGATGTCTTCGCCGAGCTCGATACCAAGCGGCGCACCGCGCTGGCCGAGGTCGCGCTGGCGACCGAGCAGGTGATCGTGACCGCCGCGGTGCCCGAAGACCTGCCGCCCTCGTTGCGGGCGCGCACTTTCGAGGTGACCGTCGAGGGACCCGCGGACGCGAGGATCTCCCGGCTGGCTGAGGCCGTCGACGATTCATCAGATGAATCGAGCCCGGCTTCGGCGGAGTGAGTGCAGGCGTGCGCGAAGATTAGTGGTCCCGTATTGTCCTGATTCGATCGCAGACCGCGACAATATCGCAAACTGCGACAAACCTCCGATCTTTCTTTCGCTGTACAACAATGGAAGGCAGGCACCGTGCGGATAGCGATCGCGTGCATGGGCTCCCGCGGAGACATCAGCCCGCTCCTCGCCGTAGCGGGGGTGTTCGCCGACCGGGGGGACACCGTCGAGATCGGGTGCACGGTGGAATCGCGGGACTTCGTGCGGTCGCACGGCTTCGAACCGCGCGTTCTCACCACGCTGAATCTGAAGGAATTCCTGCAGTCGCCGCTCGGCCAGGAGAAGTTCTTCGGCACCGGCACCACCACGCAGCTGCGGGCCGTGGGCAAGCTCGCGGATTCACACGCCGATGAGTTCGACGAGCACCTCGAGGCACTGTGCGAGGGCGCCGACTGCGTGATTAGCACCCGGATCATCGAGGAACGTGCGGCCCTGGTGACCCATCGTCGCCACACGCCGCTGGTGATGCTGGAGTACTTCCCCGGCGATCCGCACAGCCCGGTGCCGAATCCACTGCTGGGCCCCCGGTTGCAGGACGCGGCGGCGAAGATCCCGGCCGTACTGCCCCTCACCTACCGGGTGTTCAACGTGGGCTGGGCGCTGAGCATCTTCAAGAAGACCCTGCACCTGGCCAAGCGCGTGGGCTATCCCCACCGGATCGTCAATCCCCGGTCGGTGCTGGCCGGCCGCGACATCCTGCGGATCGAGGCCTTCGGGACGGCGCTGGTGCCCCCGCGCACCCGCCACGACGAGCGGCAGCCGCGGATCGGTTTCATCCGGATCGGCGGCCGCCCCGCCGACCGGGCCGATCGCGATGCCGCGATCGAGGCCTGGATCGCGCAGGACGACCGGCCCATCGTGTACGTGGGCTTCGGCAGCATGCCGGTCGTGGATTTCGACGGTGTGGTCGGCGGGCTGTCCGCCACCCTGGCGCGCAACGGCATGCGGGTGATCGCCGTGCCCGGATGGTCGGCCCGCACCGGCGACGAGGTGGTCAACACGCCGGACCTGCTGGTGGTCCCCGATGTCGATCACGATGCGGTGTTCCCGCGATGCGCGGTCCTGGTGCACCACGGCGGCGCCGGCACCACCGCCATCGCGGCGGCCTCGGGCAGCCCGTCGCTGGTGTGCAGCCAGGCCTTCGACCAGCACTTCTGGGGCCGGCGGATCGAGGCCGCCCGGGCCGGCGCCGTGCTGCCCCGCCGCCGGATGACCGCCGACACCATCGCGGCCGAGGTGCTGGCCCTGGTGCGCGACGAGGCGGTGGTCGTCGGTGCACGCCGCACCGGTGCGGCCGCCGCGAACGATCTGCACGGCCGGGACCAGTTCATCGCGGCCTTCGACGCCTTCATGGCCGAGGTCGCGTCCACCGAGGGTGAGGGGTCCGGTCACTGATATGCCGGCTTCCCCTGGCGCCCTGAGCGCGTCGAAGCGGTGGATATCGCTCGGTACCGTGTGCATCGCCGTCCTCATGACGGGCATGGACAACAGCATCGTCACCATCGCGCTGCCCACGCTGAGCGAGGAGTTCGGCGGCGGGATGAGCGCGCTGCAGTGGATCGTGGACTCCTACACGCTGGTCTTCGCGGGCCTGCTGCTGGCCACGGGCTACTTCGGAGACAGGATCGGCCGGCGCAAGGTGCTCGTCGCAGGACTCGCGTGCTTCATCGTGATCTCCATCCTGGCGACCAGGTCCACCTCGCTGGCCCAGTTGATCACCGCGCGTGCGGCATTGGGCGCCGCCGCGGCACTGATCTTCCCCGCGACCCTGGCCATCATCTCCGAGCTGTTCCCGGAGAAGCAGGAGCGCACGAAGGCGATCGCCGTGTGGTCGGCCGCGGCCGGCGCATCGATCGCCATCGGCCCCGTGGTCGGCGGCTACCTGGTGGAGCACTTCGCCTGGTCGTCGGTGTTCTGGATCAACGTGCCCATCTCGATCGTCGCGATCATCGGCTGTCTCACGCTGGTCCCGGAGTCCTACGGTTCCGAACGCCCGTCCTTCGACCTGTTCGGGGTGCTGCTGTCGATCTCGGGCATCACGCTGCTGGTGTGGGGCCTGATCGAGGCGCCGAACTTCGGTTGGGGCAGCGCGCCCGTGGTCGGTGCGCTGGTGGCCGCGGTGGTCTTCCTGATGGCCTTCGTGGCGTACGAGCGGCGCCATGCGAATCCGGTCCTGGATGTGACCCTGTTCCGTTCCCGCGGGTTCGCCATGGGCTCCTTCGCGATCTGCGCCGGCTTCTTCTGCCTGTTGGGCTTCGTCTTCATCACGATCATGTACTTCCAGGCAGTGCTGGGTTACGGGCCGCTGGAGACCGCGGTGCGCGTGATCCCGTTCGCGCTCGTGGCGGTGGCGGTGACGCCGCTTGCGGCCCAAGCCAACACCGAGCGCCGGATGCGGTTCGCGATCTCGATCGGCCTGGGGATCATGGCCATCGGTTTCGTGGTCACCTCCCGGCTCACCGAATCCGCCGACTACCTCACGCAGATCCTGCCCGCGATGTCGGTGATCGCCGTGGGTCTGGGCCTGTTGCAGGGCCCCGCCACCACCTCCGTGATGACCTCGGTGCCGTCGGGTGAGGCTGGGGCCGGATCGGCGGTCAACGACACCACGCGCGAGGTGGGCGGTGCGCTCGGCGTCGCGATCCTCGGTTCGGTGGTCGCGCACCTGTACTCCGCTCGGGTCGCCGAGGATCTCGCCCGCCTGCCCGTGACGCCGGGTATCCGGGCCGAGGCGGAATCGTCGGTGATCGGTGGCGTGCGTGCCATCGGAGCTGCACCGCCCGAGCTGCAGGCCGTGGTGGGGCACACCGTGCAGCAGGGCTTCGTGCACGCCATGCAATCGGCGAACCTGGTGGCCGCCGGTGTGGCCCTGTTCGCGGGCATCACGGTGGCGGTGTTCATGCGGAGCACGGTTAGCACCGCAGGGGGCAGGCACCGGAGCACGGGGGACGGGCCGCAGCTGCGGGTCCAGGACCTGATCTCCGGCGAGCCCACCGGCGGCGGACACACGGAACCTGTCGGAGGGCGCGGGTAGCCTGAGGGCATCGCGGCCAGGAGAGGAGCGCACATGACGGGTCCGAACGACAACGGTCAGTTGCACGGCTCCGATATCGCGCGCCGTGCCCTCGAGGAGGCCCGCGCCGCGGCGAAGGCGGCCGGCAAGTCCGTGGGCCGCGGCAATGCCGCACCGATGACGGGCGGAGTGCGGCGGCTGCGGCAGGGCTCGCGGAAGTGGTCCGGCCCCGCGCCGGACGGCCGTGATCCGCAGAAGTTCGGCGCCCTGATCGGTGGCATCGCGAAGGCCCGTGGCTGGGACCGAAAGGTCGGCGAGGGAACGGTTCTCGGCTGCTGGGACACCGTGGTCGGTGCCGATGTCGCGGCGCACGCGCGGGCCGTCAGCCTGCGCGAGAAGGTGCTCTACGTGAGCGCCGAATCCACCGCCTGGGCCACGCAACTGCGGCTCATGCAGCCCCAGCTGCTCGCGAAGATCAACGCCGCCGTCGGGCAGGGCGTGGTCACCTCGCTCAACATCACCGGCCCCACCGCACCCAGCTGGCGCAAGGGTCCGCTGCACGTATCGGGCCGCGGTCCGCGCGATACCTACGGATAAACCGATCTGCGGCCCAGCAGGGCCGTGCGGCCAGCGAGACCCGATTCGGAGTGATCGCGCCGAAACGAGGTCGGATTCGTCTGCGACGCGTTCAGGGCGTGGCAACCGCATTTAACGTCCTGAAGAAGAGTAGACTGGAACTGCAAGAGCGGATCGCCTCGGTGGCCCGCTGTCCGTTCACCATCGACAGGACCGTCGGGTACCCCCCGGCGGCGCCGCGCGGTGGTATCGACGAAGGAGCGCCAACACATCGTGGCGGCTGACAACAACGCTGGAAAGTCCGGTTCGGGCAACTACGGCGCAGATTCCATCAAGCAGCTCGAGGGCCTCGAGGCGGTGCGCAAGCGCCCCGGCATGTACATCGGCAGCACCGGCCCACGCGGTCTGCACCACATGATCCAAGAGGTCGTCGACAACTCCGTCGACGAGGCCATGGCCGGCTACGCCACGCGCGTGGACGTGCGACTTATGGCCGACGGCGGCGTCGAGGTGATCGACGACGGCCGCGGTATCCCGGTGGCGATGCACGCCAAGGGCATGCCGACGGTGCAGCTGGTGCTCACCTCGCTGCATGCCGGCGGCAAGTTCGACTCCGACTCCTACGCGGTGTCGGGCGGCCTGCACGGCGTCGGTATCTCCGTGGTGAACGCGCTGTCCAGCAAGGTCGAGGTCGAGATCGACGTCGACGGCTACCACTGGCAGCAGGACTTCGCCTGGAACGACAAGGAACGCACCTCCGTCGCCTCCGAGCTGAGGAAGGGCGAGCCCACCGACCGCACCGGCACCACCGTGCGGTTCTGGGCCGATCCCAAGGTCTTCACCGACACCACCTTCTACGACTTCGAGACGGTCGCGCGTCGCCTGCAGGAGATGGCCTTCCTCAACAAGGGCCTGACCATCACGCTCACCGACGAGCGCCCGGTGGCGGTCGAGGTGCCCGACGAGGACCTCACCGAAGAGGCGCCCTCCGCGCACGAGGAGGACGTGCAGGCCGCGTTGGAAGAGGTTGCGCCGAAGAAGCGCGAGCGGATCTTCCACTACCCCGACGGCCTGGTGGACTACGTCAAGCACATCAACGCGCGCACGTCGAAGACGCCGATCCACGGCTCGATCATCTCCTTCGAGGGCCAGGAGAAGGGCCACGAGGTCGAGATCGCGATGCAGTGGAACTCCGGCTACTCGGAGTCGGTGCACACCTTCGCGAACACGATCAACACGCACGAGGGCGGCACCCACGAGGAGGGCTTCCGCGCGGCGCTCACCTCGGTGGTGAAGGCCTACGCCAAGGACAAGAAGCTGGTCAAGGAGAAGGACGGCGAGCTCACCGGTGACGACATCCGTGAGGGTCTCGCCGCCGTGATCTCGGTGAAGGTCTCCGAGCCCCAGTTCGAGGGCCAGACCAAGACCAAGCTGGGCAACACCGAGGTCAAGGGCTTCGTGCAGAAGGTCTGCCGCGAGCAGATCTCCCACTGGTTCGAGTCGAACCCGGCCGATGCGAAGACCATCGTGCAGAAGGCCTCCGCCTCGGCGCAGGCCCGTCTGGCCGCCCGCAAGGCGCGTGAGCTGGTGCGCCGCAAGAGCGCCACCGACATCGGCGGCCTGCCCGGCAAGCTCGCCGACTGCCGCAGCAACGACCCCGAGAAGTGCGAGGTCTACATCGTCGAGGGCGATTCCGCCGGCGGCTCCGCCAAGAGCGGTCGCGACTCGATGTACCAGGCGATCCTGCCCATCCGCGGCAAGATCATCAACGTCGAGAAGGCCCGGATCGACAAGGTGCTCAAGAACACCGAGGTCCAGTCGATCATCACCGCCTTCGGTACCGGCATCCACGACGAGTTCGATCTCGCCAAGCTGCGCTACAACAAGATCGTGCTGATGGCCGACGCCGACGTGGACGGCCAGCACATCTCGACCCTGCTGCTCACCCTGCTGTTCCGCTTCATGCGGCCCCTGGTGGAGCACGGCCACGTGTACCTCGCGCAGCCGCCGCTGTACAAGCTCAAGTGGCAGAAGGGCGCCGAGCCGGAGTTCGCCTACAGCGACCTCGAGCGCGACGTGCTCCTGGCCGACGGTCTCGCCGCCGGCAAGAAGATCAACAAGGACGACGGCATCCAGCGCTACAAGGGCCTCGGCGAGATGAACGCCAAGGAGCTGTGGGAGACCACCATGGACCCGACGGTGCGCGTGCTCAAGCAGGTGACCCTCGACGACGCCGCCGCGGCCGACGAGCTGTTCTCGATCCTCATGGGTGAGGACGTGGTGGCACGACGCTCGTTCATCGCCCGCAACGCCAAGGACGTGCGGTTCCTCGACGTGTGATCCGCGGCGGCCCGGGCCACCGGGCCGCGCGAACCGCACCGTCGAACCGCCTGAACCTGAAGGATTTCCATGACTGACACCACCCTGCCCCCGGAAACCGGCGGCGGCCACGACCGGATCGAACCGGTCGACATCCAGCAGGAGATGCAGCGCAGCTACATCGACTACGCCATGAGCGTGATCGTGGGCCGTGCCCTGCCCGAGGTGCGCGACGGCATGAAGCCCGTGCAGCGCCGAATCCTGTACGCCTCGTACGACGCCGGCTACCGGCCTGACCGCAGCTACGTCAAGTCCGCGAAGCCGGTCGCCGAGACCATGGGTAACTACCACCCGCACGGCGACTCCGCGATCTACGACGCCCTGGTGCGTCTGGCCCAGCCCTGGTCGCTGCGCTACCCGCTGATCGACGGCCAGGGCAACTTCGGCTCGCCCGGTAACGATCCCGCGGCCGCCATGCGTTACACCGAGGCCCGGCTCACGCCGCTCGCGATGGAGATGCTGCGCGACATCGACGAGGAGACAGTCGATTTCGTCCCGAACTACGACGGCAAGACGATGGAGCCCACCGTGCTCCCCGCGCGCGTGCCGAACCTGCTGATGAACGGCGCGGGCGGCATCGCGGTCGGCATGGCCACCAACATCCCGCCGCACAACCTGCGTGAGCTGGCCGACGCCATCTTCTGGTGCCTGGACAACTTCGAGGCCGATTCCGAGGCCACGCTCGAGGCGTGCATGGAGCGCGTGAAGGGCCCGGACTTCCCGACCCACGGCCTGATCGTGGGCAGCCAGGGCATCAAGGACGCCTACTCCACCGGCCGCGGCTCGATCCGCATGCGCGGCGTGGTGGAGGTGGAGGAGGACTCCAAGGGCGCAACGGAACTCGTCATCACCGAGCTGCCCTACCAGGTGAACCCAGACAACCTGGTGCTCTCGATCGCCGAGCAGGTGCGCGACGGCAAGATCGCCGGCATCAGCAAGATCGAGGACCAGTCCTCCGATCGTGTGGGCATGCGGATCGTGGTGCGGCTCAAGCGCGATGCCGTCGCCAAGGTGGTCCTCAACAACCTGTACAAGCACAGTCAGCTGCAGACCAGCTTCGGCGCCAACATGCTGTCCATCGTCGACGGTGTGCCCCGCACGCTGCGGCTGGACCAGATGATCCGCTACTACGTGACGCACCAGTTGGACGTCATCGTGCGGCGCACCCGATTCCGGCTGCGCAAGGCCGAGGAGCGGGCCCACATCCTGCGCGGCCTGGTCAAGGCGCTCGACGCCCTGGACGAGGTGATCGCCCTCATCCGGCGGTCGGAGACCACCGAGATCGCCCGCGCCGGCCTGATCGAGCTGCTCGACGTCGACGAGCTGCAGGCGAACGCCATCCTCGATATGCAGCTGCGCCGCCTCGCGGCCCTGGAGCGGCAGAAGATCATCGACCAGTTGGCCGAGATCGAGCTCGAGATCGCCGACCTCAAGGACATTCTCGACAAGCCGGAGCGCCAGCGTGCCATCGTCCGCGACGAGCTGGCCGAGATCGTGGAGAAGTTCGGCGACGACCGCCGCACCAAGATCATCGCGGCCGACGGCGACGTGACCGACGAGGACCTGATCGCCCGCGAGGACGTGGTGGTCACCATCACCGAGACCGGTTACGCCAAGCGCACCAAGACCGACCTGTACCGCAGCCAGAAGCGCGGCGGCAAGGGCGTCAAGGGAGCCGATCTCAAGCAGGACGACATCGTGGCGCACTTCTTCGTGTGCTCGACCCACGACTGGATCCTGTTCTTCACCACCAAGGGTCGCGTGTACCGGGCCAAGGCCTACGAGCTGCCCGAGCAGAGCCGCACCGCCCGCGGCCAGCACGTGGCGAACCTCCTGGCCTTCCAGCCGGAGGAGCGGATCGCCCAGGTCATCCAGATCAAGGGTTACGAGGACGCGCCGTACCTGATCCTGGCCACCAAGAACGGTCTGGTGAAGAAGTCCAAGCTGGAGGACTTCGACTCCAACCGCAGCGGTGGCATCGTGGCCATCAACCTGCGCGACGAGGACGAGCTGGTGGGCGCGGTGCTCGCCTCCTCCGACGACGATCTGCTGCTGGTGAGCAAGAACGCGCAGTCGATCCGGTTCGCCGCCACCGACGAGGCCCTGCGTCCCATGGGCCGTGCAACCTCGGGTGTGCAGGGTATGCGCTTCAACGGCGACGATCAGCTGTTGGCGCTCAACGTGGTCCAGGAGGACACGTACCTGCTGGTGGCCACATCGGGCGGTTACGCCAAGCGCACGCCGATGGACGACTACCCTGTGCAGGGGCGTGGCGGCAAGGGCGTGCTGACGATTCAGTTCGACCCCAAGCGCGGTGAACTCGTGGGAGCGCTCATCGTCGACGATGAGACCGAGCTCTATGCGATCACCTCGGGCGGCGGAGTGATCCGCACCGCCGCGCGGCAGGTCCGCAAGGCGGGTCGCCAGACCAAGGGTGTCCGGCTGATGAACCTCGGCGAAGGCACTACGCTTCTGGCGATCGCCCGAAACGCCGACGAGACCGACGAGACGAGCGACGAGACCGAGCAGGCGACCACCGAGGAATAGTCGCCGTGACTCAAGAGGAGCGCATGTGAGTACCCCTGGAACCGGCCCCGGGCAGCCCAGTGAGCCCGGGCCGGAGCAGGCGGGTCGACAGCCCGTCCGGATCCCGCGACGCGATACCGATCTCGGCCGCGTCATCGACGCGCCCACCGAGGGCGTGGAGCGGAATGAGCTGCCCAAGGATCTGCCCGACCTCGACAAGATCCACCATGTGACGACGGCGGAGGCGGCCACGGCTCCCGTGGCCACCACGCCGCCGCCGGCACCGCCCGCGGACGCCCCGGCCCAGCCGGAGGCCGCGGCGGAGCCCGCACCGTCGAACCTGCACACCGTGGGCAGCACGCCCGCCCGCGCCGCCGGGGTGAAGACCCAGGCGGCCACGGGACCCGTGCGGGCCGCGATGCAGCTGCGGTCCATCGATCCGTGGACCACGTTCAAGCTGGCCGGTGTGGTGTCCGTGGTTCTGTTCTTCGTGTGGATGATCGCCGTGGGCGCGCTCTACGTGATCCTCAACGGGATGGGCGTGTGGTCGAAGATCAACGACAGCTTCCAGACGCTCGTGAACGAGCAGGCCGGATCGTCGATCCTCACCGCGGGCGACGTCTTCCTGTACTCGAGCCTCGTGGGGCTGGCGAACGTGGTGCTGCTGACCGCGCTCGCCACCGTGGGCGCGTTCATCTACAACCTCTGCGCCGACCTCGTGGGCGGCGTCGAGGTGACCCTCGCAGATAGGGACTGACCAGCGATTTTGTTGGAACCGGGGTGCACTGGTAATCTTTGACCTCGGTTCACGGGCCTATAGCTCAGGCGGTTAGAGCGCTTCGCTGATAACGAAGAGGTCGGAGGTTCAAGTCCTCCTAGGCCCACCACACCCCCACTCGGGGCCTTAGCTCAGTTGGTAGAGCGCCGCCTTTGCAAGGCGGATGTCAGGAGTTCGCATCTTATCTCCAGCTGACAGGCTCGGTGAGGGGTTGACCAGCAGGGATGCTGTGGTGGACATGTCCACCACGAGGTCGTAGTTTGGCGGTGGGGACGGTGCCCAGCAATGGGTGCACAACCACACACGGGGGCTTAGCTCAGTTGGTAGAGCATCGCCTTTGCAAGGCGAGGGTCAGGGGTTCGAATCCCCTAGCCTCCACAGTGTGATGAGTCGCGACATGTGTCACACATGAGTCGCGACATGTGTCACGAGGAAGCTCCCGGCCATCGGCCGGGGGCTTTCTGCGTGTTACGCCAGTAGGCCTTGTCGGGCTGGATGTCGTTTGATGCGATGACCTGGCCGGTGTCGAGGTGGATCACGATGACGGTGTGGTCGTCGGCGACGGCGATGACGCGTTTGCGGCCGTGTTCGACTCCGATGCCGAGGTGACGCATTCTGCCGGCGTGCCGGAAGCTCATCTTCCCGCGTATGTCGACGTGGTCGTAGCGCACGCGGTAGTGCCCGGCGGGGCGAGGTGCGGCCGGGAGTGCTTTCGGGGTGGCGCGGTAGGCGGTGCCGGGGGTGGTCCGGTCGCGGGCTCGGTGGGGGCGTTTCTCGTTGTAGTGCTCTCGGAGGTCGTCGAGTTGTTTCTGCAGTTCAGGCAGATTTCGAGCGGCTGGTTGGGCGGCGAGGTAACGCTTCTGGGTCTGGTGGAAGCGTTCGGTCTTGCCCTGGGTTTGTGGGTGGCCGGGGGAGCCGTTCTTCTGTTTCACTCCGAGGATCGGCAGCAGGTATTCGAAGGCGTTGCGGCCGCCGCCGAACCGGGCGGTGTAGACGCGGCCGTTGTCGGTGAGGGTCGAGGCGGGCGCACCGTGTCGCTCGACTGCGGCCAGGAAGGTGTTGACGACGTCGTCGCCGGTTACCGGTCGGTGGGCGGTGCAGGACAGCAGGTAGCGGGAGTGGTCGTCGAGCCAGTTGAGGATTTCGATGTCGGTGCCGTCGGCAAGACGCCAGTGGGTGAAGTCGGATTGCCAGGTTTCGTTCGGCTGGGCGGCTTCGAACCGCAGGTAGGAGCTTTTCGGTCGTTTGCGTGGTTCTGGCGTGACGAGTCCTGCCGCGTGCAGGATGCGGCGGATCGTCGATGTCGATGGTGCTGTGAGACCGTCTTGTTCGAGGTGCCAGGCGATGGTGATGGGGCCGGCGTCGAGGCCGCGGGCGGTGAGGCTGCGGCGAAGTTCGATGATCTTCTCGCGCACCGTCTCCGGCGTGGCTCGTGCGTTGGATCTCGGGCGCCTGGAGCGTGGTTCGACCGCGTCGAGGCCGTCGGTGCGGTAGCGGGCCAGGAGGCGTTGGAGTTGGCGGCGTGAGTAGCCGTACTGCTGTGCGGCGTCGGTGACTGACAGCTGCTTGGTGATCACTTTCAACACGGCGACGCGAGCGCGGGACATGCTTGGTGACTCTCGTGCACGGGTGGGGGTGACGTATGTCGCGACTCATCAGCGACGTATCACCTGTGACACATGTCGTGAACCCAGACACCCTAGCCTCCACAGATATGTTGAATTGCTGACGATGTCATCAGCGAGGAGCCCCCAAGGCCACCGGCCTGGGGGCTCCTCGCGTCGGTAGGGCCATAGGTGACGTAGAGGTGACGACGTCCCGAGACCTGTCATGTTCAGGCTCTAGAATAGAGACAGCTGAAGCCCGGCTCGTTTGCAGACGAACCGGGCTCCGCTGAACAACTGAATCACCGCTCCGAGGGCGCGAGCCCTCGATACCGTGACCGTTGCGAATGTCTTTGGATGACGACTCCGATGGTAGACGGTGTGCGCGGGTTCGCCAAACACCGGAACGGTAGGTGTGGGCGAGCGATGCGGACCTCGGCGTGGTGGCTCATCCACAACGCCTTGAGGAGGCACCGTTGACCAACGACAGTTGCGACTCTGATCGCACTACCGATTCCACCAGCACTGAACGGACAGGTGAGGCCCGGCCCATTCAGGTCGGGCAGCACCGGCTTGAGGGAATGTCGACGGACCTGTTCGTTCAGGTCCCGACGACCTTGATCGACCCGACTCGCGCTCTGATCGCGGCGGAGGGTGTCGGCGCGGTTTTCACCGTGCCGTGGCAGTCCCGGACCCACCGCTCCGCGGTTGCGAGGACCGCGGCGGATCAGACCCGCAAGAAGTGCCCCGACGCAGCCTTGCTGCTCGACGCGAACCTCTACAGCGGCCGGCAGCGGAAGATGGCGACGGCGGAGCCGACCCGCGACTGGATCACCGTGCAACGTAGCGCGGGCCTGACGTGGGCATTGACCGATTCCGGCTATGTGGCCAAGGGCGACACCGCCGGGCTGCGGACCACCTTGAAGACGGCGGCCCGCTTCGGTGGACAGGTGATCGCGGCGCTGCCGATCGCGAGCTGGTGGCTCTCGCACGCCGCCGATTCGCTCCGGTCTGAGATCAACGCGCACGGCATCCCCGTGGCGTTGATGGTCGAGGACACCGACGACCCGTTCGACCGGACGAACGTCGTGACCGGGCTGGTGCACGTCCTCACGGCAGATGTCCCGGTGCTGCTACTGCGCAGTGACACGGCGGGATTGGGGGCGCTGGCGTACGGCGCCGCGGGCGCGGCGCTGGGTTCGTCGACGACGTACCGGCATATCTACCCCGACATCGGCGGGGGCGGCAGCAGCGGGTCGGTGTCGTTCATCCTCCCGGAGCTGCTGGCGTACACGTCGCTGACCGCGTTCGAGCGGCACTACCTCAAGGACGAGTCCCACGCCGCGTGGTGCTGCGACTGCGCACTCTGCGGTGGGCGGGACCTGACCTGGATCCGCACCGCCGACATCCCGAAGGCAGCAGCGTTCTCCCATTCGGTCTCCGCGGTCGCGATGCTCGGTCGCGGATTGGCCACCGCTATCGCCGCGCACAACGGCCCGCAGGCGTGGACGGCGATGTGCGAGGCCGCCCACGAGAGCAACATCGAGATCGAGCAGCTCACCGGCGGGGACTGGAAACGTAAACGAGCCCTGTCCGCGTGGATCGGCGCTACGCCGGAGCCGGCTGCGGCGTGATCGACACCCCTGTCGCGAGGGCGTGAGCGAAGAGCCGCTCCTCCCAGTACCGCACCGCGACGATCCGCGGCGGATCGGCGACCTTCGATCCCCGCACCAGCAGTTCCTCGCCGGCGTGAGAGGTATGCACGACACTCACGTCGGCGAGGTCCGCCGCCGTCAAGCTCAGCGCCGTGGGGCGCCGCTCGGTCAGCACCACGGTTTCCCCGAACCCGCGAAGTTCGCTGGCGACGTACAGGGCCCTCTTCCACTGCCCGGTGGCGACGAACCCGACGATGCTCAACGGTGCCGCTGGCGGCGCGCCAGCGCCTTCCGCCGGGCACATCTCCCACAGCTCGAGGACCTGCGCGTCGAGCATCGGTCCCGCCCCGGCCGACATCCGTTCGGCGATGCTCGGCGACCATCGGACCACCGGATACCCGCGAAGCCCCGACAGTTCGGTCCGTGGCAACACCGACACTGAGCGATCGAGGACGAGCTCCGCAGCTGCGACCACGGCCGGGTCGACCAGATCCGCCGGCGCGACGGCAGGGACGTCGAACAGGGGGAGCTGACCCGCCTCTGCGTGGATTGACCGGGTACGTCGCCGCGCCGTCACTGGTCTTCCTCTCCCACGGGCGCGGGCTCCGGCGCGATGACCCGCGACGCGGCGAACAGATGAATGCGGTCCTCCAGGGCCAGGAACGCCACGACGCTCCCAATGTCCAGACCGACCGAGTCGAGGACCGCCGCCGGCAGCGCGATCTGTCGCGACGTCCGCAGCCGCCGCGGACGATCCGGGTTACCTCGTACGGACGGCTTCGTCCCGCGCGGGCCGCGAGTGGGAATGATCTCGACGATCCTCTGGTCGGCGACGACACCGATCCGGACCCACGAAGGCTGCCGCACTCCGGACGCCTTCGCCACCTTCGCTGGGATGGTGATCCGGCGGAAGCTGTCGATCGTCCGGGGACCCGTGGGAAGCATACTGCTGATTTTAGCAGTCAAGGACCGAACAGTCACTGGTACTGCGGATTACAGCGCATGTTCCTCGTGCCGACCGCTGTCCCGCTAAGGCACGGAAGCGCCGTCGTCGAGGGCTTCGAGGACGGCGCGGAGGAACTCAGCCGCAGTGAGGGGGATGCCGCGTTCGCGGAGCTGTTGCTCTAGCTGCTGCTCGATGTGGTCCACGCGTGTCGATCCTGCCGCAGGCGATCGTGCTGGTGCTGTGCCGGGGAGCCTCGCGACGGTGTCGTGCAGCCACTACCTGCGCGCGAGAGGCGCGTTCGCGCTAGCAGCACGTGGCCAGGACGGCCCGGAGCGCTTCAAGGGAGTCAGGTTCGGCCCGGTAGAAGTTGTTGATCCCGCGCCGCTCGGAGCTGACGAGGCCGGCCTTCTTGAGCTGGCTCAGGTGGTGACTGACGGTCGCCGACGACAGGCCCACCGTGTCGGCGAGGTCGCCGGTGCTGATTTCGCCTGGACGTGCGGCCATGAGGATCGAGATCAGCTGGATCCGGGCCGGGTCGGCGAGGGCCTTGAGGCGCAGGGCGAGCTCGAGTGCCGCGGCCTCGTCCATCACGCCGGCGGCCAGCGGAGCACAGCAGATCGGGGCGCTGATGTCGACGACGGGGAGCGTCTTGGGCATACGCTTCAATCTACCTACTCGTTGACATATGTCAAAGCGTGGTCTAGAACTGAACGAGCAACAGTTAGATGTATGTCGAAGCCTCGGAGGTTCTCATGTCCCGCGTCCAGCTCGCCCTCAATGTCGATGACCTCGATCAGTCGATCGCGTTCTACACCAAGCTGTTCGGCACGGGCCCGGCGAAGGTCAAGCCCGGTTACGCCAACTTCGCCGTCGCCGACCCGGCGCTCAAGCTGGTCCTGCTGGAGAACCCCGGCCAGGGCGGCAGCATCAACCATCTCGGCGTCGAGGTGGACTCCAGCGACAAGGTGCACGCTGAGATCGCCCGCCTCACCGAGGAGCAGCTGTTCACCGAGGAGGAGATCGGCGCCACCTGTTGCTTCGCCACCCAGGACAAGGTCTGGGTCACCGCCCCCGACGCCGAGCGTTGGGAGGTCTACACCGTCCTCGCTGACGCCGAGACCTTCGACGGCGGACACACTCCGGCGACGACAGCCGAGGACTCCGAAGCGACGCCGGCCGCGTGCTGCACCCCTGCGGCGGCGAACTGCTGCTAGTCCGCCCTCGATCGATGGCCGTCACCGCTTCGGGTGGCGGCCATCGACGCGGTTACCAGAGAGCGCTGGCGCGAAACGCAGTAGCGGGCCGCACTGCGCTGTACCGGCTGGTTCTCGCGGTCGGCGTCCCCCTGGGCGGAGGCTGCGCTGGAGGAGAGGCATCTGCGGTTAGGCGCAGTCGCGTGGGTGGAATCCCTCGATGCGGTCGATCGGGGTAAAGACAGGGCAACCGACTTGGTCGTTTCGGTTGAGGATCACGTTCGATGCCGCCATCACTTCGCAGGCTGCGAGCCCGCGGCTAGCGGCGAGCAGCATGGAAAGCCCGTAGAACGTTGCTGCCGCCGGCGGGGTGAGCGCGAAGAACGCGAAGAAGACCAGCGTGTTAGTGGCCATGGCCCACGCGCCTGTGACCCGCAGTGGTGCCGAATCACGACCCCGAAGTACAACCGCGAGGGTGATCGCGGCAGGGACCAGTGCGACCGCGATGATGAAGTCGATTGTGGAAGGTCCGATGATGATCCCGGCTCCCACGAAAGCGGCACCGATCACTGTCCGGGCGGCGGTGCCCCATCGGCCGATCTCTCTTGTCCTGCGTGCGAGGGGCGATTTCACTGTGTTGGTCATTGGGCGGTTCCTTCGTGCTGATCCGGCGAGCAGCATCCGGCCTGTCGGGCTGTGTCCGGGCTGATGAGCGCTTGTTCAGCGAGAGCTTTCCCGAGGGCGTGCGCGTGGGTGATGTCGAGGAGTTGGTTGCCGGGATTTTCGCGCGTCCACGTTTGGGCATCGTGTGGGGAGGCGAAGAAGTGCACTTGGTTGCAGAACGACGTTCGAAGCGAGCTGAGGTCATCGGGGTCGACGAGCGATAGCACTGCGGTGTCGGGTTCGATGCTGGTCACGGTGTCTGCCGTGACAGAGATTCTGATCGTTTGACCGCTCGCGGGTGAGGTCGACTCGATGGTGGCTGACTGGTTTAGGAGTGTGGGGAAGATCAGGGTGTCGAGTGCGCACCACGTGAACAGTTCGTGACCTGCGACGGTGAACCGATGCGGGGTCGGACGGAGGGTCAGTCCTTGCCCGACTATTTGGTCGCGATCGTCGTATTCGGTGTCGGAAACGGATTGGAGTCGTTCCCGTACATCGGGTTCCGACAGTCCGGCCGCAGCTGCTAAGTCCTCTACGCTGACGGGGTTTCCCTTGGAGAGGAGCCTGAGTAGGGGAACCAGGACTGCCGGATCGAGGCCGGACCCCTCGGGGGTGATGAGTCGATCGAGTGGATTGGTCATTGTCTGGGACTTCGCTTGCGGATCGGTGGAATCAGGAATTAGGAAGCGCAGCAGGAGAGCTGGGCGATGTCGGTGCTGAAGGATTGTGCGGCGATTTTGATGCCCTCGGCCATGGTCAGGTAGGGCGCCCATGTCCGGGCGACCTGCTCGACGGTCATCCTTGCTTCGAGGATGTAGACCCCAGCGGCGGCGATCTCGCCGGCACTATTCGCGACCGCCGAAATTCCGAGGACTCGATGACTATCGGAGTCTGCGATGAGCTTGATGAAGCCTCGGGTATCTCGGTCAACTTGGGCCCGGGGTACGTGAGTGAGCGGAAGAAGCGAGCTCGTGTACCGGATTCCGCTTGCGAGGGCCTGCGTCTCGGTCATACCGACGCTCCCGATTGCCGGACTGGTGAACATCACGCGCGGCAGGTGCGTGTAGTCCAACGACCGCGGGGTCTGTCCGAACATGTTGTCGGCGACCGTTGTGCCTTGCGCGGCTGCGACATAGACGAACTCGGGATGGCCGGTCACATCGCCCGCTGCCCACACACGCGGGTTTGATGTTCTGAGCTGATTCGACACGAGGATCGCGCCGCTGGTGCTCGTGTCGACTCCAACCGTCTCCAGATTCAAACCTCTAGTATTCGGGGTTCTGCCCGTCGCGACGAGCAGCTTCGCCGCACGGAAGTCGCCTTGTCCACCAGGGCTGGAGGCGGTCACGACGACCTCACCCGCCTCGGTGTCGACCGAGGTCGCGGTCGCGAGCTGCACTACCTCGATGTGCTCGTCAGCGAGCGCTTCCAGGAGAGCATCTGCGACGTCAGCATCTTCGGCCGAAGCGATCCTGGACCGCACCAAAACGGTTACCTTCGCCCCCAGTCGCGCGAAGAGTTGCGCCTGCTCGAGCGCGATGAACCCGCCGCCGATCACTAGGAGTGATTCCGGGACTGCGGTCAACTCCATCGCGGTCGTCGACGTCAGGTAGTCGACCAGATTGAGTCCGGGAATCGACGGAATCGACGGTTGGGCCCCTGTTGCCACCAAGTACCGTCGAGCAATTATCGTCTCGGTAGTCCCATCGGGAGCTGTGACCACCAGCGATGGCGCTGCCCGCGTTCCCGCGAACGCGGCCGCACCCTGGACGCGGCGCCAGCCGTACGAGTCCGCAACGGCAACGTACTTCTCTGACCGCATCGACTCTGCCAAGCGCCGTGTCCCCGCCGCCAGGGCGGCCATATCTACCGGCACGGCGGTCGCACCGACCCCCGGGAACCGGCCAGCATCAGAGACCGTGTGCTGTGCCTGCGCCGCGGCGATCAACGCCTTCGACGGCACGCAACCGGTATTCACACAGGTGCCGCCGAAAGTGCCTCGCTCGATCATCACCACGGACTTGCCCATGGCTGTTGCGCGGATCGCCGCCGCCATCGCTGCAGCACCCGAACCAACGATCGCAAGATCAAACTCTTCACTCATGTCACCATCATCAACCCTCCAGTACCCTTGAAGGTCAAGCCCAGAATCCGGACAGGGAGGACCCGATGCGGATCGGAGAACTCGCCCGCAAATCTGGCGCCACGCCATCGACGCTGCGGTACTACGAGGAAGCGGGGCTCCTCCCTGAACCGGGACGTACCGCCGGTGGATACCGCAACTACACCCCCGACGCCATCGGCATCGTGCAATTCATCAAGAGGGGGCAGGCGGCGGCACTCACTCTCGCGCAAGTCAAAAGAATCATCGACATACGCGGCACCGGCCAAGCCCCATGTGATCACGTACGCGACCAGCTAGACAGGTCGATCCACCACCTCGATCAACAGATCGCGGAACTGATCGCACTGCGCGACAACATCACCCACCTACGCCAAGCTGCCGAACACACCGATCCGAAGTCGTGCGCTAGCGAAGATATCTGTCGCTACCTATAACCCAGACACGCTTGTGTCCAACATCGATATCTGTCAATATTGATATGTGTCGAATTCGATTCCGTTGACCGATGTGACCGTGCGGTGCTCACCGCTGGTCCGTGAGCCTCTGTCGGAGGGGCAGTCCGTCGACCTCGCGGCGGTGTTCAAGGCCCTGGCCGACCCGGTCCGGCTGCGCCTGTTCAGCCTGATCGCCAGCCACGAGGGAGGCGAGGCTTGCGTGTGTGACATCTCGCCGGCGGTGGACGTCTCGCAACCGACGATCTCGCACCACCTCAAGGTCCTCAAGACCGCAGGCCTGCTCGAGTCCGAGCGCCGCGCCTCGTGGGTGTACTACCGCGTCATCCCCGAAGTCCTGTCCTCGCTCGCCGGGATCCTGCAGTCCGGTGACCCCGCCATCTCGTTGGAGGTTCTTTCGTGACCAGCCCCGCCCCGACGACTGAGCATCAGCCGGTCGTCGGCAAGCTCTCCACCCTCGACCGGTTCCTGCCGGTGTGGATCGGTGTCGCCATGGTCGCCGGCCTGCTGCTCGGCCGGATGATCCCCGGGCTGAACACCGCGCTGGAGAAGATCCAGGTCGACGGTGTCTCGCTGCCGATCGCCCTGGGCCTGTTGATCATGATGTACCCGGTGCTGGCGAAGGTCCGCTACGACCGCCTCGACACCGTCACCGGCGACCGCAAGCTCCTGCTCGGCTCCCTCTTCCTGAACTGGATCCTGGGCCCGGCGCTGATGTTCGCACTCGCCTGGATCTTCCTGCCCGACCTGCCCGAGTACCGCACCGGCCTAATCATCGTCGGCCTCGCCCGGTGCATCGCCATGGTGATCATCTGGAACGACCTCGCCTGCGGCGACCGCGAAGCCGCAGCCGTCCTCGTGGCGCTGAACTCGGTGTTCCAGGTGATCATGTTCGCCGTCCTCGGCTGGTTCTACCTCTCGATCCTGCCCGGCTGGCTCGGCCTCGAACAGACCACCATCAGCACCTCGCCCTGGCAGATCGCCAAATCCGTGCTGATCTTCCTCGGCATCCCGCTCCTCGCCGGCTACCTCTCCCGCCGAATCGGAGAGAAGACCAAGGGCCGCGACTGGTACGAAACGAAGTTCCTCCCCCGGATCGGACCATGTGCCCTCTACGGGCTGCTGTTCACCATCGTCATCCTGTTCGCCCTGCAGGGCGAGCAGATCACCTCCCGCCCGTGGGACGTCGCCCGTATCGCCCTGCCGCTGCTGGTGTACTTCGCCGTGATGTGGGGCGGCGGGTACCTGCTCGGCGCCGTCATGGGACTCGGCTACGAGCGCACCACCACGCTCGCGTTTACCGCCGCCGGCAACAACTTCGAGCTCGCCATCGCCGTCGCGATCGCCACCTACGGCGCCACCTCCGGCCAAGCCCTCGCGGGCGTCGTCGGGCCGCTCATCGAGGTCCCCGTCCTGGTCGGCCTGGTCTATGTCTCGCTGGCCCTGCGCAAGCGCTTCCCGCTGACCCCGTCCTCCACCGCCGCGACCGCGGATCCGTCCAGGAGTGTGAACTGATGTCCGACAATACGATCACCGCCGACACCGAATCGGCCACGCCGAGCGTGTTGTTCGTGTGCGTGAAGAACGGCGGCAAGTCCCAGATGGCCGCCGGCCTGATGCGCAAGACCGTCGGCGATGCCGTCGAGGTGCACTCGGCCGGCACCAAGCCCGGCTCCGTGGTCAACGGCCTGTCCGCCGAGTCGCTGGCTGAGGTCGGTGTCGACATCACCGGCGAGACCCCGAAACCGATCGACCCGGCGCTGCTCGCCCGGGTGGACCTGGTGGTCACTCTCGGCCGGGAAGCCGTCGTCGACACCCCGGACGGTGTCGCGTTGGTCAACTGGGATACCGACGAGCCGTCGGAGCGGGGCATCGACGGGATCGAGCGGATGCGCCTCGTGCGCGACGACATCGCCGCCCGCGTCACCGCGCTGGCAGCCGAACTCACCACCCGGTAGCGACCGAGCAGGCCGGGAAGCCCGAGAAGCGGGAGAAAGTCGGATGAACGCCAACGCCACGACCGAGTCGGCCGGAACACCGGAACTGCTGATGCCCCAGGCCCTGCTGGCGCGGACCGCGGAGCGGCTCGCCGCCCAGTACCGCGGGATCGTCTCCGAGCAGACCGTCGAACGGGTCGTCTTCGAGTCCTACACCGCGCTGCGGCGCACCGCCCGCATCCACACTCACCTGGTGACTCTCGCCGGCCGGTTCGCCGCCGAGCGTCTCGCCGCCCTGGCGCAGTCGACCGGTGCGAGCACCAAGACCGTGCCCGAGGTGCTGTTCATCTGCGTCCACAACGCGGGCCGCTCGCAGATGGCTGCCGCGCTCCTGACACACCACGCGGCCGGGGCGGTGCACGTACGCTCCGCCGGGTCGCTGCCTGCTGCGGTGATCAACCCGATCGTCGAGCAGGCCATGACCGAGGTCGGGCTCGACCTGGCCGCTGAGTTTCCCAAGCCTCTCACCGACGACGTGGTCGCGGCCGCGGACGTGGTGATCTCCATGGGCTGCGGCGACGCCTGCCCGGTCTACCCGGGCAAGCGGTACCTGGACTGGCAGGTCGCCGACCCCGACAACCACCCCATCGAGACCGTCCGCCTGATCCGTGACGACCTCGACCGCCGCGTCAAAGACCTCCTCGCCGAGCTCCATCCCACGATCACCTGACCCACCCCTTTGATCGACGTGCTCGACGGCCCCGCTCACCGCCGTCAGTGCCGCTGTGCCTGCTCACACCTCATTTGCCTGTTCTTGGAAGGGAACCGACACCCCATGTCTGCACGCAAGATCATCGCCATCGGCGGATCGGACGCCGGGATCTCCGCCGCCCTGCGGGCCCGCGAACTCGACCCCACCAGCGAGGTCACCGTGGTCGTCGCCGACGCCTACCCGAACTTCTCCATCTGCGGCATCCCGTACTACGTCTCCGGCGAGGTCACCCACTGGAGCAACCTCGCCCACCGCACCGCCGCCGACCTCGCCGCCACCGGCATGACCGTGCACACCGACACCAGAGCTACCGCGATCGATCCGGCCGGACACCGCCTGACCGTCACCGGCCCGGACGGCGCCGCCCGGGACCTCGACTACGACGTCCTCGTCATCGGCACCGGCGCTGTGTCCGTGCGGCCGCCGATCACCGGCCTCGACCACCTCGGCCCCGCCGACGGCGTGCACCTGCTGCACTCGATGGGCGACACCTTCGCCGTGATGAACACCCTCACCACGAAGGACCCGAAGACCGCGATCATCATCGGCGCCGGCTACATCGGCCTGGAAATGGCCGAAGGTCTCACTGCCCGCGGCATCACCGTCACCCAGATCGAAGCCCTCCCTGAGGTGCTCCCCACTGTCGAACCCGAACTCGGCGCCCTCGTCCACGATGAACTGGTCCGCAACCGGGTCGACGTCCGCACCCACACCCTGGTCACCGCGGTCGACCGCACCGACACCGGCGCCCTGACCGTCACCACCAGCAGTGACGGCCAGAGCGATCACCTCACCGCCGATCTCGTGCTCGTCGTCGTGGGCGTGCGCCCCGACACCGACCTCGCTGCCGCAGCGGGCGCGCAGCTCGGCATCAAGAACACGATCGCCGTCGACGAGCAGATGCGCACCAATCTGTCCGACGTCTTCGCCGCCGGCGACGCCGTGCACACCCACCACCGCCAGCTCGGCATCACCTGGCTCCCGCTCGGCACCACCGCGCACAAGCAGGGCCGCGTCGCCGGCGAGAACGCCCTCGGCGGCACCGCCCGCTACACCGGCTCCCTCGGCACCCAGGTCGTGAAGATCTTCGACCTCGTCGCCGCCCGCACCGGCCTCAAAGAGACCGAAGCCCTTGCCGCCGACCGCGGCTGGGTGCCGGTGTCGACGACCTCCACACCGGACGATCACAAGGCCTACTACCCGGGTGCCACCCCCATCAGCATCCGGATCACCGGCGACCAGAACACCGGCGCACTACTCGGTGCCCAGCTCATCGGGCACCGCACGGCCGAGATCTCCAAGCGCGTCGACACCTACGCCACCGCCCTGCACCACGGCATGAGCGTCGACGCCCTCTCCGAGCTCGACCTGTCCTACACCCCGCCCCTCGGGTCCCCGTGGGACGCCGTGCAGGTCGCCGCCCAGAACTGGGTCCGCGAGCACCAGCTGCACCATCAGCGCAGCGTCCTTAGCCTGAACAGGTGACCACCAGCCCCCACGACTCAACCGGGTCCGCCGCACGAGCGGCGGACCCGGCGATCGTTGCGATGCGGCCCGAGCATGGGCCACAGGTCCTCGCGATTTACCAAGCCGGCATGGACACCGGCAACGCCACCTTCGAAACCGCCGCACCCGGCTGGACGGACTTCGACCAACGACACCTACCTGAGCACCGCGTCGTCGCCCTCGCCCCAGGTGGGCAGGTCGCCGGGTGGGTTGCAGCGGCGCCCGTCTCGGGGCGCTGCGTCTACGCCGGCGTCATCGAGCACAGCGTCTACGTCGACTCCGGCCACGCCGGGCAGGGCATCGGAGCCGCGCTGTTGCAGGCCCTCATCCAGTCCGCCGACGCTGCCGGGGTGTGGACCATCCAGACCGGAATCTTCCCCGAGAACCACGCCAGCCTGGCGCTGCACCGGGGCGCCGGGTTCCGCACCGTCGGCACCCGCGAACGCATCGGCCAACGCGACGGCCGTTGGCGGGACGTGGTTCGCATCGAACGCCGACGCTGACTACCGCCGACCTGGACTTACCCGGCGTCCCCGACTTCGGAACCGTCGCCCGGTTTCGTTCTACGTCCCCTCTGGGGCGCGGGTGATCGACACGATCACCGACGAGCGGCGGAACTGCTCGGTGTCGAAGGGACTCGCGGGATCGTCGAACCAGACCAGCGACTGATCACCGACACGCGGCCAGCGGGTCACCCTCGTGATCCGGTGCGCGATGCCGTCGTAGTCGAACGCCCCCGAGGGGCTGGCGGGGCCGGGACGGCGCGTGTAGGTCAACGTGTCCAGATCCCATACGTGCGTAGATCCCTGGGATGCCACCACCCACCGGCCGCGCATACCGTCCGCGAGCTCAACCACCGTCTCCGACGGTGGATCGTTGGCGTCCTGCGGTTGCTGGACATTCGGCTCGTTAGCCATGGGAACTCCTCGTCTCGTCGTAGGGCTCGCTGCCCCGAACGCTAGGTGGTGTTCATTTAGGCCGCTACCGGGTGAGCAGTCTTCGGACCTGGTTTCGCGGTGCCGCCACCAGTGACTTACCCGGCGGGTTCGAGGACGCGGGGATGGATCAGTTCGATCCGTGGGACGTGGATTTCGACGCCGCCGAGGACCCGCACCCGGGGCCACTCGCCGTCGACCATCGTCAGGCCTGCCTGGGCGGGGGTGAGGCCGTCCTCGGTGGGGATCAGGCACGCCTCACCGGGACCGGCCTTGCACCCGGGGCAACCGGTCTTGACCTCAATGATGATTCGCGACCTTTCGAGCTCGAGCTTCTCCTCGTCGGTGGCGTGACGCCAGCAGCCGAAGCCTTCTTGGTGGCCGACCCCGGCCTGGTACAGCGGCCGCATCTGACACGGTTTCCCGTTCGTCTTCGGCCGCAGGCACTTCTGCTTGAGGCTGCGGTCGAGGTCGTCCTTCTTGGCCTTGATCCGCTCGGCGTTGAGAGCCATCTGCGTCAGGTAGTCGGCTGTGTTGTCGCCGGCCGCCTCGTACAGGGCGAACACCTGCCGCGGGGACTGGGGGCCTGTCCAGCGCCGGCTATCCGCCCCGTACACGGCGACCGGCAGCTTGCGTGCGACGATGCCGATCGCGACCTCGATGTAGCGAGCCAGATCGGTGTGCATGTTGCCCACCCGCTCCGGATAGATCGCGATGCCGTACTCGGCCTCGATCCGTGCGGCCTCGCGGTTGAATCCGTCGACGGCGATCTCCACCTGCCGCAGCGCCGTGATCAGCGGCGTGTGATCGAGCGGGGAAGACGTGGGCTTCGGGCGGGGGGTGCGGTTGCGATCTGATCTCCGGGACATTGGTACGAGCGTGCCAGTAACTATGTAGGAGGTTGCTCGACGGTGGCGCACTGCTTCGCAGGAGCGGTGTGCGAAATGCGCGCGCGAAATACCAGGCGCATCCCCTCGAACCCAAACGAACAGACCGGAGTCTACGCATGTCTAGCGCAGGCGCCAGAGCCGAGCACGACGGCCTGCACAACCTCGGCGTCCCCCGGATTCCCAAGGGACGCCGTGCAGGTCACCGCCCGGAGCGAAATCCGCGAGCAGAGGCCGTACACCGCGACCGTGCGGGTCGTGCCTCGGTAACGCGCTCCGAGGCACGACCCGTGTCCGCTGTGGGGTTACGCCGCTTGCTGAACCACCGGCTCCGAGCGCGCTTCTTGGGGCGCAGGCGGGAGCGCGGTGACGCGGCCGGCGCGGACGCCGTTGGCGATGACGACGATCTCGGCGAGTTCGTGGACGGCGACGACGGCGGCGAGGCCGAGGACGCCGAACAGTGCGAGGGGGATGAGGATCGCGATCAGAGCGAGGGACAGGGCCACGTTCTGCAGCATGATCGTTCGGGCTCGGCGGGCGTGATCGAGGGCCTGCGGCAGCGTCCGCAGGTCCTCGCCCATGAGCGCGACGTCGGCGGTTTCGATCGCGACGTCCGAGCCCATGGCGCCCATGGCGATACCGAGGTCCGCGGTGGCGAGGGCGGGGGCGTCGTTGACGCCGTCGCCGACCATCGCGGTGAACCGGTCCTTGCGGAGCTCGCCGATGATGCGGGCCTTGTCCTCGGGCCGCAGGTCGGCGTGCACGTCGTCGATACCGGCGATCTGCGCCAGGGCGGTGGCGGTGGCGGAGTTGTCGCCGGTGAGCATCGCGACGGTGGCGCCGCCGCTGTGCAAGTGGTCGATGACCTCGGCCGCTTCGGGACGCAGCTCGTCGCGGACCGCGACCGCCCCGATGACCTGTCCGTCGTCTTCGACGAGGACCGCGGTGGCGCCGCTGGCTTGCATGGCCGCGACCCGCGCTGCGAGTGGGCCCGGGTCGATCCAGCCGGGCCGGCCGAGCCGGGCGGGGCGCCCGTCGACGAGACCGGTCAGCCCGGCCCCGGGCACGGCCTGCACCTCTGCCGCCGCGACGGTGTGGTCACCGTTGGCGGTGAGGATCGCCCGCGCCAGGGGGTGTTCGCTGTGTGCTTCGAGCGCCGCGGCGATGGCGAGCACCCGGTCCTGTTCCGGCGACCGGACACCCGAGCCGAGGGCATTCGACTCGACGCCGGTTCCGGTGGTGGTGGTGGCGATGTCGACGACGGCGGGGCGGTTCGCGGTCAGGGTGCCGGTCTTGTCGAGGGCGACGGTGCGGACGCGGCCGAGGGCTTCGAGGGCGGCGCCGCCCTTGACCAGGACGCCGATCTTGCTGGCGGCGCCGATCGCGGCGACGACGGTGACGGGGACGGAGATCGCCAGCGCGCACGGGGAGGCGGCGACGAGCACGACCAGGGCCCGCTCGATCCACGTTGCGGGGTCGCCGAGCAGGGACCCGAGGATCGCGATCGCGGCGGCGAAGATCATGATCGCCGGCACCAGGGGCTTGGCGATGGTGTCGGCCAGGCGCTGCGCGTCGCCCTTGCGGGACTGCTCGGCTTCGACGATCTGCACGATCTTGGCCAGCGAGTTGTTCTCCGCGGTGGTGGTGACCTCCACGGTGAGGGCGCCGGTGCCGTTGATCGACCCGGCGAACACTTCGTCGCCGGGTCCGGCTTCGACGGGCACGGATTCGCCGGTGATCGCCGAAACGTCCAGGGCGGTCCGGCCGTCGGTGATCCGGCCGTCGGTGGCGATCCGCTCACCGGGCTTGACCAGCATCCGGTCCCCGACCGCCAGCTCGGCTGGGGAGACGGTGGTCGGGGCGCCATCGCGCAGGACGGTCGCGGTGTCGGGGACGAGGTTGAGCAGCGCCCGCAGGCCGCGGCGGGTCCGCGAGACCGCGTACTCCTCGAGGCCCTCGCTGATGGAGAACAGCACGGCGAGCATCGCGGCTTCGCCGACCTCGCCGAGGATCACCGCGCCGACGGCGGCGATCGTCATCAGCGTCCCGACGCCGATCTTGCCCTTGGCCAGGCGCCGCAGCGTGGACGGGACGAAGGTCCACCCGCCGATCAGCAGCGCGATCCACTCCAGCACCAGCGACACGCGCTGCGGTCCGCCGCTCCACCCGACGATGTACGCGGCGAGCAGGAACACCGCCGCTGCCGCGGCGGCCTGCAGCTCCCGCAACTGCCACCAATGCTCAGGGGCCTGCTCGTCCTCGCCGGCGGGCTCGTCGTGCCCGCACCCGCACGCGTCGCTCATCCCCGCACCACCTTCGCCGCCGAAGCTTCCTCGGGCGTGACAGCGTCCGGGCCGCAGCAGGAGGCGCTGTCGGTGCCGTAGTTCGGGCACAGCGCCACCGCGTTGCCGGTCGCCGCGAGCAGCGTCTCCGCCGCCGCGAGCAGGTCCATCAGCTCCGGGCGGGCGAGGCTGTAGAAGACCTGCCGGCCCTCCGGGCGGCCCTGCACCAGCCCGCAGTCCCGCAGGCACGCCACGTGCGCCGACACCGTCGACTGCGCCAGACCCAGCTCGGCCATCAGATCCGCCACCCGCGCCTCACCACCGTGGGCCAGCCGGGTCGCGATCGCCAACCGGGTCCCGTCGGAGAGGCTGTGGAACAACGCGACCGCGGGATCGAGCTGTGCGCCGGTCGCCACCGAACACTCATTCATCGTCATACGGCGATGATAGCGGCATTCTGTGGTGTAATCGAGTTCCCGCGAGGAACAGGCTGCCGACCGGTGGCCTGAGCGGGTGTTGGGAGCTGCTGGGTATGCCGTCAATGTCGACGATCGAGTCTCTGTTCTGCCGCAGCACGCCGTGGGAGGCAGCGACGCGGCGATGGGTGCTGCCGTGGGCCTTGCAGGGCGTGCGTCCCACCGGGCGGGTGCTGGAGATCGGCGGCGGCGGGGGCGCGATGGCCGCGCAGCTGCTCGCGGCGTGCACCCCGGCGGATCGGGTGCAGCTCACCGTCACCGACTTCGACCCGGTGATGGTCGACGCCGCGCAGGATCGGTTGCAGCGCTTCGGTGACCGGGCCGTGGCGCAGGTGGCCGACGCCACCGCGTTGCCCTTCGGCGACGGGGAGTTCGACACCGTCGTCTCGTTCATCATGTTGCACCACGTCGTCGACTGGGAGCAGGCGCTGCGCGAAGCCGTCCGGGTGCTGCATCCCGGCGGAACCCTGGTCGGCTACGACCTGCTCGGCACCGCGCCGGCGCGGATCCTGCACCGGCTCGAAGGCGCTCCGCACCGGTTCATCGACCGCGGCCAGCTGCGCCCGCACCTCGCGGGCCTGCCGCTGCGGGACCTCACCGTCCGGGAGAACGCGGCACTGACCCGCTTCCGCGCGACCCGCACCGCAGGCCGATGACCACGCCAGAGCCCGACGGCGGGCCCCGTCACGGGCATCATCACGGTGCGCGGCCCGAGCTGGACGGCCTCGAACAGGTGGAGGTCGCGGTGGCGTTCGTCGACCTCGCCGGCTACAGCGTGCTCACCGAGATGTGCGGCGACCAGGAGGCCGCCGAGCTCGCGATCCGATTGGCCGAGCAGGCCCGGCGAGCCCTGCACCCGCAGGCCCGGCTGGTGAAAACCATCGGCGATGCGGTGATGCTCACCGCCGAGACCACCGATGCGATGCTGGCCACGATCACCACCCTCGCCGAGCACGCCGCCGACGAGGACGGATTCCTCGCCCTCCGCGCCGGAATCCACCACGGCACCGCGGTGCGCCGCGACGGCGACTTGTTCGGGCACGCGGTCAACATCGCCGCCCGCATCACCGCCCTCGCCGGCGCCGGCCACGCCGTCATCACCGACCCGCTCCTGCCCGCCGCCACCCGCGCCGGTGTGCCCACCGCCGCCCTCGGCCCGCGAAGCCTGCGCAACATCAGCGCCCCGATCGACCTGCACAGCATCACCTTCACGCAGACCCGACACCCGCACGACCCGATCTGCGGGGCCCGCATCGACCCGGCGACCGCCCCCGCACACCGGCACACCGACGCCGGCCGATGGTGGTTCTGCTCAGCCGACTGCGCCGGCCGATTCGACCGAGCGACCACCACAGCCACCCCGTCACGGCGGGGTGGCCGGTGATGATCTCGACCGTGCTGCAAGCGGTGGGCCTGTTCGTGGCCACCAACATCGACGACATCATCGTGATCTCCCTGTTCTTCGCCCGCGGCGCGGGCCAGCGGCACCTGACGGCCAAGATCACCGCCGGGCAGTACCTCGGATTCGCCGGCATTCTCGCCGTCGCGGTGCTGATCGCCCTCGGGGCCGGCGCATTCCTCCCCGTCGCGGCGATTCCGTACTTCGGGCTCGTCCCCCTGGTCCTGGGGCTGCGGGCAGCGTGGTCGAGCTGGCGCGAATACCGCGACAACGACGGCGACGGCGATGACTCCGCGGCGGGGAAGGGTGCGGGGAACGCGGTCGGCGTCCTGGGCGTGGCGGGCGTGACCTTCGCCAACGGCGGCGACAACATCGGCGTGTACGTGCCCGTCTTCGTCAGCATCAGCCGCACCGCGATCGCCGCCTACTGCGTGGTCTTCCTGATCCTGGTTGGGGCACTGGTCTACATCGCCCGGTTCGTTGCCACCCGCCGCCGCATCGCCGAGATCCTCGAACGATGGGAAAGCGTGCTCTTCCCCCTGGTGCTGATCATCCTCGGTGTCGTCATCCTGGTCTCGGGCGGCGCCTTCGGCCTGTAAGCAGGTTGGTGGTGCCGGGCGCTCCCATACCGCGGTGTCCGCGTGCTGGCAGGCTGGTCTGCATGGACGAGGTGAGTGAGGACGACCTGGCGGGTATCCGCGCACGGTTCCTTCCCGGGTGGTACGGGTCCCTGGATGTCGGGCCAGGCTGGTACCGGCTGATCGTCGATCTCGACCGGGAGCTTGCGGCGATCGACCCCGGCTACCAGCTGGCGCAGGTCAAGGAGAAGTTCGGTGGGCTGCGGTACTACGTGGAGTTCGAAGCGGACCGGCCCCGGCCGGGCTTCGACGAGCTGATCCGGGCGGCGGAACGACGCTCGGAGCTGACCTGCGAGCAATGCGGCCGTGCCGGCGGCCTCACACGCCGCGGGACCTGGGTCCGGACCCTGTGTGCCGCCGACGCCGCGGCGAGCGGATTCGTCCCCGACGAGTCCGCACCCAACTAGAAGATCGGTGCGGGTCCGGTGCACGGCGGTCAGTCGTCGGTGTCGCGCAGGAGGTGTTCGGCGATCCGGTTCCACGGCACCGTCGCGTCGTGATCATCGAATGTGAGCGTGATGCCGACCTCGCGCACGCCAGCGGCGGTGAGATGACGCTGGAGTGCGGTGAGCACCTCGGCGGTCGTGCCGGCACCGACTTCTGCGGCCGTCGTGGCCACCGCTTCGTCGAGTAGGTGGGCGGCCGTGCGGTACCGCTGATCGATCAGGTCCATCTCGGCGGTGATGGCGCCCACCCGGGCCCGCCGTTGCGGGTCGGCGAGAATCCGCGCCAGCCGTTCATCGCCGGAGATGAACCACACCTCGTCGCCGCTTCCCGTCATGGTCGTCAGTATCCACTCTGGATCGACCCCAGGGCGCGGGGATATTCGGGTGGACAAGTGCACCGGACCGCGCGGATCATCACCGTGCGTGGACGAGACGAGCGCCGGCGACGATGAGGGAGCGATCCTCGACGGGATCGTCGGGCCCTTCTACGACGCCGATGGTGTCACCGGGTACCTCGGTCTGGATGGCGATGACCTGGCGCGGATGGTCGCCGCGGAGCAGGTGATCTGGGTTCCGCTGGCCGGCGGCACACCGGTGTTCCCTGTGTGGCAGTTCCCCGACGGTCGCTGGGTGGACGAGCGGCTGCTGACCATCTGGCAGGCCCTTCGGCGCGCCGCCGAGCCGTGGACGGCGGCCTGCTGGATGTGCGCGCCGTCAGCGGACCTCGACGACCAGAGCGCGATCACGTACCTCACCAGTGGCCCGCGTGATCCCCGCCGCCTGGAGGTCGTCCTGGCACGGGCATCCGAAGACTGCGCCCGCTGGATGCAGTAGAGCGCGGCACCGGGCTAGCTGCTACCAGGTTTCGGCGGACTCTTCCTCGAGGACCTTGGCCGTGAGACCGCGGGCGTGTGCTGCGCGCCATGCGGCGGCGAGGTTGTCGGCGCGGCTTTGCCAGGTCATCTCGCCGAGGTACTCGGCGTGCTTCTTCGTCGCATCGGTCCACCGCAACTCCGCGTAGAGGCGCCGGTACTGGCACCGCAGGACCACCCGCCCCAGCGCGTTCGGCGCGGTGCGGATGACGCGGTTGTGGCGGCCGCCTGCGGCGTCGTCCTGCTCTTTGGCCTGCACCGCCTTGTTCCACCCGTGTGGGACCTTCCAGTGGTGGTCTTTGACCGCGTCCTCGCCGTTCCAGCCCCACCGCGACATCCTTGACGCCCCGCGGTGTTAGACGACGGTCAGATGCCGGCTGCCGGCGGTGGCACCTTCGGGTGCACCGAACAGGCTGGTGCGCCGGTCGGTGCTCAGCAGTGTCAGGGCGTCGAGCTCGGTGGTGCTGTATCCGTCGGTGGCGAGCTGAGCGAGGACATCCCGCGCGAGCTCCGGGGTCTCGGCAGGGACACCGGGCCGGGCGCCGTACATCCGGCCGGTCTCGTTGAGCAGACGGAACATCGCCCGGTACTGCCGGTCGGAGAGCGCGCCACGCTCACGTGCTCGGACGACGAGCGAGGACTCGCTCACCCCCCAGTCCAGGCGCAACTCGTCGAGCTCGTGGATGGTCCGGGTCGAGACCCGGTCCAGCGCCGGGCCGATGTCGTCGACCGGCGCGAGGAACTCGGCGGCGAAGACATCCGCCCGACGTTCGGTTTCGGCCGGGCTGACCAGGGTCATCGCATCCATCACCAGGTGCCCGAGCTCGTGCGCGAGGGTCATGCGCATCCGGTCCGGCGGCAGGGCAGCGTTGACGTACACCAGGTGCGGGTGATGCGCGGTGGCACGCAGGGTGACCGCGTCGATCTCGCGGTCGTTGAAGTCCTCGACGACGACGAAGACTCCGGCCGCTTCCAGCAGCTCGACCATCGACCGGATGGGCCCGGCGATCCGCCAGAGCCGGCGCAGGACCTGCGCGACGGTGATCTCACCGAGCTCGGCGGCGTAGTCCCCGGGGTCGAGATCGGGCAGCGCCAGCGCCGGGTCCAGGTCGGTGTGGGCCACGACCCGGCCGAGGCGCATCGCAACCAGGTTGGCGCGCGCCCAGACGCGGTCGCGCTTCCACTCCGCGGTGGTGGCGTTGGCGCGGAAGTGCGTGCCCTGCGCAGGGGAACGCTCGAACGCAACGCACAGAGCGTCCACTGGGCACTGCAACGCCCGTGCGTAGTCGTCGAGCGCTTTACCGGCCAGCGGCAGCGCACCGGCCTCGACCCGGGTGACGTGCGATCCGGAGACCCCGGCCTCCTCCGCGAGCCGCTTCTTCGACCAGCCGTGCGCCAGTCGCGTCAGCGCAACCATCACCGGGTTCGCCTCGGCCTGCGAGATGAGTGCCGTCACCCAGATCGCCTCCATATCCCTCGATCGATCCCTGCGTTCCACGCTATCGCGGCACCACCGCAAATCCGCGCAGAAACACCGTGTGAACTGCGATTTTCCTACCGGCCCGGTTATCTGCACCCGAAACGCAAGTGACTGATGTGACGCCCGTCTCGGTCGCGAGATCGAGGCGAACCGGTGCGGCTAATTCTGCAGGTCACGGCGTGTTGCCTACCTGAGAACTATACCACGTTAGGCAAAATTCCACGCAAGTAATTACATCGAGAGGAGACAGATCGTGACGACACTCATGGACGACCTCAACCCGCTGCCGGGAACGGTGTCCCGGAAGGAGGCGCAGCGGATCCTGCGTCCGGTGACGATCGGTATCGGCGCGCTGCTGCTGGCCGCGGTCGATCACTGGAACACGCTCATGGCGGAGCAGCCTGCGCATCTGCAGACGATGCTGCAGCCGCTGCTGCGGGGCAGCCATGTCGCGGCGTTCGTCTCCGCCGGCACCAACGTCTGGTTGAGCGCCCAGGGGATGCATCCGCCTGGGCACCTGGTCAAACGGCCCTACCAGTGGTCGGAGGTGAGCAGCCACGGCCGCACCTACCTGGCGATCCATCACAAGGAGATGGACGGCACCAACACCCGGCGCAAGGCGTTCATCAAGCAGGACTCCCAGACCCTGCAGCTGGTGGGCGATCCCACGCACTGCGAACTGACCTGGGACTACGACGCGGCCACCGATTCGCACGTGCGGCGGATCTGGGTCAGCGCCCCAGGGGTGCAGTGGGAACGGTTCGAGGTGCCGATGGATCGGGTGCAGGAGAGGTACGCCGCCTGGCGCAAGCGGGATGTGCGGTGGCTGCCCGGGCGGCTAACCGCCGACGACCTCGTCGGCACCGAGGATCTCGTACGCGTTGAGCAGGATCGGCGCCGCACCGACATCAAGACCCGCCGGCCGCGCCGCGACGACGTTATCGAGGACCAGCGATGAGGGCCGCCCCGGTCACTGTTCACGGGGTCCGGTCGTGGACGGTCGTCGACGACCAGGGCCTGCCGGTGCCCGAGATCGAGCAGTTCCTGCACTGGCAGCGGGCGATCGGGCGTTCCCGGAACACCGTCCGCTCGTACGCACGGCACCTGAGCCAGTTCTACCGCTGGCTCGCTGCCCGGGGAATCTCCTGGGATGAGCTGGATTTCCAGCAGCTGTGCGACTTCGTCGCGGTCCTCACCGCAGGACTGCCGCCGCTGCCGTCACGGTGCGGGGGCCGCGCACCCGGCACCGTGAAAGCGGTCAGCGCCGCGGTACGTGAGTTCTACGAGTTCCACCGCGTCGAGGGTCGCGGACCGCAGGACCTGGTGCTGACCCGCAATCCGTCGAAGTTGCCGCGGCGCGCGCACAGCTTCCTCGCCCACCTCGAGCAGCGTCGTCCACGCGAGGTCTCCCGCCTGGCCCGCCCCGACCGGCAGCCGGCCGAGACCGTGCAGGTGATCGACTTCGAGACTGACTTCGCCAAGCTGCTCGCCGCGGCGTCGACCACCCGTGACCGGCTGCTGCTGTCGGCGCAGTACGACCTGGGCCTGCGGGTCGGCCAAGCGCTCGGCCTGCGCCACGGCGACCTGAACCCGATGCGCCGGCAGGTGATGATCTGCCGGCGCGACGACAACGCCAACGGCGCCCTGTCGAAGCAGAAGACCCAGTTCATCGTCGACGCGCCGCGGCGGTTCTTCGACCTGTACGCGGCGTACCTGCTCGATGAGATCGCCCACGTCGACAGCGATTACGTGTTCGTCAACCTCTCCCGCCCACCCGTCGGTGGTCCGATGACCTACTCCAACGCCTACCAGCTCATCGAACGGATCGGCGCCGCCGCCGGGATCGACGACCTCAACCCGCACATGCTCCGCCACACCCACGCCACCGCCCTGGCCAAAGCCGGATGGACCGCCGCCGAAATCGCCGCCCGCCTCGGCCAATCCCACTCAACCAGCGCCGACGTGTACATCCACCTCGCCAGCGACGACCTCGCCGAAAAGCTCCGCCACACCGAGCATCTGGTCTGGCGAGAACCGCAGCAGCACCGAGTGAACGGAGACGGCGATGGCGCACGGTAACGGCGAGCGAGCCCGGTCCGGGCCCCGCGACGTCCCTGCTCTGCAGGTGCCGGACGGGCCCTGGTGCGCAGCGACGTGGCCGGTCGTCGATGTCGCCGGCGACCGCCGCCGTGCCGCTACCGACCCCTGCGCCGTCATCGACTGCGACGGCGAACGGTACTGGCTCGGCGGCCCCGGCGGACGCGCAGCCGCCACCTCGGGGCTGTGCTACGCCCACTACTTCCAGTGGTTCCGCGCCGGACAGCCCGGCGACTTCGACGCCTGGGCCACCATCAGTGCCTTGCCCGTCGGTGTGCCGCGCGGCCGGCCTGCCACCACCCAGGCGGTCGACTTCCGCCGTATCCCAGCGGCGGCCGCCGACGAAATCCGGTTCGTCGCCGCCACCAAGATCGGCCGCGGCGACTGGACCCCCAACGCCGGACTGCGCCGCGTCCTGATCGTCCTCATCGAGGTCGCCGACGGGCGCATCACCAGCTCCCTGACCGAACGCCCCGTCGACGACTGGCTGCTGCTGTGCCGGCAATACTGGCCCTACACCAACTTCGACTCCCTGTGCGCCCCCTACATCCGCAGATTCTTCCGGCTCCTGCACGGGGCCACCGACCCCGACCCATGGGCGGCGGATCACTGGCACTGGCGCGACGGATTCGAGTTCGTCCTCGATACCACCCAAGCCGGGGCGACACGAACCGCTGTCGACTGGGCCACCGTCCCGGTGCCCTGGCTCAAAGACGCCGTCAAACGCCTCGCCCGCCAACAGCTCTCCACCTCCAGCATGTCCTGGGGAACGCTCACCCAGTGGCTGCGCGCCACCCGCCAACTCGCCCAGTTCCTCACCCTCGACGGCACCGTCCCCGAACCGCCGGCGGTCACCCGCACGATGTTCCTCGACTACCTCGAATGGACACGCCGTCCCGACACCACCGCGAATTCTCAGCTCGCGAACACCGCGGCCTACCTGCTGGAAACACTCCGCGACTGCGGACTCGTCGACGACCTCGGATCGGCGGTCTTCCTGCGCCGCGGCGAGAACGTCCACCGCAAGACCCGCCGGCCCAGGCCCTTCCCACCCGACGTCATCGAACGCATCGACACCCGGATCGTCGACAACCCGGACACCGATCCCACCCTCCGAGCGATGATCGCCACCACACGGTGGGCCGGGTGCCGCATCTCCGAACTCGTCGCCCTCCCGATCGACTGCCTCCAACACAGCGACCAGGGGTACTGGATCGAATACTGGATGACCAAAACCAGTGCCTGGCGACGGTTTCCCGTCCCCGATGGCCTCGCTACGATCATCCGCGACCAGCAGGCCCGCGTCCGCGACACCTACGGACCCGACGCCGAACACCTCTTCCCCGGCGCCCGGTCCAGCGCCGTCGCCGGCCGCACCCAGCCCTGGTCGACCAGCGGCCTGCGCCACCGCCTCGCCGCACTGTTCCGCGAGCACGACATCACCACCTCGATCACCACCGGCGAGAAGATCTCCGGCGGCGACGTCCACCGCTTCCGCCACACCATCGGGATGAACCTGCTCAACAACGGATGGACCCAACCGGAAGTCCGCGACTTCCTCGGTCACCACAGCGACACCATGACCGCGACCTACGCTCGGATCACTGACGACACCCTCGCCCGGAAAGCCCGACAATTCTGGGACGCCAACCCCGACAACGGCGCTGACGCCACCGTCGAGCGACTGCGAGCCCGCTTCACCACCGCACTTCCGAACGGGTTCTGCACGCTCCCCGCGACGCAACGCTGCGAATTCCGCCCGAACCCCTGCATCGACTGCTCCTTCCACGACTCCGGCGGCCGCACCTTCCTCGGCGCGCACATCACCCACCGCGACCAGCTCAAACAGCTCGCCGCCCAAGCACAGGAAAACGGCGACAGCCAGGCAGCGGAACTGAACAAGAGCATGCTCGACAAGGTCACCAAGCTCATCGACGAAATCGGCTCTGACGCGCAGGCACCCAGGTGAGCGAAGGCGACCGCGATCACCGCACCGCCCGCCTCACCGCGGCCGCCGCCGCCCGCACAACCAGCGCGACCGCCCGCGCACGCCGAGCCATCACCCGGCTGCACAACACCGGACAACCCGTCACCTTCGTCGCCGTCGCCCGCGCCGCTGACGTTTCAACCAGCTTCCTCTACAAGCAACCTCTGCTTCGACAGGAAATCGACGCGAAACGCGGCACTGCCACCGCCGGAACCGAACGCTCGACCGCGGCAAGCGTGGAATCCCTCCGCACCAAGCTCACGACCGCGATCGACCGCAACCGCCAGTTGACCGAACAACTCGAGCAACTACGCACCGAGAACGAGGCGCTCCGCAGCCGACTCCTCGAGCTGGGAACGCGGCCACCGGCCGCGCAAGAAATCCGTCGAGGAGAACCTGCAGATAAACCGACCGCCACAGGGCCACAACAGCCACGATGACCCCCGTCAGCCACGTCGTGGACAGTCAGGAGACTCCTAGAGATATCGAATCTCCTAGGCTCCACAAGAATTTCATAGTCAGAGCCGGTATCCGAACACTCGGATACCGGCTCCGCGTGTACCTGGACGGCTCTGAGACGCATTCCGCGGGGTCGGTGCGATGCACGGCGGCGGCCTCCTCGCGTCGATAGGATCAGCGCGCATGTTCAGGGCGATGTTGGAGACAGCTGAGTCACCGCTTACGTCGCACAGCCCGGCTCCGCATAGCGCCGCCGCGCGATCCGCTTGCTTCCGTTCAGCGCGTCGTTGAACCGGTCGAGGGCCCAAGCCGCTCGGACGCCGAGGCGTCCCATGATCAGGCCGACTGCGCGGCCGAACCGCGGCTCGTCGGCCCACACGGTGCGCAAGTCCTCCGGCATCGCGCCGGTCGCGATCCGGTCGGCGATGAGGGCACCGATGTACGGCGCTTGTGCCAGGCCGTGACCGTTGCACGCGAGTGAGTAGTAGACGTTGCCTCCGGTCGTTCCAGCCACGGGCAACCAACTCGACGTGATGCCGATCCAACCGCCCCACGCCCGGGCGATGCCGACGTCCGCGAGCGGCGGGAACCGCCGGGCGAAGGCCTCCGCCAGGTCGGCCACGACGGACGGATCCGGAGTCCGTTCCGGCAGAGGGTATTCGACGACGCGCTCGATCTTGCGCACTCCGAACACGATGGTGTTGCGCGAAGTGAGCCGGTAGTTCTCCATGATGTTGTGCTGCGTAACGAGCCCGGACCGGCTCGTCCAGCCGAGCGCGGCGAGCCGCTCCGGATCGATCGGCTCGGTCTCGACCTCGGTCACCCACATCGGCGACGACAACCGTTTCGGGGTGATGTCCCACTCGCCCGCGTAGGCGTTCGTGGCGAGGACGACGGTGCCTGCCCGAACGATTCCGCCCGGTGTCTCGACGACCACGTCGGTCCCATCCCGGACGATGTCGGTGACCTTGGACTGTTCGAAGACCCGGGCCGACGAGCCGAGCACCGCTGTGCGCAGCCCGCGGAGGAACTTCCCCGGGTTCATGATGCCGCCATGGACCTCCCGCATACCGCCGAGGAATCCCTGAGGGATCCCCAGCTCGCCGGCGTTGCCCTCTTCGACCTCGGCGCCGGCCCTGCGGAGGATCTTCGCGATCCGCCGCGTCCGGCCCAGTTGGCCGCGGGAGACCGCGGCGAAGACGTTGCCGGTGGCCTCGTAGTCGCAGTCGATCCCCCGTGTCGCGATGAGGTCCTCGACGTGTGCCGCCGCGTTCTCGGTGAGGCGGATGATCGCCGGCATCTGCTTGCGGTACAGCAGATCCAGGAGCTGGATGTCGCCGCCCGGCGCGCTGGCCAGCTGGCCCGCGTTGCGCGAGCCGGCGCCGCGCCCGCAGAACGCGGCTTCGAGCAGGATCGTGTCCACGCCGTGCTCCGCGAGCCGCAGCGCTGTCGCCATTCCGGCGAGCCCACCGCCGATCACCGCGACGGAGCAGGTCAGACTCTCCCTCAGCGGAGGACGTACGTCGGTGGGCGGATCGATCCAGCCCGTGAAGTCGGTGTAGACCGCGTTCGTCGTCGCGCTCATGCCTGCTCAGCCCCCTGGACGACGGCCGTGCCGGCTTTGCCGTCACCGACTGCGGCGCGGTTGTGCGCGTCGAAGGCCACGTACGAGCGGTAGATCACAAGCATGGCTAGGCCCCAGGTGAACAGAGCGAGGATGTAGAACAACGTGTGGTTGGCGTCGTCACCGGGGATGTGCCAGAAGTCGTAGATGGAGGCGACTACAACGTTGAGGGCCGTGGCGATCCACACCCAGATCGCGTGGGTGTGTTCGCCGAGCACCCACAGTCGCTGCCCGTAGTACACGAGGAAGGCGCTGACGCCGAGCGCCATGACGAGGAAGAACACCTTGCCGGGGGTGCCGATCTCGGTGGCGAACTCGGAGAGGAAGTAGCCGAGCACGGCGGCGAGGGCGAATGCGCCGATCTCGACGGCCCTCGACGGGTGGTAGCGGTGGGTGACCGCGAGCAGGCCGAGCACCAGGATCACCGTGAATCCGATCGACCGGGAGAAGGCGTCGAGGAAGTACGCGATGTGGTACATCGGCGAATCGGCGCCGGCCTTCGTCACGCCGTAGATCAGGAAGTTCGTGCCCGACGTGGCCATGATGATCCATTCGAGGCCGATCAACCAATTCGAGTAGTTCCTGATGAACTTCACGCCGCAGATGAATCCGATGGCGATCATCCAGATGTCCGCTGCGGCGAAGAGCAAGTCGCGCATGGTTCGTTCCTCCGTGAGATGTGATCCGTGTCTCGTGACGCTTCTCACGCTCTCGCGACGAAACCCACGGGCGCTACAACGAGGTGCAACATCCAGGGCCGAGTGACGCAACACCATGCACCAGACGATGCGATCGTCGATGGCCGCCCCGAAGGGGCATGTGCACAGTGCACTACCCCTTCGAAGAACTAGGAGCAGTGTGTTGTGGCTCACATGCCGTCTGACCCGGCACCGTCGTAGGCACACAAAGTGACCACGGACACAACGTCACCACCGAAAGGGCCCACGATGAAGACACTTCCGCAGACCGAAGAATTCGACATCGTCATCATCGGTGCCGGTATCTCCGGCATCGGCGCCGCGAAGTACATCACCGAGGCGTTCCCCGACAAGCGGGTGGCGATCCTTGAGGGACGCGAGAACATCGGCGGCACTTGGGACCTGTTCAAGTACCCCGGCATCCGGTCCGACAACGGCCTGCACACCTTCGGTTACGAGTTCAAGCCCTGGACGGACCCCGATGCCATCGCGGAGGCCCCGAAGATCGTGAACTACCTGCAGGAGACGATCGACGAGTTCGACCTGGCGCCGCTCCTGCGGATGGAGCACGCCGTGCAGCGCGCCTCCTGGTCGAGCGCCGACGCCCGGTGGACCCTCGACGTGAGCACTCCCGACGGTGACCGGAGCATCACCGCGAACTGGATCTTCGCCGGCACCGGCTACTACCGCTACGACGAGGGCTACACCCCGCACTTCGAGGGCCGCGAGGACTTCAAGGGCGACATCCTGCACCCGCAGCACTGGCCCGAGGACTACGACTACTCGGGCAAAAAGGTGGTGGTCATAGGCAGTGGCGCGACGGCGGTCACGCTGATCCCGTCGATGCTGAACCATGACGGTGCCGCGGCCCACGTGACGATGCTGCAGCGCACGCCGACCTACGTGGTGCCGTGGCCCAAGGTCGACAGTTTCGCACAGTGGCTGAGCCGGACGTTCGGTGAGAAGCGCGGTTACGCGATGACCCGGTTCACCAACATCACCACCGACCTCGCCCAGGTCAAGTTCATGCGCGCCTTCCCGAAGCTGACCCGCAAGATCATTCGGCGCGTCAACGCCAAGTCCCTGCCGGAGGGCTACGACGTGGACACCCACTTCAACCCGCCGTACAACCCGTGGGACCAGCGCCTGTGCCTGTGCCCCGACGGCGACTTCTTCGAGGCGCTGAGCAACGGTTCAGCCTCCGTCGCGACCGACAAGATCGTCAGGTTCACCGAGACCGGGATCGCGCTCGAATCGGGCGAGCATCTCGACGCCGATCTGATCGTCACCGCGACCGGCCTGAACATGCGGATGCTCGGCGGCATCGACCTCGAGGTCGACGGCACCCCGGTCAACCTGCCGGACACGGTGGCCTACCGCGGCGCGCTGCTCTCGGGCATCCCCAACCTGGCCATCTCGATCGGCTACACCACGTCCGCGTGGACGCTCAAGGTCGGGATCCTCGCCCGCTACTTCTGCGACCTGGTCACGCACATGGACGCCTTCGGGTACGACAGCGTCCGCGTCGAAGCCGACCCCACCATGGAGCGCCGGCCGATCCTGGACCTGAGCTCCGGCTACGCCCAGCGCGCCAAAGACGTCATCCCCAAGCAGGGCACGGGCCTGTTCCAGCAGTCCATGTCCTACCAGCAGGACGCGAAGATCCTCCGCGGCCCCCTGCTCGACGACGCCCTGGTCTTCGGCTCCACAGCCGACGACGGCGCACCGTCGGAGGAGAAGGAGGCCGTCGGTGCCTGAGAACACGGAAGACAGGTTCGCGCCCCTGCCGGGCGGAACCCGCATCTGCTATCGGATGGACGGCCACGTCGGCGCCCCGCCTGTGCTGCTCATCGCCGGCCTCGCGGAGGACCTCACGACCTGGTCGGACCGGTTCGTCTCCGCGCTGACCGCCACGGGATTCCTGGTGATCCGCATGGACAACCGGGACTGCGGCCGGTCGACCTACGCGACGACACCGCCGCCGAACACGCTGCAGCAGGTGCTCGGCAAGGCGCGCCGCGACGCGTACACGCTGGCGGACATGGCCGACGACGCGGCCCAGCTCATCGAGCACCTCGGGCTGGGACCCACGCACGTCGTGGGGCGGTCGATGGGCGGGATGATCGCGCAGACCGTCGCCGCGCGGTATCCCGAACTGACCGCGTCGCTGACATCGCTGTACTCCACCACCGGGAATCCGAAGGTGGGGCAACCCGCGGCTTCGACGATGGCGCTCATCGCGAGCCCTCCCCCGCGCGACCGGGTGGGTGCGGTCCGGGCGCACCTGCGGATGACGGCGCACCTCGCCGGCACGGCGTATCCGATCGACGAGGTCGAGGAGGCGGCGCACGCCGTCACCACCTTCAACCGCACCGCGGGTGACGGCGTCGCCGGCACGGCCCGGCAGATCCAGGCGATCGCCGCCTCGGGCGACCGCACCGCCGAGCTGGCCCGGATCACCGCGCCCGCCTTGGTGATCAACGGCGACCGCGACCTCATCGTGGCGCCGTCGGGAGGCGATGCGACGGCCGCCGCGATTCCGCACGCCCGCCACATCGTGATCCCGGGCATGGGGCATCACCTCCCCGACGCGCTCGCCCTGCGCATCGCGGACCATGTCGTCTCGCACATCGAGAAGGTGGCGGTATGACCGAGCAGCGCACCGTTGACGTCGTGGTGATCGGCGCCGGGATCTCCGGGCTGACGGCGGCGAGGCGACTCAAGCAGGCCGGACGTTCCGTGGCGGTGATCGAGGCCGGCGACCGCGTCGGCGGCCGCACGATGAACCTGCAGGTGACCGACGGCGTGACCACCGAGGGCGGCGGGCAGTGGGTCGGCCCCGGCCAGGACCGCGTCCTCGCCCTCATCGACGAGCTGGGCCTCACGACCTTCAAGACCTACCTCGACGGCAAGTCGATCTACCACCGGCGCGGCCGGTCCAAGCGCTACGACGGAACCATCCCGCCGATGAGTCCCCTCGCGATCGCGGACTTCGCCCAGCTGCAGCTGCGGCTGGAGCGGATGGCGAAATCGATTCCCCTCGAAGCGCCGTGGACGGCGCGCCGGGCGCAGGAGTGGGACGCGACCACCTTCGGCCGCTGGATCGACGAGCACTCGTTCACCGCGGAGGCCAGGGAGATGTTCACGATGGCCTTCACCGTGACCAACGCGGAGGACCTGCACAGCACCTCGCTGCTGGTCCAGCTCGCACGGATCAAGGGCGGCGGCGGTATCGACCACGCCGTCAACATCACCGACGGCGCGCAGGAATCGCGTGTGGTGGGCGGGACGGCGGCGATCGCAGACCGGATGGCGGCCGAGCTCGGGCCGGCCGTGGTGCTCGACTCCCCCGTGTCCGCCGTCCACCAGGACGCCGACGGGGTGCTCGTGCGGTCCGCGCGGCTCGACGTCCGCGCCGATCGCGTGATCGTCGCGATGTCGCCGGCGGACGCGACCCGCATCCGGTTCACTCCCGATCTCCCGACCCGGCGCAGCATGCTGCAGCGACGGTGGAGCTCCGGTTCCGAGAACAAGCTGTTCGCGGTGTACGACCGTCCGTTCTGGCGTGAGCAGGGGTTGAACGGCCAGGCCGTGACCGACCTCCCGGTCGCGAACTACGTGGTCGACAACTCGCCGCCGGACGCGAGCGTCGGCATCCTCATGACCTTCCACGGCACTGCCGGTGCGGGCTGCGGCCAGCACTGGTCCGACGCGATCCTCGACGATCCGGCGGCGCGCCGCGACGCCTTCCTCGCCGACCTCACCACCCTGTTCGGGCCCGATGCGGCGAATCCGGCGGCGTACCTCGAGAAGGACTGGACCCACGAGCAGTGGATCAGCGGCTGCGTCGGCTCCCGCGCGCCCGGATCGCTGACCCAGTACACCGACGCGGACCGCCGGCCCATCGGGCGGATCCATTGGGCCGGAACGGAGACGGCGGTCCTGAACCAGGGCTACATCGACGGTGCCGTCAGCGCAGCGGAGCGCGCCTCTTCGGAGGTGCTCACCGCCGCGGGCGCCCGGGTCGGCGGGAACGTGCTCTCGTGACGCAGCAGCGCGAAGTGCAGGCACCCGTCGGCACCGGCCTTGAGCGGACGCTCGGTGTGCCGCAGATCGTTTTCATGGTGGTGGCGTTCGCTGCGCCGTTGACGGTGTTCGCCGGTCTGATCCCGCTCATGCTGGGCACCGGCAACGGCATCGGCACTCCCGTCGACTTCGTGATCGTCGGGATCGTACTGGTGCTGTTCACCGTCGGCTACTCCGCGATGACCCCCGAGGTCCGCAACGCCGGCGCCTTCTACTCGTACGTCCAGCGCGGCCTCGGCACCACCGTCGGACTCGGCGCCGCAGCGCTCGCCCTGGTCACCTACGCCGTCCTGATGGTCTCCGTGACCGGATACCTCGGCGCCGCCGCCCGCAACGTGATCGTCACGTTCACCGGGGTGTCGGTGCCGTGGTGGATCCTCTCCGCCGCCGGGCTCGCGGCGATCGGCTACCTGGGCTACCGCAACGTCGAGGTGAGCGCGCGCGTCCTCGGTGTGCTGCTGGTCGCGGAGATCGGGATCGTCGCGCTGGTCGACCTCGCGATCGTGCTCCGCGGAGGCGCGGACGGCCTCTCTGCCGAGCCGCTGTCCTGGGGCGCGTTCACGAGCGGCGCCACCGGCACCGGGATCATGTTCGCGGTCTTCGGATTCGTCGGTTTCGAGGCGACTGCGGTGTTCCGGTCGGAGGCGAAGGATCCCGACCGCACCGTTCCCCGCGCCACCTACGTCGCGGTGATCCTCATCGCCGTGATCTACGCCTTCTCCTCGTGGGCGATGATCAACGGTCTCGGGGTGTCCCGCGCCGCCGAGCTCGCCGCGGAGGATCCCGAGGGCCTCGCGCCGGGGCTCGCGACGCGCTACGTCTCGCAGGTCGCGCACGACGGGGTGCAGGTGCTCCTGGTCACCAGCTTCTTCGCGTGTGTCCTCACCGCGCACAACGTGGTCTCGCGGTACCTTTTCGCCCTCGGCCGGCAGGACGCGCTGCCGCGGCGTCTCGGCGAGGTGCACCCCGAGCACCGCTCGCCGCACATCGCGTCGCTGCTCACCTCCGCGGTGATCAGCGTGCTCGTCGCGGTCACCGCGGTCGCCGGGCTCGACCCCGTCACGCAGGTGTACGCGTGGTTCGGCGGCGCGGGGACGCTCGGACTGATCTCTCTGCTGGCCCTCACCTCGGCCGCGATCGTCGTGCACTTCCTCCGGGAGCGGACGACGAGCCTGTGGCGCGGCACCGTCGCTCCTGTCCTCGCGCTGGTCGCACTCGGGGCGATCCTCGTGCTGGTCGTGAGCAACTTCGACGTACTCATCGGCTCGGCCACCCTCGCCGACGTCTTCCTCGCCGTGCTGGCCGCCGCATTCATCGCCGGCCTCCTGTGGGCGCTCGCGCTGCGCCGCAACCGGCCGGACGTGTACGCGACCCTCGAATGACTCCGGCCACGCACAGCGGCCACCCCTCCAGAAAGTAGAAACCGTCATGGAAACCACCCTTCCCCCCGCCGGGGTCGCGAACGCAGTCCGGATCTCGGTCGACGACGACGCGACGCCGATCGTTCGCCTCATCGGCCGGATCCTGCGGGACGCGAACGGGACCGGCCACGCGGCCGACGTGCTTGGCCGCGGTTCCGGATCCGTCGCCATCCGCTCCCACTCGACCCCGCAGGCCGCCACCGTCACCTTCACCGACGGCGTCGTCGCCGTTACCGGAGGTGTCTTCGCCCCGGTCGACGCCACCGTGGTCGTCGACCTCGACAGCCGGTGCGCGCAGGTCGATGCCGAGGGCGATGCGGACCTCGCCGATGCGGTAGTCCGCGCGCTGCATGTCCCCCTGCCCGATTGGCAGGAGGCGGGTGCCCGCTTCTGGGATCAGACCCGCACCATCCCCGGCATGCCCGACGTGTTGACCGTGGTCGCCCGCGGAACCGAAGGCGACCACGACGCGAGTTTCGGCGTCGGGGACGTCGCCTATCGCATCGTCGGCAGCGCAGACGCACTGGCCGGATTCTTCACCGGTACCGATTTCCTGTTCACCGCCCTGGAGCGCGGCCTGCGGGTCCAGGGCTCTCTCGCGCAGCTGTCGGTCATGACCGCTGCCTCCTGGAAGGCCCGTTACGATGTCTGATCCCACCCGGTCCGGAGCCGGTGCACCCGGCGCGGCCAAGGCCTACCGCGTGGAGGCGACCAACCACGACGGCAGCTTCATGGGGAAGAACGTCACCCCCGCGAAGTTCGCCTCCGGCAAGGAATCCGGCTTCGCGTTCGCCGACGTGCTGTTCGCCATCGACATGGGTACCGACATTGTCTTCGGCGACGCCTATCCCGACTGGCGCGGCAACCTCTACGACATCTCCCTGCTCCCGGATATGAACACGCTCGTCGAGTGGAAGCCCGGCGTGCACTCCGTGATCGGCGACTTCTGGATGAAGGACGGGAATCCCGTTCCGATCTGTCCCCGGAACATGGTGCGCCGCCTCATCGACCGGCTCGGATCGCTGGGGTACACCGCGACCGTCGCGGTGGAGATCGAGACCACCTTGTTCGAGGAGTCCATCCAGGAGGCACGCGCCCGCGGCTATCGCGACCTCACTGCCCTCGGCGGCGAGACCGGTGCCACGTACAACCTGGCCCGATCCGCGGACTGGATCGACTACATGGAGGCCGTCACAGACCGGCTCGACGAGCTGGGCATCGTCTGGGAGGCATGGACCGACGAAGCTGCGCCCGGCCAGACCGAGCTCAACATCGCGCCCACCGATCCGCTCACGCTCGCCGACTCGTGGGTGCGCACCAAGCAGGTGATGCGCGAGATCGCCTGCGAGAAGGGCCGCTCGGTGACCTTCATGGCCAAGCCGACCGCCGGCTTCGGACAGGGCGCACACATCAACATCTCGCTGCAGCGCGACGGCGAGAACCAGTTCTACGCCCCCGACGGGCCATCGGAGACGATGCTGCAGGCCGTCGGCGGACTCATGGCGACGATGGCCGGCAACACCCTGCTGGCACTGCCGCAGATCACTTCCTACCGCCGACTGGTCGACGTCTCGGGTCCGCCCACCACGATCAGCTGGGGCGTGAACAACAAGACCGCAGCGCTGCGCGCCATCGCCGGCCACCCGAAATACTCCCGGCTCGAATACCGCGTTCCCGGATCGGACGTGAACCCCTACTACGCCCTCGCAGGCGTCCTCGCCGGTGTCGTCGCCGGCATCGAGAAGAAGATGACACCCCCACCGCAGGTCGACGACATGGCCTGGTGCCTACCCGACGACTGCGGCGTCGCGCGGATCCCCGACTCGATGACCAAGGCGATCGACGCGCTCGACGCGGACGAGATCCTCCGCGAGTACCTCGGCGACGAGTTCGTCGACTTCTGGACCGCCTCGCGCCGCTGGGAATGGATGCAATTCCACACCACCGGCGGCGACCCGTACGTGGATCTCTCCGAGTGGGAGTCTCGACGCTACTTCGAGTTCTCATGAGCCGCCGGCCACTCATCGGGATCACCGGCCGCCGTTTCGAACTGAGCCTGATCGCCGGATCCGACCCCCGCTACGGCAAGGCGTGCATGGACTCGTTCATGTCCGCCTTCGCGACCCGCATCGCGCAAGCCGGCGGCATGCCCGTGCACCTGCCCTACGACGCGGACCCCGATGACGCCTGCGAGTGGCTGTCGGGCGTGGTGATCACCGGCGGGCAGGACGTGCACCCCGACCGCTGGGGCGGCGACGCCTCCGTCGTCCGCGGCGTGGACCCGCGGACCGACACCAATGCGCACGATCCGGAACGCGACGAGTACGAGTTCGCCCTCACCCGTGCGGCTTTAGACCGCGGGATCCCCGTGCTGGGAGTGTGCCGCGGCCTGCAGGTGCTCAACACCGCGCTCGGGGGCACGTTGATCGAAGACCTTCCCGCGGGGCCGATCCCGCACCTGTCCCCGCAGTCCGCGCCCACCGACGGCGACGCCGTCCACGTGGTGCGGTTCGAGCCCGGCTCGACCGCCGCGCGGGTCTTCGGCCCCAGCATGACGACGAACTCGTGGCACCACCAGGCCGTGGACCGGTGCGGCGACGGCCTGATCGTTACGGGGCGGACGTCCGACGGCGTCGTCGAGGCCGTCGAGATGCCCGGCGCTCCGATCCTCGGCGTGCAGTGGCACCCCGAATGGATGGACAGCGACGACCCGGCGATGAGCTGGATCGTCGACGAATCGAAGAGCCGACAGGAGGCCTGGCAGTGACCACCACATCGCACACCGAAGACACCGGACGGCGGGTCGTCGTCGAGCCGAGCGAGCTCCGCGACGCCCCGCGGATCGGCACCGTCACCGGACTTCTGGCCGACGGCGCCGCCCGCACACCGAGCGCGGAGCTGCTGCGGTTCGGCGACGAGTCCTGGACGTACGAGCAGGCCGACGCGGCGTCATCGCGGCTCGCGCACCTGCTGATCGAGGACCACGGCATCGCCCCGGGCGACCGCGTCGCGATCATGCTGCCGAACGTCGCGGGCTGGCCGCTCACCTGGTTCGCCGTGCTCAAGGCAGGCGCTGTCGCCGTGCCCGTCAACTCCGCCTACCGCGAGGCCGACCTGCGGTTCGTGCTGGAGGACTCCGGCACCCGCGTGATCGTGACCGATGCCGATCACCTGCCGCTGGTGCGCGAGGTGATCACGAGCGATGACGCGCTGGCCGGCGTCGGCGTCGTCGACATCGCGGAGACCGCGGATTCCGGATTCCCGGCCACGCCCCCGGAGGTCGAGATCCGCCCGGACACCCTCGCGAACCTGCAGTACACCTCGGGCACCACCGGTTTCCCGAAGGCGTGCATGCTCACGCACGACTACTGGACCCGGATCGGCTGGACCTGCGCCGGAGCCGCCAGCCTCGGTCCCGACGACGTGCTGCTGACGGCCCAGCCCTTCTCCTACATGGACCCGCAGTGGAACACCGTGCTGGCGTTGACGACCGGCGCTCCGCTGGTGGTGCTGCCGAAGTTCTCGGCATCCGGCTTCATGCGCGATGTGCGCCGCCACGGCGCCACCTTCTGCTACGTCCTCGGCTCGATGCCCACGTTGCTGTTCAAACAGCCTGCGGTACCGGAGGATCGGGACAACCGGCTGCGCGGCGTGTTCTGCTCCGCGATCCCTGTGGCGCTGCACGCTGCGCTGGAGGAGCGCTGGGGCGCGCCCTGGCGCGAGGTGTACGGCATGACGGAGAGCGGGATCGACCTGTTCAGTCCGTTCGACGACGCCGCGGCCGTCGGCAGCGGAACCCTCGGATATCCCGTGCCCACCAAGCAGGTCCGGATCGTCGACGCCGACGGCGCCGAGGTCCCGGCCGGGACACCGGGCGAGCTGACCGTGGCCGGCGCGCCGATGATGCTCGGCTACTGGAACCGCCCCCAAGAGACCGCGCGCACGCTGCGCGACGGGCGACTGCACACCGGCGACCTGGCGGTCAAAGACGAGCACGGCGGGATCCGCCTCGTCGGCCGCCTCAAGGACATGGTGCGGCGCGGCGGGGAGAACGTGGCCGCCGCGGAGGTGGAGGCCGCGCTCGAGCGCGACGACGAGGTGGTCGCGACCGCCGTGGTCGCCGAACCCGACGACGTGCTCGGCGAGGAGGTCAAGGCCTTCGTCCAGCTCGCGGCGGGCGTCCCCGCGGACCGCTCGACCGCCGAGGCGATCGCCTCCCGCGTCGCGGAGCGCCTCGCCCGCTTCAAGGTGCCGCGCTACGTCGAATTCGTCGCGGACTTCCCGCGCACCCCGTCCGAGCGGGTGTCCAAACCCGCGCTCAAGGCCCGCGCCGCGCAGGCCCCCGGCACCGTCCATGACCTGCGCGCGCCGGCACCGTCGAACAAGGAGAACCAGGTGGAAAGCACCGACCAGGCGACCGAGCACGTGCTCGTCGAGGTGACCCGGGAGGTCGCCGTCATCACGCTGCGCCGCCCCGAGAAGCTGAACGCGCTGACCGCGCCGATGCGCCGGCGCCTGTCCGCGCTGATCCGCGAGTACGGCGCCGGCGACGAGGCCAGGGGCATCGTGCTCACCGGCACCGGGCGCGCGTTCAGCGCAGGAGAGGATCTCGCCGCCGCGCCCACGTCGTTCGAGGAGATGCGGGAGAGCTTCGAGAGCTTCCACGACGTGACCCGCGCCGTGATCGAGACCCGGGTGCCCGTGATCGCGGCGATCAACGGCATCGCCGTGGGCGGTGCGTCGGAGATCACCCTGTGCTGCGACGCCCGGCTCGGCACCCCGCAGACGGAGTACTACCAGCCCGAGAACGGACGCGGCCTGACCATCTCCAACGCGTCCAGCATCCTGCTGCCCCGCATCGTCCGCGGCCACGCGATGCGGATGGTCCTGGCCTCCGAACGCGTCGGCGCCGACGAGGCGCTGGAGATCGGCCTGCTCGACGAGATCGTCGAACCGGAAGCTTTGCTGGATCGCGCCATCGACACCGTGCTCGCGTGGACCCCCGAGGGCGTCAACAACACCGCCCTGCACCTCGAGCTGCTGCGGCCGTCGATCGAGGAGATCGAGCGCGCCTTCGAGCGCGAGGACGCGGCGGCCGACGAGTCCTGGAACAGCGGCGCGCTCACCGCCGGCGTCCAGAGCTTCTGGGACGCACGCACACCCGCCGCCACGAACGGAGCGAACCGATGATCACCACCCGCGCCGCCGTGCTCACCGAGGTGGGACGGCCCCTGCACCTGACCGACATCCACGTCGACGATCCCGAGCCGAACGAGGTCCGCGTCGCCGTCACCCACGTGGGCCTGTGCCACAGCGACCTGCACTACATGACCGGCACCGTCGAATCCGAGGTCCCGGTCGTCGTCGGGCACGAGGTCGCCGGCGTCGTCGAGTCGGTCGGCTCCGCCGTCACCGACCTGAAGCCCGGCGACCGCGTGACCGGCGCACTGACCCCGTCCTGCGGGCAGTGCGCGAACTGCAACGCCGGCCGCTCCACCCAGTGCCAGCGGCAGGCGGAGATCCGCCGCCGCCCCCGGCCCGCGTACTCGCTGCCCGACGGGACGCCCGTCGCCCGCCTCGGCGACGTGGGCGCGTTCTCCGAGCACATCCTGCTCCGCGCGAACGCCGCGGTGAAGCTGCCCGACGATGTGCCGACCCGCGTCGGTTGCCTGCTGTCCTGCTGCATCGTGACCGGCGTCGGCGCGGTGTTCCGCGGAGCGCAGGTGCGCCCGGGCTCCACCGTCGCGGTGATCGGCTGCGGCGGAGTCGGTTCGGCCATCATCCAGGGCGCGCGGCTGGCCGGCGCGTCCGCGATCGTCGGCATCGACCTCGACGACGCCCGGCTCAAGGCCGCGCACGAGTACGGCGCCACCCACACCATCAACGGTGCGGGCGACGTGCGAGCCGACATCACCGAACTGCTCGGCGACGGCGTGGATTACGCGTTCGAGGCCGTGGGCTCGGCGCGCACCGCCGCGACCGCGCTCGCGATCGTGCGGGCCACCGGCACCGCGTGCCTGGTGGGCATCGCACCCGACGGCACCGACGTGCCCGTCCCCGCCTCCGACTTCTTCTTCAGCGAGAAGCGACTGATCGGCTCGTACATGGGCTCCGGCCAGGCACGCGAGGACATCGGGCAGTTCGCCCGCCTGTACCAGCAGGGCCGCCTGCTCCTCGACGAGATGGTCACGGACGTCATCCCGTTCGACGAGATCAACGAAGGCTTCGAGGCCATGAAATCCGGCGACGTCACGCGGATCGTCGTCGCCATGCCCACCACTTCCGAGACCGAGGCGACCCGATGACCACCGAAACCACCACCACCCTCGCCCAGCCCCGCAGCTATATCGCCGGGGAATGGGTCGAGTGCGAGACGCTCGACACCTGGAACGTCGACCCGAACACCGGTGAGCCCGTGCACCGCACGGTGACCACCACCCACGCCGATCTGGACCGGGCGCTGGTCCTTGCGCAGCGCGTCTACGACGCGACGGACTTCACCGCCGACGAATTCCGGATCGAACGCGCCGAGGCGCTGGAGCGGGCCGCGGGATTCGTCGAGCAGCGGCTCGAGGAGATCGCGCGGGTCGACGCGCTCACCAGCGGCACGGCGATCGGCGTCACCCGCAAGCTCGCGGCTTTCCTCCCCCACCGCCTGCGCGGCGCGGCCGCCGAGGCGCGGAACATCGCCCGGGTCACCGCTCTCCCTGCGGGCGGCCGCGATGTGCGGCTGCACCGGATCCCGTGGGGCCCCGCGGCGATCCTCACTCCCTGGAACGGCCCCAGCTTCATCCCGGCGGCCAAGGTCGCGAGCGCGATCGCCGCCGGCTGCCCCGTGCTGCTCAAACCGTCCGAGCACGCGCCCGCCAGCGCGCAGGTGATCGCTGAGTGCTTCGTCGACGCCGGCCTGCCCGCCGGTGCCCTCCAACTCGTGCACGGCACCGGCGACATCGGCGCGGCGCTGACGAGTGACCGCCGCGTCCAGGTGGTCTCGTTCACGGGCGGCCCGGGTGCGGGCCGGGCGATCGCCCGGGCGGCCGCGGAGGACTTCAAGGTCCTGCAGCTGGAGCTGGGCGGCAACAACCCCGTGATCGTCCTCGACGACGCCGACCTCGACGTGACCGCCGACGGGATCCTCACGGGCATGACGAATCTCAACGGCCAGTGGTGCGAGGGCCCCGGCAAGGTGCTTGCGCCGCATCACCTGGTGCGACCGCTCCGCGAGGCGCTAGGCGAGCGCATCGCAAAGCTGCGGATCGGGCACTCGCTGGACGAGGCCACCGACATCGGCCCGATCTCCAACGAGCCGCACTTCCGCACGCTGCGGCAGCGGATCGACGGCCTCCGCGCCCTCGGGGCCGAGATCGACCAGCCGGGCGAGCTGCCCGCGCTGGCCGGATTCTTCCTATCCCCCACCGTCGCCACCGGCTCCGACCCCGACCGCACCACGGCGGAACTCTTCGGGCCGGTCGTCTCGCTGCACGGCGTGGAGTCCGAGGAGGAGGCGCTGCGGGCCGCGAACGCGCACCCGTCGGGCCTGGACGCGTACGTCTTCGGCACCGACACCGGCCGCGCGATCGCCGTCGGCGCACGGATCAAGTCCGGCGAGGTGCGGGTCAACGGCGCGAAGGTCGCAGACCTCGGCGACGACTCCGCGCAGAGCTTCTGGGGCCCGTCCGGGATCGGCGGACACGGCCCGGCGGAATCGATCCGGGTGTTCTGCGGAGACCGGGTGGTCGGCATGGACTCGCCGGACCTGCCGATGTGACTCGTGACCGGACCTGAACGAGAAGGAGAACACCTTTGGAGAAGAACACCTCTCATGACGTCACAGTGCTCGGCTGCGGGCTGATGGGTGCGGCACTCGCACGCACACTGGCCGGCGCCGGCCACGATGTCGCCGTGTGGAACCGGACCCACGCCAAGGCCGAGGCGCTGGCGAGCGAGGCCATCACCCCCGTGCCGGACGTCGCCGCCGCCGTCGCCGCCGCGCCGCTCGTGCTGGCCTGCCTGTCCACCTACGACGATGCCCTCGCCGCCCTGCGGGACGTGCCGGACTGGACCGGCGTCACGCTCGTCAACGTGGGCAGTGGCACTCCGGTGGAGGTCGAGGCGTTCGGCGAGTGGGCCCGCGGGCGCGGCACCGACTATCTGGACGGATCGATCCTCGGCTACCCCGCCGACATCGGCACCGAGGCGGCGGCGATCCTCTACTCCGGATCCGAATCCGCCTGGGCCGCAAACGGCCAGGCCCTCAGGGCCCTGACACCGATGTCGATGTGGGTGTCGCCGGAGGACAGGACGGCCAGCGTCCTCAACGCGGGACTCGTCGGCATGTTCCTCGTGCCCGCGATCAGCGCGTACGTCGAGGCGGCGACCTACATGCTGGGGCAGGGTGTCGATCGGTCGCTCCTCGACAACCTGACGCCGGCGGTGTTCGGATCCATCCAGGCGGAGACCGCCCGGGCCGCCGCCGCGATCGACGGCGACGACTACGCGACCGACCAGGCCACCATCGCGACGTACGCGCAGGGCCTCCACGGTGCCGCCGCCATCATGGCGGAAGCCGGCATCCGGGCCCGCGTGTTCACCGCCGCCGTCGAGAACCTCACCGTCGCTGTGGACGCCGGCCTCGGCGATCTCGGGTTCGCGGCCCAGGCGAGGATCGTCGCCTCGGGGTGAGCCTGGGCGAGACAACCCGGTCGCGACGCCGCGGGTGTCAGTCGCGCAGCTGCACGAGCATGAGCGCGGCGACGACGCTCGCGGCGTTCTCGGCGAGCGGCACGGGTAGGAGTTGGTCGGCTCGCGCCAGCCTCCGCTCGACGGTGTTCCTGTGGGTGAATAGGCGCTCGGCGGCGGCGGAGCCGTTGAACCGCTCCTGGATGTAGGTGAGCACGGTCTCGCGCAGCGCCGTGTCGGCGGTGGCGAGGTCGCCCAGCGTGTCCGCGACGAATTGATCGGCCTGGGCCATGTCGGCGGTGAGCACCGAGACCAGGGCGACGTCCTCGGAGCGCACGACTGGGCGGTTCGAGCCGAGTCGGGCCAGCATGCGCTGCGTGGACGCCGCGTCGAGGTGGCTGCGGCGGAAACCTTCGAGGTCCTGGCCCGGGCGCCCGAACGCGAGGTGGATCCCCGGGGTGTCCGCGACGATCTGTTCGGCGACCTCGGTCGGCGGGACCACGTGTGCCGGGACCCACACCCACAGGGCGGTGGTGCTGGCGTTGAGCGTGAGCCGACGCCCGGCGCCGCACATCCGCATCACCGCCTCCGCCACGGTATCGAGGCCCGCCGCCTCTTCCGCCGAATCGCTCCAGATGATCGCGGCCACGTGGTTTCCCGTCAGCGCGTAGCCGAGGCGCGATTCCGCGCGGGCGCGACCGATCGGCGCACCTTCGAGCAGCAGCTGGACCGTGGCGTGCCGTTCGGCGTTCGCGCCCTTGGCGAGAACGGCGCGCTCCTGGTCCACGAATTCGTCGAGCGCGGCGATCGAGTCGTCGATGAATGTCGCCATCGAGCGCTCGGAAACCTTCATAAGGTCCCGGAGCTCGTCGAGGTCGGTGGTGGCTGCGAAGCAGCCGTCGACCCACATCGACCACGCCCCGTGCTGCGCGCCGCGCCAGGAACCCAGGTCGTGCAGATCCAGCCCGCGGCGCACAACGTCCCGCGCGAACTGCAGGATCTCCGGATCCATGCTCGGCGCAACCCGCATTCCCGGCTCCTGGATGTTCGCGGACAGCCAGTGGAGCATGTTGGTCCGGTTCATTCGCCGGTCCGCGTCGACCAGTTGCGGGTCATCGAGCAGAGCGCGGTATTCCGCCGACTCGTGCGCGGCGGCCGTCACCTCCTCCGCAGCCTTGTCGGCCGCGGCGAGCATGTGCTCCGCGACCAGCCGGATGAGCGCCGAGATGCGCACGCTCGGGCGCGGCCAAGAAGAATCCACCGTCGCACTGTAGCGCTGCGCCGGACTGGTCGGTTCCGCTCTGACACGCACCGTCCACAGTGACCGCATGGTCAGGCGCGCCCCGTGAAAAGGATTTCGGGCGACGGCCAAGGGCCCGAGGACTAGCGGGCCGAGGGTGATCGATGCCCGCCCGCGCTCCAGCATCGAGCTGACAGACTTCGCGTTCGCCCCGACAACTCGCGAGGTTCGCAGCAGTAGGGCGTAGCTCGTGCGGATGCAGATCGTGCTCGACCACTGTGACGGTCCGCGACCGTGCCGCGGGCCGCACGGTGGCCGTGATTCAGGCGCACGGCCTGTGCGACCCCGCCGGTAAACAGGACACGCCGGCCCGGATGGACCAGGCCCGTCGCCTCGCCGACGCCGTTCGCGACGCGAGCGTGGCCAGCGACCTCGTCGTCCTCTGTGGCGACCTGAACCTGCTCCCGCACAGCGAGACCTTCACGCTGCTCCGCGCCGCCGGGATGACCGATCTCGTCGGCACGGCCGACACCCGCGCCTCGCGGTATCGCAAGCCGATCCGCAGCGCCAGCTACCTGCTCGTCTCCGACGAGAGCGCGGTCCGCGGCTTCGAGATCGTCGCGAACCCGGAGGTTTCCGACCACCGGGCGCTGCTACTCGACATCTGAGCGGCTCGATCCTCGTCACACCCGGATGCCGCAAAATGCACAAAGTTTACTGATATGGAATCATGGTATTCATGATCGCACTTACCTCTCGAACCGCCCGTACCCTCGTGGCCACCGTCGTCGCCGGTGCGTCCATCGCCACCGTGACCGCCGCCCCGGCCGCGGCCGATCCGGCCCGCGTCGTCGCAGGGCCGCTGTCGCTCGATCGCGCCGCCCTGCCGGGCTGGGAGATCATGGCGCCCGATGCCGACGGCACCGTCGTCGCCGGCGCGCAGCTCACGGGCAAGAACTGGGGCTCGCAGATCGAGTTCGGCCCGTCGCTGGTCAAGGGGCAGTCGTCGGAGGCCGTGGCTCGCACCATCGTGACCCGCAGCCTGGAGTCCGACGGCTACAAGGGTCTCAAGGGCCGTGTCGTGGGAGTGCAGGTCACGCCCACCACCATCTCCGGGGTCCCCGCCACGCGCGCCCTCGCCGAGGTGCAGTTCGACGGTGCGCCCGTGCGCGCCGACCGGCTGCGCGTGATCGTCGTGGACACCACGCCGCAGACCTACTACCTCTCCGCCGTCCCGGTCGAGGCGCCGGATCGTCAGGCGCAGGCCGAGGCCGCCGAGCGCAGCTTGATCGCCGCACGCTAAGACCACCACTGTGCCGGGCATCGACGGGGAGTCGATGCCCGGCACAGCTGTTTCCATGGAAAGCGGGCGTGCCGAATGACCGTGTGGGATGTGGCGAGGATCGTCGTGGCGCTGTGGGCCGGGGCGGGCGGGGCGGTGGGGTTCAACCCCGCGATCGGCCTCGGGTTCGCGATGCTGGTGGGGATCCTGCTGGTAGGAAACGCCTTCCACCTGACCGACTTCCTCCAGCCCGCGGAGCGGCACGACGCGAAGCAGTCGCTCGAAGACTGAATCATTGCCGAGGCGAAGGGAGTTTTGCCCTATTCTGGGTGAGGTACGGCATCGACGACCCCGAAGGAATGATGAGACGCGCCTCGCGCAAACGCCGAAGACCCGACCTGGCCCACCCGGTCATTGATCGTGCACAGCGGGGGTGTGACACCCCGTGCTAGCGGCACTCGGCATCCTCGCGGGAATCGCGGTGGTGCTGCTCATCACCGCCTTCACCGGCTACTTCGTCGCCCAGGAATTCGCCTACATGGCCGTCGATCGGTCGCGCCTGAAAGCGCGCGCCGAGGGCGGCGATCCCGCGGCGGCCCGCGCACTGTCCGTCACGCGGCGGACCTCCTTCATGCTCTCCGGAGCCCAGCTCGGCATCACCGTGACGGGCCTGCTCGTCGGCTACGTCGCGGAACCGCTCATCGGCCAGGGCCTGGGCACCCTGCTCGGCGGCGTGGGCATGCCCACCGCCGTCGGCATCGCGATCGGTGCCGTGGCGGCCGTCGGCTTCTCGACCGTGGCGCAGATGGTCTTCGGCGAGCTCTTCCCCAAGAATCTCGCCATCTCCCGGCCGGAACCCGTTGCGCTGCAACTGGCCCTGTCGACCACCGTGTACCTGCGCGTCTTCGGCTGGCTCATCCGGTTCTTCGACCGGGCCTCGAACCTGCTGCTGCGGGCGGTCCGCATCGAACCGGTGCACGACGTGGAGCATTCGGCCACACCGCGCGACCTCGAACACATCGTGGCGGCATCACGCGACGCCGGCGAGCTGCCCCGCGAACTGTCCACGCTGCTCGACCGGATCCTCGACTTCCCCACGCACACCGCCGAACACGCGATGATCCCGCGCTCGCGGGTCGACGTGGTGGCGGCCGGTGAACCCGCGCGGTCCGTGCTCGACCGGATGGCCACCGGGCACACCCGCTACCCCGTGGTGGGTGCCACCGCCGACGATCTGATCGGCGTGATCACGCTGCACGATCTGCTCTCCGACAGCTCCGGCACCGCCGCGACCCGCTGCCGCCCCGCCGTGGTCGTCCCCGGCTCCCTGCCCCTGCCCGCCGTGGTGGCGCAGCTCGCCGACGCCGGGCAGGAGATGGCCTTGGTGATCGACGAGTACGGCGGCTTCGACGGCGTGGTCACCGTGGAGGACATCGCCGAGGAACTGGTCGGCGAGATCGACGACGAACACGACGACAACGGTGCAGCGGACCCGGTCGTCCCCGACGGCGAGGGCTGGCTCGTGCGGGGCGACCTGCACATCGACGAACTCGAACGCCTCCTCGACCTCGATCTGGAACCCGGCGACTACGAGACCGTCGGCGGCGCCGTGATCGCCCACCTCGGCGCCCTGCCCGAGCCCGGCGACACCGTCGACCTACCGGTGGTGCCCGAACCCGCGACACTGCTCGATGACGCTCCACCGCAACGGATCCTGCGGGCCGAGGTGCGCACCGTCGACCGGCGTGTCCCGGAGACCGTGCACCTGACCGTGCGCACCGAGGAGGCCACCAATGGATAACCCCTGGGTGATCGTGGCGATCACGGCCGCGCTGATCGCGGCCAGCGCCTTCTTCGTGGCGGTGGAGTTCTCACTGATCGCGGTGCGCAGGCACCGCCTGGAGGACGCCGCCTCATCCAGCCGGTCCGCGCGCGCGGCGCTGCGCAGCTCGCAGGAGCTCTCGCTGCTGCTCGCTGGATCGCAGCTGGGCATCACGGTGTGCACCCTGGCGCTGGGCGCGATCACCAAACCCGCCGTGGACTCCTGGCTCACACCCGTGCTGGAGAGCACCGGAATACCCACGTGGACAGCCGATGTGGGCGCCTTCCTGCTGGCGCTGTTCATCGTGACCTTCCTGCACCTGGTGGTGGGCGAGATGGCGCCGAAATCATGGGCCATCGCCCACCCCGAGCGGTCGGCGGTGCTGCTCGCGCTGCCCATGCGCGCCTTCATGACCGTGACCCGCCCGCTTCTCGTAGTGCTCAACAACGCCGCGAACGCCTGCCTGCGCCGCGTGGGCGTGACACCGGTCAACGAGGTGGAATCGGGGCAGGACCCCGCCGCGCTGCGGCAGCTGGTCCAGCACTCGGCCACCGTGGGCGCGCTCGACGCGCAGTACTCCGGACACCTGACCAGCGCACTGGAACTGGAGGCGCTCACGCTCGGCGACATCGCCCGGTGGGACGTGCCGCCGTCCAGCGTGGCGCCGTCCGCGACGCCGGCGCAGGTGCGTGCCGAGGCCGATCGCACCGGCCACCTGCGGCTGCTGATCGACGACGGTGCCGCGGTGCTCGGCATGGTCCACGTGCGCGACTGCCTACAGGTCCCCGATGAGGCACGCGCCACGGACCTGATGCGCCCCGTGCTCTTCCTGACCGCCGACGAACCCGCCTACGCCGCACTGGGTTCCATGCGGGATTCCCGCACGCACCTGGTGGTTGTGCAACGCGCCGACGGTGCCACCGCCGTGGTCACCCTGTCCGACCTGCTGGGCCGGCTGATGCCGACCGCCTCCTAGCGGTACCCGGCCACCACGGGCATCGTCTTCGCGAAGACGGAGGCGATGTCCGAGGGCCTATCGCCGCCGCGCTGGCCGAAGGGCTTGCCGCCCACGGTGATATCGGGGTTCGAGTAGTAGGGCTGGCGGCTGCACCTGCTGGGTTTGCACAGCGAGGAGGTGTTGTAGGCCATGATGTCCACCCGGCCGGTGGAGTCGGCGAAACCGTGCCGCTCGGGGTTCGCCCCGCCCGCACCGGGATTGGTGCCCCAATCGTGCATGGCGCCGAGGTTGTGGCCCAGCTCGTGGGCGAAGACTCCGGCCTCGCCGCGCTTGAGATCCGGCTCCAGCCAATCGTTGCCCACCACACTCCACGCCTGCGAGGAGCTGGCGGCGGTGACGGGCAGCGATGGGTTGCTGGCCATCCCCTCGCCGCCGGTCACCACCAGGGACACCAGATCGGCCCGGTAGCTGTCGCGCAGCCCGCCGGCGTTCTTCTTCAGCCAGGTGATGCCGGCGCCGGCGCGCCCCGTCTGCGCCTGCGGTACCGAGGTCTGCTCGACCCCGACCACCCGCACCGAGCCCGCGATGCCGCTGCGCACCAGGGCGCCGTTCATGGCGGAGGCCCCGGTCTCCACCGCCGCCTTCACCTGCGCCTCGCCGCCCCGGGCCTTGAGCACCTCGGGGGTGTAGAGGACGAGAAGGTCGATCACGGGCGCCGTGGGAGCGGCGACGGTGACGGCGGGGGAGACGGTGCCGAGGGCGAGCAGGCCGGCCAGCACGACGGGGACGCGGCGCGCCCGGGGACGGAATGACATCGGGGACCTCCACACGTTGCGATAGCGAATACCTGATTCAAGGTACCCGACCGCGGTGGAGGCCGCCCGTGGTCAGTTCGCGGAGGAGGCGCCGGCCTTGTCGCTCGACGAGGCCGATCCGGACGGATCGGTCGACGCCGTGCTGCTTCCCGACGCCGCCTTGTCCGCGGTCGTCTTCTCCGCGGTCGTCTTCTCGGCCGTGCTCGCCCCGGACTTCGCCGTGCTGCCGGACGTGGTCCCGGAGGCCGAGGTGGATGCGGTCGACGAACCGGTCGCAGCCGCCGCCTCCGAGGGCTCCGAGGTCTTCGATGCACCCGACGAAGACGCGGGCTTCGCCGTCTCCGACGTGGCAGTGGAGGCCTTCGGGGTCTGCGTGGACGGAGCGGCGGTCACCGGGCTCACCGTCGACGAGGCGGTGGAGGCGGTATCGCGCACGAGGGCCGCGGTGGCACCGGCCTGCGTGCCGACGGGGGCGCTGTCGCCGGAGACGGACCGCACGGTGTCGCCGGAACGGGTGGCCGGCGCGAGGTAGCGGGAGCCCTCGCCGGTCCCCGTCGAGGCGGCGCGCACGCCCTCACCCACCGCGTTGGACAGCCGGGAGATCAGGTCGGCGGGAGCGAGCGCGGTGCCGCGGGCCGGGTCCAGGAGCACCCGCAGCAGCGGCGAGGTGAGGTCGACCAGGGGCCGGACGAAGGCGAGCGTTCCGGTGGCGGAGCCGAAGTCGAGCAGCGGCAGCATGATCGGGAGGATCTTCGCGGGCAGTGTCACGTACCGCGCACCGTCGCGGGTCTCGCAGTTCGTGGCCGCCGTGCAGGAGGCCTTCGCGGCCTTCACAGCCGCGTCCACCTCCGCGGGCGTGTACCCGGCGCGGGCAGCCGAGGGGGCGTTCTCGATCCGGGCCGACCGGTACGTGCCGGGCAGGTAGCGCTGCGCCGCAAGGCGATTCAGTGCCCCCAGCGGATCGAAGAGACTCGGCCGGGCCGCGTTGTCCTCGTTGTACTGGAACTGCACCATGGTCGCGGTGCGGTAGCCGGCGACCACCGGGATCGTCTTGGTGAAGACGGAGGCGATATCGGAGGGCTTGGTGCCTCCACGCTGGCCGAAGGGCAGGCCGCCGACGGTGACATCGGGGTTCGAGTAGTAGGGCTGTCGGTTGCACCTGTTCGGGGCGCAGAGCGGCGACGTGGTGTACGCCATGATGTCGATGAGACCATTGGGGTTCACGTAACCGTGTCGCTGGGAATTCGCACCGCGGGTATCCGGGGTAGTGCCCCAGTCGTGCGTGGCGCCGAGGTTGTGTCCGAGCTCATGTGCGAACACCCCGGCCTCGCCCCCGCCGGGAACGGGTTCGAGCCAGTCGTTTCCGACCACACTCCAGGCCTCGGCGCCGTTCACGTTGGCAATAGGCACGTACGGACTACTGGCGATGCCTTCGCCGCCTGTGACGACAACGGAGACCAAGTCGGCGTCGTAGATGTTTCGGACGCCTGGGCCGTACCCGGCTATCCAGTCGAAACCGGTCCTGCTGCGGCCCACCTTCGATTCCGGAACCGGAGTTTCCTCGAGACCGATGACACGGATGGTTCCGGGAATGCGGCTGCGGCTGAGGGCATCGTTCATGGAGGCGATGCCGCGCTCGACCGCCTGGGCGAGCTGTTCCTTGCCGCCGCGCGCCTTGAGGGCTTCGGGGGTGTACAGCACCAGCAGGTCGATGACGGGTGCGGGTGCCGGTGCGGTGGTGGCTCCGGACGGTGCGGCCGTCCCGAACGTGAGAGCGCCCGCGGTGGCGAGCGAGGCGGCGAGGAGCGAGGTGCGGCGGAGGCTGCGCTGGGGAGTCACTGGATACCTTCTGGGCTTTGCGATGACGTAGTGGGTGATGGGAAGATACCCGACTCCGGTCGCCACCGCCTCATACCTTAGACAACCTTGGTAGTCGGCCTCTCACCTGCGGTGATCCGGAACGATTCGGGCACCGGAGCGATGATCGGTCGCGGGGGAACAGGGCCGGGGATATGCTTCGTCGGCCGGAGGCGGAATCCCTCGGGGAGCGGTCGCGCCACTGTGAAGCCAGACCCGCTCCGGCACACCGTATTCACTATCCGGGCGCGAAACCCCGGACGAAGGAGCCACCGTCATGGCGAATCTGAGCACCGCGCACGCGGGCGATCTCTCCCTGGGCATCTCGCGGCGGGCCGTCTGGCTCACCGCGGCCACCGTCCTCGCCGCGCTGGCGTACTACTTCATCGGCATCGACCAGGGCGCCGTCTCGGTGTTCGGGAACGACACCCACATCCACGAGTTCTTCCACGACGCCCGGCACTTCCTGGGCTTCCCCTGCCACTGACGGGGGAGAACCCATGGAGAAGAAGGTCATCGCCCGCGGCGCACTCGCCGGGGCGATCGGAGGGCTGCTCGCCTTCCTCGTGGCCCGGTTCCTGGTGGAACCCATCATCCGCCGCGCCATTGCACGGCAGGACGCCGCCGACGCCGCGGAGCACGCCTCGATGCCCGGCATGACGATGGATTCCACTGAGGTCTACAGCCGGGCCGTCCAGGAGAACTTCGGTCTGGGCGCGGGCATCATCGTCTTCGGCATCGCGATGGGCGTGCTCTTCGCGGTGGCCTACTGCGTGGCGGCGCCCAAGCTCCCGCAGTGGAGCCCACGCGCCCTGGCGCTCGCCGTGGCCGGTTCGCTGTTCGCGGGCTTCTACCTGATCCCGTACCTGAAGTACCCGCCCAACCCGCCCGGCGTGGGCGATCCCGACTCCATCGGCGAACGCACCGGCACCTACCTGCTGATGGTGGCCATCGCCCTGGCACTGGTGGCCACGGCGTGGGTGGTGGGCCTCGCACTGACCCCGAAGTACGGGGGCTGGGAGTCGGCCCTCATCGGCGGCGCGATCATCGTGGCCGGCTCCGTGCTGGCCTTCCTGGTGCTGCCGGCGCCCCTGTCCGCCAAGGACTTCCCCGCCGACGATCTGTACTGGTTCCGCACCTACTCGTTCCTGGCGCAGGCGATCCTGTGGGGCGCCATCGGACTGATCGGCGGTGAGCTGATCAACCGGCTCACGCTGTCGCGCAGCCGCGCCCCGGAGGCTGTCGCGGCCTGACCGCGTAGCGCACCGCGAAACCGCAACGGCGGGTCTACCCTCGTGGGTATGACCCGCCGTTGCGTTCTCTGCTGGGTGGTCGCGGTGTTCTTCCTCATCGTGGCCGGGGTGGCCTTCTACCGGGGCGGGCCCGGCGGCATCGACGGGCTCTTCCTGGTGATCGCGCTGGCCTGGGTGCTGCTCGGCATCCAGGCGCACCAACCCGTCGGCTGGCGCGGCTAGAGACCACCGCGCCGCCGACCGGATCGGGCTACTCGCCGATCTTGCGCGGATCCTCGTCGACCGCCACCACCGCCGGCTCCTCCTCGGCGATCGGGGCGCTGTCGCCCGTGGCGCCACTGGCCGGACGCACCCGCGGCGGCTCGGCGGCGATCGGCGGGGCCTTCGGGGTGCGCAGCAGCTTGAACGCGGTGCCGCCCACGGCCAGCACCAGCGCCACCACGAGGGTGATCAGGAGCGGCTTGCGTGCGCCGCCCTTCGCGGTGCCCGACGGTGCCGCATCGTCGACCAGCGCGAGCGGCGCCTCGTCGGACGAGCGGACCTTGCGGACCACCTTCTTGGCCAGCGCCAGGGCGATGGTCTTACGGGTGACGGAGAAGAACGTGGTGAGTACGCGGGTGGCGATCGACAGACCGATCCCGGTGAGCCCGCGGGCGATGTTGAGCGGGCCGGTGAAGCTCTGACCGAAGCCGGTCGCGACGCGCTGGGCGTTGGTGGGGGCGTGCGACGACTCGTCGGTGGCCTGGACGTCGTCGAGCAGTGGGGTAGCCATCGTGGCGGAATCCTTTCGGCGGACGTGTGACAGTGTGCACCGCCGGTTCGTCCGATTCGGAAAGCCCGACCGGACGCATCCGCCGAAATGGCAGAATGGCGGTGTGACCAACTCCAACGCTACCGCCCACGCGACTCTGCACACCTCCGAAGGCGACATCCGGATCGCCCTGTTCGGTAATCACGCGCCCGTGACCGTGGCCAACTTCGTCGGACTCGCCCAGGGAACCAAGGACTACACCACGACCAATGCGTCGGGTGGCTCGGAGGGCCCGTTCTACGACGGCTCGATCTTCCACCGGGTGATCGACGGTTTCATGATCCAGGGCGGCGATCCGACCGGCACCGGCACGGGTGGCCCCGGCTACGACTTCGTCGACGAGTTCCACCCGGAGCTCAAGTTCGACCGTCCGTACCTGCTGGCCATGGCCAACATCGGCCGCCCCGCCACCAACGGCTCGCAGTTCTTCGTGACCGTCGGCAAGACGCCGCACCTCAACAACCGGCACACCATCTTCGGTGAGGTCGAGGACGAGGACAGCAAGCGCATCATCGACACCATCGCGCACGCCCCCACCGACCGCGCCGACCGCCCGGTCAAGGAGGTCACCATCAACTCGATCACCGTCGAGCCCTAAACCTCAGCTATCTGCGCAAGGCCCGGCCGGGATTCCGGCCGGGCCTTCGTGCGCTCCGGCCCCCACCCGGCGGGGAGCGAGCGGGCTGAGGGAGGCACGCCAGTGAAGAAAGTTCCTTAGCCTAAGACGTCCATCGTGGCGAACCGCTTCGGTCTCGGAATTGCCCGCCGGACAAGAAAACCTGTGGTCCAGGACACGGACAACGCGTGCGGGTGGGCGGATTCACCGTCACCGAGCCGTTCTCAGATGGACACCCGCCGTTCACCCTTCGTAACCTTGCCGTGATCTTCAGGAGATGAAGGCGTGACCATCGCGCCGCTCCGGGGAACAGGGAGTGTGAACGAAAGTGACCAGCGACAGTACGAAGACCACCCGCCGCACCCGCGCCGCTCTCGGCGCCGCCGTCGCAGTGATCGGACTCGTCGCCTCACCCGCCGTCTCCCAGGCCGCCCCCGCGCCCCAGGCACCCGCTCCGCAGGCCCCTGCGGCCCAGGCGCCCGCACCGCAGGTCTCCGCCGCACCCGACCGCGGCGCCGTCGTCCAGGCCGCCCTCACCCGCGTGGGGATGCCCTACCAGTACGGCGCGTCGGGCCCGTCGGCCTTCGACTGCTCCGGCCTCGTCAGCTGGGCCATGAACCAGGCGGGCCTGTCGGTACCGCGCAGCAGCTACTCGCTGATGAGCGCCGGCACCCCGGTCTCCCAGGGCGAGCTGCGCCCCGGCGATGTGGTGATCACCGCGGGCGGCGGGCACGCGGCCCTCTACGTGGGCGACGGCCAGGTGGTCGAGGCGGTCACCTACGGCACCCCGGTGCGCGTGGCCGGTATCCGCGGCTTCGTGACCGCGCGCCGCTTCTAGGGGCGCAGGTCCTCGAGCTCCTGCGCCACCACGGTGGGCGCCTCGCCCAGCTCCCAGCGGCCCAGGAAGAGCAGATCGTCCCCGCGGCTGAGCTCCAGCAGGACCGACTCGCGGCCCCAGTGCTTGGTGCTGGTCCGCTTGATCTGCAGACCGTCCCACGGGAAGTGCTTGCGGCCGAAGGCGCCGCGATAGGTGACACCCTCGGCATCGGCGGCCAGCCGCGGACGCAGGATCAGCACCGAGGCGCCCAGGTACGCCAGCAGCACGGTGCCCAGCCCCACGAGGACGATGCCCACGGGATCGCTCACCGCGCCGAAGAAGGCGGTCGCGGCGCCGAGCACGACTCCCGCCACCAGCAGGACCACGCCCACACTGCGCGGAGCGCTCCAGTTATCCACAGCTTCGTCCACAACTGGGGATGAATGACATCGATGTGTTTCCGCTGGTGAGGATTACTTCCACCACATCGTCATCAACAGACCGACGATCATCAGGCCGAAGCCGATGGCGAAGTTCCACGGGCCCAGCTCGACCATCCAGTTGAGCGCCTTGCCGGGCGCACCCATGCCGGACTCATCGGCGCCGAGGTAGTACACCAGCAGCCAGGCCAGGCCGGCCAGCATGAATCCGAGGAACAGGGCCACGAACCAGCGGCCCGACGGTGCGCTGACCTTCACGGGCGTGCGCGAATCCGACGCCGTGTTGATCGTGTAATCGGTCTTCTTGCGGACCTTCGACTTCGGCATGACTTCCTTCTACCTGGGTGCTTTTCACCAGCCAGGTTATCGGATGTGCCCGGGTGACCCCACCCCAGTACGCTGAGCGACGTGCGAATCCTCGTCGTCGACAACTATGACAGCTTCGTCTTCAACCTGGTCCAGTACCTGGGCCAGCTGGGCGTGGAGGCCGATGTCTGGCGCAACGACGATCCGCGACTGGACGATCCGGCCGCCGCGGCCGCGCAGTACGACGGTGTGCTGCTGAGCCCCGGCCCCGGCACCCCCCAGCGCGCCGGCCAGACGATGCCCATGGTGACCGCCGCTCGCGAGGCCGGATCGCCGCTGCTCGGCGTGTGCCTCGGCCACCAGGCCATCGGCGCCGTCTTCGGCGCCACCGTGGACCGTGCCCCCGAACTGCTGCACGGCAAGACCTCGCTGGTGCACCACAACGGCCACGGCGTGCTCACGGGCCTGCCCGATCCGTTCACCGCCACCCGCTACCACTCGCTCACGGTGCTCGAGCCCACGATCCCCGACGAGCTGGAGATCACCGGGCGCACCGAATCCGGCGTGGTGATGGCCTTCAAACACCGCGAGCTGCCCATCCACGGCGTGCAGTTCCACCCCGAGAGCGTGCTCACCGAGGGCGGTCACCGGATGCTGGCGAACTGGCTCGCCGTGTGCGGCCTCCAGGTCCCCGAGGCGCGTGTCGCCGAACTGGAGCAGGAAGTGGCCGCCGCGCTCGCCTGAGCGCGACATCGCGATACCGCGGCCTAGCGGCGGATCTTGATCGTCACCTGCGTGGACGTGTCCACCGGGGTTCCCGGGCGCGGAGTGGTGTCGTAGACCTTGTTCACGTCCCACGGGAAACCGGCCTTGGCGGAATCGTCCACGCTGATGTTCGACGCCGAGAATCCGGCGGAGATCAGCGTCGCCCGGGCGGCGTTCACGTCCTGACCGACCACGTTCGGCATCGGCAGCGACTTCGCCTTGGACACCACGATGGTGATCTTGCTGCCCTTGTCGACCGAGGTACCACCGGTCGGGTTGGTGCGGAGCACCGTGCCGGCGGCGGCGGGATCGTCGACCTCCTGGACCGAGGTCTCGAACCCCAGGCCCTTGAGGTTCGACTCGGCCTGCGCGAGCGGCGTGTTGGAGACGTCCGGCACCCGGACCTGCTCCTTACCGGTGCTCACGGTGAGCACGATCGGCGTGTTCTGCGGCGTGTTCGCACCCACGGCCGGATTCGTGGAGACCACATCGCCCGACTTCACGGTGGGCGAGGCCTCCCGCTTCGGGTCCTTGGCCACGGTGAAACCGGCCTTGGTCAGGATGTCGCGGGCGTCCTTCTCCGAACGGTTCACCACATCGGGGACCGCCGCGATCTTCGGGCCCGACGAGACCTCGACGATCACCGTCGACCCCTCGGTGGCCTGCGTGTCCGGACCGGGGATGGTGGAGATCACCTGCTCCGCGGGCACCGTGTTGTCGGGCACCCGCTTGATCTGCACGTTGAAGCCCAGCTTCTGCAGCGCCACCTGGGCGTCGCTGGCGTTCTGGCCGATCTGCGAGGTCACCGTGACCTGCTTGGTCTCGCCCGGACCCGACAGCAGGTAGAAGGTGGTGCCGCCCACCAGGATGAGAGCGATCACCGCGGCCGAGACCCACAGCAGCAGCTTCGAACGCCCGCCCGAGGAGTCGGTCGAGTGCTTGGCCCGCCCCGTGGCCGCCGGAACCGCGGCCACGGCCTCGGTGGGCCGATCGTCGTCGTCCGACGGTGCGCCCGGCGCACCCGCGGCAGGTGCCGCCGCGGCAGCAGCGGCGACCGGAGCGGCCTTCGCCGCGCGGCGGGGCCTCGAGGGCTCGGTGAGCAGCGCATCGCGCTCCTCGTCCGTGAGCACCATCGGTGCCTCCGGCTTGCGGCCCGCGAGCACCCGGATCAGGTCCTGCCGCATCTCGCCCGCGGTCTGGTACCGGTTGTCCGGGTTCTTCGCCAGCGCCTTGAGGGTGATCGAGTCCAGCTCCGGCGGCACGGTGTCGAGGATCGACGACGGGGTCGGCGGATCCTCGCGGACGTGCTGCGAGGCCACCGCGACCGGCGAATCGCCCACGAACGGCGGACGGCCGGTGAGCAGCTCGAACAGCACGCAGCCGGCGGCGTAGACATCGGAACGGGCGTCCACCGATAGGCCGCGGGCCTGCTCGGGGGAGAGGTACTGCGCGGTGCCGATCACGGCGGCGGTCTGGGTCATCGCGGCCGAGGGATCGTTCATCGCGCGGGCGATGCCGAAGTCCATCACCTTGATCTCGCCCGCCCGGGTGAGCATCACGTTGGCCGGCTTCATATCGCGGTGCACGATGCCGTTGCGGTGGCTGAAGTCCAGTGCCGCACAGACATCGGCCATCCACGTCATCGCCGCCTGCGGGGCGATCGTGCCGTCGCGGCGCAGCACGTCGCGCAGCGTCTCGCCGTCCACGTACTCCATGACGATGTACGGCAGCGGCCCGGTCGGGGTGTCGGCCTCACCGGTGTCGTACACCTGCACGATCGTCGGATGGTTCAGCGAGGCGGCGTTCTGGGCCTCGCGCCGGAAGCGCTCGTAGAAGCTCGGATCCCGCGCCAGATCGGCACGCAGGATCTTGATCGCCACATCGCGCGACAGACGGGTGTCCCGCGCCAGGTGCACCTCGGACATGCCACCGAACCCGAGCGTTTCGCCCAGGTCGTAGCGGTCGTTGATGCGACGCGGCGGGGTTGTCATCGTCTGTGTCCGTTATCCGTTAGTTCCTGCAGGGGACGGGGAGCCCGAAGATGCCGCACGGCGGCGGCGTCGTGGTCGGCTCACCGCCGGTGACCGGCGGCTCCGTCGTGGTCGGCGGTTGCGTCGTCGTCGGAGGCGGCGTGGTGGTCGTCGGCTTCGGCGGCGGCGTCGTGGTGGGCGGGGGCGGCGGCGGGGCGGCCGTCGAGGTCTCCGTCACCGTCCGCGTGGGCGGCGGCGTGTCCTGCGTCTGCGTCGTCGGACGCACCGAGGTCGGCGCACCCGTGGGCGGCGGCGCGGTGACCGTCGGCTCCGTCGGCGTGGTCGTGGACGGCGAATCGCTGCCCGTGCCCTGGAGCAGCAGGTAGCCGCCGATGATCGCCGCGGCGATCAGCAGCAGCACCACCGAACCGCCCAGGATCGTCTTCTGGCCCTTGGTCCAGCCGTCGCTGTCGTACTGCGTGGGCGCGGCCGCCCGCGGCGTGGGCGTCGAGTTCCGGTTCGCGGTCACCGGCTGCGGCCCGGGACGCGGCTGCGGCGGCACCACCGCGGTGGCGGCCGTCGCCGGCTCGCGCGAGGCGCCCGCGGCGCCACCGGTCCAGCCCCGCGGCATCGGCGGACGCTGGCCCGCCTTCACGGCGGCCACGGCATCGGCGAACTCGCCGCCGTTCGCGTACCGCTGCCGCGGATCCTTGACCAGGGTCAGCGTGATCAGCTCGCGCACCGGCGCCGGAAGCTCGGCCGGCAGCGGATCGGGCTGATCCCGGATGTGCTTCATCGCCACGGTGATCGCACCGTCGCCGGAGAACGGGCGCTTGCCGGCGAGGCACTCGTAACCCACCACGCCGAGCGAGTAGACGTCGGAGGCCGCGGTGGCGTCCTCACCGGAGGCCTGCTCCGGCGAGATGTACTGGGCGGTGCCCATCACCATGCCGGTCTTGGTGACCGGCGCCGCGTCGACCGCCTTGGCGATACCGAAGTCGGTGATCTTCACCTGGCCGGTCGGGGTGATCAGGATGTTGCCGGGCTTGACGTCGCGGTGCACCAGGCCGGCGCTGTGCGCCACCTGCAGCGCCCGGCCGGTCTGCTCCAGCAGGTCGAGCGCCTGCGCCTGGCTCAGGTGCCCCAGGCGCGACAGCACCGCGTTGAGCGGCTCACCGTTCACCAGCTCCATCACCAGGTACGCCAGGGGCGCGCCACCGGCCTGATCGTCGGTCTCGCCGTAGTCGTAGACGCCGGCGATGCCCGGGTGGTTCAGGGCGGCCGTGGTGCGGGCCTCGTTGCGGAACCGCGCGAGGAACTCCTGGTCCTCGGAGAACTCCGCCTTGAGCACCTTGATCGCCACGCGGCGGTCCAGCCGCGTGTCCATCGCCTCCCACACCTGACCCATGCCACCGGTCGCGATGAGCCGGAGGAGTTCGTACCGGTCGGCGATTATGGAGCCGGTCTGCAGACTCATCAGTTCCCCTGCCCGTTCACCGCGGCGCCTATCACCGCACGTCCGATCGGCGCTGCGAGCGACCCACCGGTCGCCGCCTCGCCTTGATTGCCACCATTCTCAATGATGACGGCGACCGCCACCTTCGGGTCGTTCACCGGCCCGTAGCCGATGTACCACGCATGCGGGGGTTCGGCCACCGACCGACCCTCCGAGTGCTCCGCCGTACCCGTCTTCGAGGCGATCGCCACCTTGCCGCCCGCACCCTTCGTGTTCCGTTCGGAGGCCACCATCAGCTCACGCATCTGTGCCGCGACCTCGGGCGAGAGCGCCTGCCCCGCGCGCTTGGGCGAGGTGGTCGAGATCGTCGACAGATCGGGCGACTGCAGGCTGTCCACCAGGTAGGGCTGCATCCGGATGCCGCCGTTCGCGAGGGTCGCCGCGATCACCGCGTTCTGCAGGGGCGTCAGCGCCACATCGAGCTGGCCGATCGCCGACTGTCCCACCTGCGCGGGGTAGGTCATCGGACCGGTCACCGACTGCGAGACCGGCAGCGGGATCGAGTCGGGAGAGCTGTTCACGCCGAAGTTGTTCGCCATCTGCTTGATCGCCTCTCCTCCGTCCTGCATCTTCTGGGTCGACAGGTCCACGAACGCGGTGTTGCAGGAGTACTGGAACGCCTGCAACAGGCTGACGGTACCGCCCGAGGATTCAGGACACGTCATCCCTGCGTAGTTCTGCAGTGTCGTGCCGCCGCCCCCGGGCAGGGTGATCTGCTTATCGGCCGTGAGCCGGGTGTTCAGGTCGATGCCCTTGCCCTGGCTGAGCGCCGCGGCCGTGGTGATCACCTTGAAGGTGGACCCGGGCGGGTACAGCTGCGATGTGGCGCGGTTGAGCATCGGCTGGTCCGGCGCCTTGGTCAGCTGCTCCCAGGCCGCGCTGACCACCTTCGGATCGTGCGAGGACAGCGGGTTCGGGTCGTAGCTGGGCGTCGAGACCATCGCCAGGATCTTGCCGGTCTGCGGTTCGATCGCGACGGCCGAACCGTGGCACGGCCCGTTCGAACCGCACGCCGAGATCAGCCGCTCGTAGGCGATCTTCTGCATGGCCGGGTTGATCGTGGTGACCACGTTGCCGCCGCGCGGGTCGCGGCCGGACAGCAGGTCGACGATGCGCCGGCCGAACAGCCGGTCGTCGCTGCCGTTGAGGATCGGGCCCTCGGCGTGCTCGAGCGCGCCGGCGCTGTAGACCATCGAGTAGTACCCGGTGATCGGGGCGTAGGCGGGCGCCAGCTCCTTGGGGTAGGTGCGCAGGTACTTGTAGCGGTCGTCGGTGGGCACCGACTGCGCCATCACCTGACCGCCCGCCAGGATGGAGCCGCGCTGGCGGGAGTACTCGTCGAGCAGGACCCGCTCGTTGCGCGGATCGGTGCGGAGGTCGTCCGCCTTGAAGACCTGCACGTAGGTGGCGTTCGCGAGGAGCGCGACCACGAGCAGGACGACGACGACGGAGACGCGACGGATCGGGGTATTCATACGCGCTTCACGATCTCGGTGGGCCGGTCGGGGACCGGGGCACCGGGCTTGCGCGTGACCTTGGGTTCGCGGGCCGCGTTGGAGATGCGCAGCAGCAGCGCGATCAGGGCGTAGTTCGTGAGCAGCGAGGATCCGCCGTAGCTCACGAAGGGCGTGGTCAGACCCGTCAGCGGGATGAGCTTGGTGACGCCGCCGACCACCACGAAGAGCTGGATCGCCACCGTCGAAGCCAGGCCGGCGGCCAGCAGCTTGCCGAAGCTGTCGCGCACCGTCAGGCCGATCCGGAAGCCGCGGAAGATGAGCACCAGGAACAGCATGAGCACGGCGGCCAGGCCGATCAGGCCGAGCTCCTCACCGATCGCGGCGATGATGAAGTCGGTCGAGGCGAAGGGCACCATCGTGGGCCGGCCGGAGCCGAGCCCCGTCCCGGCCAGACCGCCCGTGGCCAGCGAGAACAGCGACTGCGCGGGCTGGAAACCGATGTCCTCGTAGTGGTCGAAGGGGTGCAGCCACACCTCGACGCGCACCCGCAGGTGGCTGAACATGAAGTAGGCCGCGACGGCGCCCACCACGGCCAGTGCGAGGCCGACCACGACCCAGCCGACGCGTTCGGTGGCGATGTAGACCATGGCGAGCACGGTGAAGAAGATCAGCAGCGGGGTGCCGAGGTCGTTGGCGTAGCCGAGCACGGCCAGGGCCACGATCCACACCAGCAGCAGCGGCGCCAGATCGCGCGGGCGGGGCAGGTCGATGCCGAGCACGCGGCGTCCGGCGGTGGTGAACAGGTCGCGCTTGGACACCAGGAAGGCCGCGGTGAAGATGATCAGCAGGATCTTGCTGATCTCGCTGGGCTGGATGCTGAACAGTGGGGTCTTGATCCAGTTCTTCGAGCCGTTGATCTCGGACAGGCTGGACGGCAGCAGGGCGGGCAGCGCGAGCAGGATGAGGCCGACGAGGCCGATCGTGTACGCGTACTTGGCCAGCGTGCGGTGATCGCGCAGCAGCGCCAGGATCGCGACCAGCACCACCACGCCGAGCAGGGTCCACAGGATCTGCTGATTGGCCTCGTTGATCTCCTGGATACGGCCGTTCTCGCCGTGCGCGCGGCCCAGATCGAGGCGGTGGATGAGCACCAGGCCGAGGCCGTTGAGCATCGCCACCACGGGCAGGATCAGCGGGTCGGCGTAGGGCGCGAAGCGGCGCACCGCGATGTGCGCGGCGGCGTAGAGCACCACGAAGGCCACCACGTACTTGGCCAGGTCCCAGCTGATGGTCTGCTTCTGCGCCCACTCGACGATGGCGAGCGAGGCACCGGTGATCACGGTGGCGGCGCACAGCAGGACCAGTTCCTTCGACCGGGATCCGCGGTTCGGGTCGAGCGCGAGGCCGGTACCCGGGGTGTTGGTGGCGGTACCGGACGTCACGAGGGGCCCCCACGGCAGGGCTCATCGGGGGTGGAGGTCTGGGTGACCACCTTGGTCTCCGGCGGGGGAGGCGGGGTGATCGTCTCGCCGGTGGGCGCCGGGGTGGCACCGGGCGGCGGCGCGGGCACGGGGATGACCTGCGTCTCGACCTTGCAGCGCGGGATCAGGTTGTCCTTCTCGGTGAGCGCGCGGGCCTGGTTGCGGGCGTCCTCGATCGAGCTCGCGTAGGGCAGGCCGTCGAGGTTGGCGCGGCCGCGCGGGGTGAGATCGCCCTTGTTCAGCGGGGTGCAGCCCTGGGTGGTGCCGTCGCCGCCGGGGGTCTCCGCGATGCAGACGATCTCCTGCTGGCTGTTGAGCGCCTTGCCGAACAGGTTCACCTTCACGCCGCGGGAGATGGCGATGGTGCCGTTGTCGGTGGCGCCCACGAAGTAGTTGGAGTTCACCACCGAGCGGGTGGCGATCACGCCGACGGCGCCGCCGATGAGCAGCACCAGGATCACGGCGAGCGCGATCCACTTGCGACGGGGCCCGGTCTCGGGCTCGTCCTCGGTCTCCTGCGCGATCACCCGACGGGGCGCCTTGCGCGGGGGACGCAGCGCGGCGGCACGGCCGGCTGCGGTGTTGGACGGCGGGACGTAGTCCTCGTCGTCGTCGTTGGCGGCGCCGCCCACGATGGGGCGGCTCTGCCCGAAGCTGGAGTCCTCGACGCGGGCGACCACCACGGTCACGTTGTCGGGTCCGCCGGAGCGCAGGGCCAGCTCGATCAGCTTGTCGGCGGCGGCCGAGACGTCGTCGGCGGCGAGCCCGAGGGTGTCGCCGATGGTCTCGTCGCTCACCACGTCGGACAGGCCGTCGGAGCAGAGCAGGTAGACGTCGCCCGCCTTGGCCTCGCGGAGCGTGAGGGTGGGCTCGACCTCGTGGCCGGTGAGGGCCTTCATGATGAGGGAGCGCTGCGGGTGGGTGTGCGCCTGTTCGGCGGTGATGCGGCCCTCGTCGACGAGGGTCTGGACGAAGGTGTCGTCCTTGGTGATGCGGGTGAGCTGGCCGTCGCGCAGCAGGTAGCCGCGCGAGTCGCCCACGTGGATCAGGCCGAGCTTGGAGCCGGCGAACAGGATCGCGGTGAGCGTGGTGCCCATGCCGTCGAGTTCGGGGTCCTCGGCGACCTGTTCGGCGATGGTCTCGTTGCCCGTGACCATCGCTTCTTCGAGGGTGTCCAGCAGATCGCCGCTGGGCTCGTCGTCGTCGAGGGGCGCGAGCGCGGTGATCATCAGCTGGGAGGCCACCTCGCCGGCCGCGTGGCCGCCCATGCCGTCGGCGAGCGCCAGCAGCCGGGGACCGGCGTACACCGAGTCCTCGTTGTTGCTGCGGACGAGACCGCGGTCGGAGCGCGCCGCATAGCGCAGGATCAGGCTCACGGGCGCAGCTCGATCACGGTCTTGCCCACGCGCACGGGCGTTCCCAGCGGGACGCGGGTGGGCGTGGTGACCTTGTTGCGGGCGAGGTAGGTGCCGTTGGTGGAGCCGAGGTCCTCGACGTACCAGTCGTCACCGTCGCGGGCGAGCCGCGCGTGCCGGGTCGACGCGTAGTCGTCGTTGAGGACGAGCGTCGAATCGTCGGCGCGGCCGATCAGCACCGGCTGCTGGCCGAGCGTGATCCGCGTGTTCGCGAGCGGGCCGTGGGTGACCACCAGGTACTTGGCGGTCTTGCTGCCGCGCTGGAAGAAGCTGCCGCGCGGCGGCTTCACTTCCTTCTGCTTCGGCCGCAGACCCGAGGCCAGGCGCGCATCGGAGCGCAGCGCGTTGATCACCAGCCACACGCACAGCCACAGCAGCAGGAGGAAACCCGCGCGCGTCAGCTGTAGGACCAGTCCCTGCACGGCGCCTCCCTCCGGCCAATTGTGCGCATATTCGGCTCGCGCCGCCCGGTCGAGCGGCGCGAGTACGGGGTTGCTTCCGCGAGCCCGAAGAGAAATCTACTGGAATCGCACCACGATGTCGGAGTGCCCGACGCGGATGCGGTCGCCGTCCGCCAGCTCCCAGTTGGACACCGGCACGTCGTTCACCGAGGTGCCGTTGGTGGAGCCGAGGTCGTTGAGCACGGCGGCGTAGCCGTCCCAGCGGATCTCCACGTGCCGGCGCGAGACGCCGGTGTCCGGCAGGCGGAACTGCGCGTCCTGGCCGCGGCCGATCACGTTGGCACCGTCGCGCAGCGCGAAGGTGCGGTTGGAGCCGTCCTCCAGGTACAGGGTCACGGTCTGGGGCTGCTGGTAGCCGCCCTGGTCGTACCCACCCTGCTGGGCGTAGTTCTGGTCGTAGCCGGGCTGCTGGTAGCCGCCCTGGTCGTAGCCGGGCTGCTGCTGGTAGCCACCCTGGTCGTACCCGGGCTGCTGGTAGCCCTGGTCGTACGCGGGCTGCTGGTAGTTCTGGCCGTAGCCCTGCTGGTCGTAACCCGGCTGCTGGTAGCCCTGGTCGTAGCCCTGCTGGCCGTAGTTCTGGTCGTACCCGGGCTGCTGCTGGTAGCCGCCCTGGTCGTAGCCCTGCTGACCGTAGTTCTGCTGGCCGTAGTTCTGGTCGTAGCCGGGCTGCTGCTGGTAGCCGCCCTGGTCGTAGGCGGGCTGCTGGTAGCCCTGCTCGTACCCGGCCTGGGGCTGACCCTGCTGGTCGTAGCCCTGCTGGGGGTAGTTGGGGTCGTAGGCGCCCTGCTGCGGAGGCTGCTGGCCGTAACCCTGCTGGTCGTAGCCCTGCTGCTGGTAGCCGCTCTGGTCGTACTGCTGTCCGCCGTGCCGACCCTGGTCGTATCCGGGGTTGTTGGTCATCGAATCGGCTCCTGATTCTGCAGGTGGTCGCTGAGGTACAAGGTTCTGCGGGACAGCGTCGGGGTCGACGGTGCCGCGCGCCCGGAACTGTCCGGTATGCAGTTGTGGTGACTGCTCGAAGTGCACGACCACGTCACCGTAAGTCTGCCAGCCATTGTCCCGGATGTATTCGTCCAGGTGCTTCGAGAACGCGCGGATGGCGAGATCACGGTCCGCCTCGAAGGTCTGTTGGTCGGTGGGTGAGACTGCGATGACGTACTTGTTGGGTACCAAGTACGCACCGTCTCCGAGCGGTTGCAGCTGGTCCTCGGCCTCCCGTTGGAGGGCTCCCTCGACTTCTTGGGGAACGACCTTCCCGCCGAAGACGCGAGCGAAGCCATCGCCCACCGCGCCTTCGAGCTTGCGCTCGAACCGTTGCAGGATTCCCACAACGACTTCCTCCCTTCCTCAGCGTGTCGCGAACGTGTTCTGACCAATCGATGATAGCGGCGCTGCGCGCACGACGGAGCCAGCGTAACCCCATTGGTCCCAACCGTCCCTTTGGTAGCACGGGCTCGCCGGTCGGGGCAAGGGTGTCGGCCCAGGTAGCGAAGCGATTTCGCACAGTCAGTTCCGTCGTGTTAGTCTTCTTCGGTCGCTCGGGCGAGTGGCGGAATGGCAGACGCGCTGGCTTCAGGTGCCAGTGTCCTTCGGGACGTGGGGGTTCAAGTCCCCCTTCGCCCACCATGAGCAGTTCTCAGAACTGCTGGACCCCAGGTCACGAACTCGAAATAGTTCAGTGCCTGGGGTCTTCGCGTTTTCGAGGCGGCTTCTACTCGCGGGGAAGATCCGTCGAGCCCGCCGAAATGACTGTCCGCCTGTGCGCCAGAACGACCGAGTGCCCCGATCGCCGTATTCGCCCCGGAATCACTTCGCCGACACCCGCCGGGCAACGGGCGCGATGAGCATCTGCGGCCGTTTATCGAACCGCGCGGTGCAACAAGCTCTAGCCCCGGATGGGGCTGCCAAGCTCAGCCCCGGGACAGCGCCCTCCGGATCCAGAGCCCCGCGAACACCGACATCACTCCGAAGCAGATGAACGACCAGGTGGGTACGGGCGACCGCGCAGCGATGATGAACGGTGCGATCCAGGACAGGAGTGCGGTCGTCACCCAGTTCGCCGTCGTCGCGGCGCCGATCGTCCGGCCGGGGCGGTCCGCCGGAGCGAGATCGGTGATGGCGGTCCACGCGAGTGCGCCCCAGGTGGCGGGGAAGACGATCAGGACCACGCCGGTGGCCGCCGCGAGGCTCGGGAGTGAGTGGACCTGGAAGGCCAGCCCGATCACCGTCATCGAGATCGCCAGTGAGATCGCGCCGGCTCGGAGCAGCGGCACCCGCCCGTAGTGATCCGCGAGATGTCCCGCTGCGACGCAGGACGCCACGCTCAGCGTGCTGATGCCGAGCAGGAGGAGGGTTGCCGTCGTCTCCGTCGCGCCCACCTCTTGGAGCACCGTCGGCGCGTAGTACACGAGCACGCTGATGCCGGTGAGTTGTTGCAGGACGGCGACCACGACCGCACTCCAGCGCACTGCCCCCGAGTCGCTCGACGATGCGGTCGTCCGGATCGCGGGCAACCTCGCGGCGATCGCTCGGACGTTGAGCAGGATGATCACTGGCGCGAGCCCTCCCAGGAGCAGCACCAGGAAGGTGTTGTCGGCACCCGCGACGATCGTGGCCGCGCTGGCGCCCGCGTATCCGGCGGCGATCATCGCTTGGTGGAGAGCGGTATACCGCCCGGTCTCCCCGGTGGGAGCCAGCAGGCGGAGGTACAGCGGCGTGAGAGTGGCCATGGCACCGATACCCACGCCCAGGAGCAGACGCGCGCCGATCATGACCTGAAAGGTCGGTGCCAGCGCGGACGCCACCGACCCCGCAATCAATGTCAGGTTCGATACGGCGATCGCCTTCGTCGGGGTCACGCGATCCGCCAACTCGCCCGCAGCGAGTGCGGATATCGTTGCGGCGGCGGGCAGTACCGCAGTCGTGAACCCGAATTCGGCTGCGCTGAGATTCCATTGCTTGGCCAGGTGCCCGAGGGCCGTCGCGGTCGATCCCAGGTCGTACCCGAAGGTGAAGGAACCGAGCGCGACGATCAGAGCGATGCGCGCAACCATGTCAACGCCGTGTCGAATTCGCGATCGAAGGCGGGGTCGTCGGCGTTCTCGGTGGGTGCCACTCGTATCTGCATGGCGGCCAGGGCTTTCCTGCTCAGTGGTAGTTGCGGGTGGGACAGGTTGGCCTCATGGAACCGGGGGATCAGAACGACGGGCACACCCGACCCGGCCAGTTCGCAGATCTTTCCCGCCGGGATGGTGTCGGTCAGTCCCATGGCGATCTTGTTGAAGGTGGAGAAGGTGACGGGAACCCCGATGGCGGCCTCGGCCGGAGGCAGGGGATCAGGGTCCGACGGTGTCCGGGGAACGGAACGGATCGGGTATCCGGTGGCCTCCGTCAGGTGACGCACCTGGTCTGCGGTCAACCACGAACTCGCGGCCTCGCTCAGGATGACGCACGGCCGCCATCCGGCACCGTGTGCACGGTCGACCCATTCGTGCATCTGGAGAACGGGTGGTGAGGCGCAGCCGATCAGATACAGGGTCGGTCGGTTCATGTTTCCGATCCTAAGATGGTGGTGCACAGTCGCTCGAAGTCGCCGGATACGGGACCGGCATTCATCAACGTGCGCATCAGGTTCGTGGCGTCGGGGTGGAGCAGCTGGGCCGGTGCGGTGCGCGACACCTCCAGCAGATGGGCGCAGGCCGACGCCGGCTGGTCGTTCGCGATGAGGAGCGCGAGGTCGAGCCGGAAATGGGCCTGGCGCTCGCGCGAGAGTTCCTTGAGCGCGGGGGAATCCAGCAGACTCTGAGCGAGATCGCGACTCTTGCCGTACTTCCCCAGCCGGGCGTAGACGTCCACGTAGTGCAGTCGCACGTTGGTGGCGCCGAAACCGGTGCCACCGCTGTCGGCTCCGTTCTGCTGCTCGGCCGTCGATTCGGCACGCGCGAGGAGCGCCAGGGCGCGGTGGCCGTCCGTGGCCGCAGCGGCCGCCACCGCACCTTGCAGGAGGGCCGCCCCGTAGAGCGGGCTCGAATCCAGATCCCGCCACCGCTCGCTCACAGCGGTGACGAGTGCGGCTGCAGCTGCGGCCGATTCGGGAATCCGCGAGAACGCGAGGGCGTACGCCTCCACCGCCAGCAGCTTCGACTCCCGATCGGTGGCCGATTCCAGCGATCTGTCCGCCGCCCTGCCGGCGAGGTGGATCGCGCCGTGCTTGAACGCGGTGTAGGTGACCAGCCGATAGACGTCGGACTTCAGTGCCGAGGCACCTCTCGCCTCGTGGACGGCCGTGATCAGGTCGGGCAACGCTGCGGCCAGCTGCACGTACTGCGCGTTCGCGTAGGCGTGGTGCGCCCATCGCACCTGCTTGCGAATCGGGGCGAGGTCGGCGTCCATCGGAGTCGACAAGGGGGCGCACGCCACGCTCTCATCGATCTCGCGCAGGCTCCGCCCGGGAGCCTCGTCACGGTCGTGCCGGCTGCCCATGAGGACGGGGAGGGAGACACCCAAGGCCTGCGAGACCTCACGGAGGACGCTCAGCCTCGGGTCGCTGTGTCGTTCGCTGCCCTCGAGTTTCTGGATCCAGGACTTCGAGCGGGACATCCGGTCGGCGAGATCCTGTTGCGACATGCCGCGTCGCAGACGCCACGACTTGATCCGGTCCCCCAGAGTGTCGGACTCCATGAACGCCTCCGCCCCGTCCTATCGACTCGTTCCGACGGCGGCAGGTCCCTCGGTGTCCGCGCCCCGCCACCGCACCGTCGACGCCATCTTCCAGCCACTCGGCCGTGCGCGCTCGGTGAGCGCGCCCGGGACGAGGCACACGAATCGTGTGTCTCGGCGCCCGGCCGCGCTTCTGAGTCGTGGTGATCGGTTGCGCGGGGTGCCGGGAGAGCGCTCTTCGCAGCCGATGGCCTGGTGACAGCGTGTCCGGCCGACGGCCGGTGTGACCCGTGTGCCGGAATGGGGCACACGGGTCACGAGCGCTCGTCAGGCCGGTGAGCCGGACGATCATGCACCGTCCGGAGCCGTCGCGGAGCCGGCGCCGCCGAGCGCGCCGCCGGCTCCCCGGGTCAGGCCCGCAGCAGCGACAGGGCGATCTGCGTGCCGTTGTTCTGGAAGTAGGCCAGCTGAACCAGAAGCTCGGCGAGCGGCTCGATGTAGCGCGCGTTGGCCAGCGGCCCGGCGTCGATGGGCGCGAATCCGAGGGAGGCGAGGACGGCGATCACCGTGGCCTTCGCGGCATCGTCGTCCGAAGCGACCGGAACGAAGACGGAGTCGGCGGGATATGCGGAGGGGTCGTGGTTGGGCGCCAGGACGGCGTTGAGCGCCTTGACGACCGAGCTCTTCGGAAGCGCGGCAGCCACTCGTTCGGCACCGGAGACGTCGAAACCCAGGGTGAGGCCTGAGAAGTCGGGCTTGAGCGGGTTGGTGACGTCGACGACGACCTTGTCGGCCAGCGCGTCCTTCCAGTCGACGGGAAGGTCGAGGGCCGCCTCATAAGGGAGAGCGAGGAAGACGAGGTCGGCCGTTTTGAGGGCGCCCAGCGCATCGCTGGCGTCCGTGGCGCGCGTGATACTTGTGGTCTCGTGTCCGGTCCGGGTGGCGGTGGTGGCGAGGGGCCCGCCGACGCTGCCGGTTCCGACGATCGTGATCTGTGCCATGGTCGTGCTCCTGTCTGTTCGGATGGGGACGCTTCCCACGATGCGGGTGATGGACGCCGGGATCGAGGCTCGAATCGCGAAATCAGTCTTCGCGGTCCAAGATGAGTGGGATCACCCGCGGGAGGAAGCGATGTCGCTCGAACTGAGACAGTTGCGGTACTTCCTCGCGGTCTCCGACGAGATGCACTTCGGCAGAGCCGCCGCCAGGCTTCACGTTCAGCAGTCCGTGGTGAGTGAACAGATCCGGAGACTCGAACGGGAGCTGGGAGTCGAGCTGTTCGACCGCAGCCGACGGTCGATCACCGTGACGGAGCACGGATCGCGTCTCATGCCGCACATCCGTCGCATCGTCGAGGGCTGTGATGAGCTCCCGTTCCTCGCCGAGTCGAGTAGCGACAGCGACCACCGACTGCGCATCGGAGTCGGGCTGGGGATGGGGCGGCGATTGCCGAGTATCCTTCGGCGCCTCGCCGAATCGGGTTACTCGACGACCACGGTGTACGCAGCACCGGCCGAGCGGTGCAGGATGGTCGATGCGGGAGAGCTGGACGCGGCCCTGGTCCGGGGGCGGGTGCGCAACAGCGCCGTTGCGGCACACCATGTGTGGAACGACAGAATGGAGGTCGCCCTCGCGGCGAGCCATCCGCTGGCGGGGCGTGATGAGCTCGAGCTCCGCGATCTCGCCGAGTACCCGGTGGCACTGGGACCCGAGGACGGCAACCCGGCACTTCACGCCACCCTGCTCGGCGCCATGGCGGCGGAGGGCCTGACTCCGCGGCGAGGGATTCCGTTCACGTCGCCCGAGGTGACCTTCGCCGAGATGGTCGCGCATGCGCACGACACGTGGACGGTGATGTACCAGGAGTTCGAGGCGACGCAGGGCTATGAGGGCATCGTGAGCTCGCGACTGGCGAAGCCGATCACGCTGGCTGCTTTCCTGGTGACCGCCAAGCGCGATTCTCCGCGTCACCAGGTGATCCTGGACGCGTGCCGCCGCTCGAGGGTGGAGAGGCGTCCCGCCGGAGCGGATGAGATCTAGGCGATTTCGACGAGGACGCCGCTGAAACTGAACCCGCCCCCGATTCCGATCAGCATGACGAGATCACCACTGATGACATCACCGTCGTCGAGGAGGCGGTTGAGGCCCTCGATCTGATCCGCTGCCCCCATGTGCCCGAGCTTCCGACCCGCGGGCCAGGTCGTGCGCTCACGGGTGATTCCGAACTTCTCCCGACGCGAGTTCCAATCGACAAGTGTGTCACCCGAGTTGGAGAACACGAATCTTTCGATATCACCTGCCTTGCAGCCGGCGTCGGCCAGGAGCGTGGTGATCACCCGCTCCATGCCGCGGTCCAGCACGCGGACGATGTCGTCGCGGTCCGCGCCGGTGCTGAAGTACTCCTTCAACCGGATACGGAGGTCGACCGGTCTTCCGTGCGCCCAGCTCTGATCGCCCCACTCGGACGTGCCGCGGTACATACGTTCGTGGCCGACGTCCCCGATGGCGCAGGTGGACAGCACGCGGGCGACCCCGGTGCCGGAGTTCGATAGGACGAGTGCCACAGCGCCGTCTCCGCGCGGGAGGCCCTTGTCCGAGTTGTACCGGTCGAAGTCCGGGAGGGCGTAGCGATCGGCCGCGGTGATGAGTGCGGACTCCGGATGGTCCGAGGCCGTCAAGACGCGCGACAACAGGTGGATCGCGGACATGGCGCCGTTGCAGTTCTGCTTGATCTCCAGGGGAGACGCCTGGCCGCCGACCGTCTCGGCCTGGATGTAGGGCGTCGGCGACCAGTAGTCCAGACCTTGGTACGCGGTCGAGGAGTGCGAGACGTAGGTGAAGTTCTCCTCGGCAGGGTCGATCTTGGCGAGTGCCAGACGCGCGGCCGCGATCGCGGAATCGACAGGGGCGCGATGGGATACGGCGAGGGATTCGTAGCCGTCCGCATCGGCCTCCTTCGCCGAGTAGAGCCCGGCCTGCACCGCCTGGTCCATCGGGATGAGCTCTCCGATCACGGCGCCGGTCGACTTGATGACGATGTTCGAGTACATGGCGTTCCTCGCTCTCTGGCGGTAGGTGGCCGACGGTTTCAGCCGCCGATCCCGACGGTCTGGGGTGTGGTGCGCGCGGCTCGCTCGGCGACGACCGCTCCTGCCAATCCGACGAGGCAGATCGCCGCGATCGTGGCGCACGCGGCCGCGGTCCCGCTGAAGCCCGTTCCGTCGACGAGCCGCGATGCGATGACCGCGAGCGCGAGCCCGATGCCGGCACCGATCTGCCGCGCCGACGAGCCCGCGGCCGAAATGACGCCCGGCAGCTCGGACGAGATCGGTAGGTGGCCGAGAAGCGCCATCGCGGCGGGGAAGAGGTAGGCGCAGGCCACGGCCCACACCAGCATGATGCTGAGGACGATCGCGAAACCTGCGCCAGCGGCGTACGCGACGCTGAGTGCGAGGAAGGCCAGCGCCGAGCCCGTGAAGCAGGCGGTCACCACTCGAGCGGGTCCGAAGCGGTTCAGGGCACCGGGAACGGCCCTGCGTGAGAGGACTATCGACACGACCGCGAGGGGCAGGAAGCCGAGGCCGGCCGAGACCGCGCCCCAACCGAGTCGATCCTGCAGGTACTCGGTGTACTCGTAATAGCCGGCGCCGAGCATCCCCTGGGCGGCCATCAGCGCGATCGCGACGCCCAGGAATCCGCGATCGCGCGCTGCCCGCGGAGGGAACAGGGGAGAACGGGCGGATCGCTCCCACCGCAACCAGACGGCACCCACGACGATCCCGGCGACGAGCGCCCCACCTCCCGCGAGTGAGAAGAAGCCGGCTTCGGGGATCGATGCGAGGGAGTAGATGATCAGAACGGAGCCGATCGTCGCGAGGATCGCGCCGAAGACATCGAAGTCGTTCCACCGCGCGAGGGCGTCCGGGGGCAGGAGCGCGGCGGCCAGCGCGATCGCCAGCACGGCGAAAACGGTGTTGACCCAGAACACCGACGGCCACCCCAGGAGCCCGGTGAGCACACCACCGAGCGCGGACCCCGCTGCCAGGCCGATCGCGGTGGCTGCGCCCCAACCGCCGAGCGCTCGGTGGCGTTCGGCGGGATCGCTGAACGCCGCGTAGATCAGGGCGAGGGAGGCGGGTGTGGCGAGTCCCGCGCCCGTCCCTTGGACGAAGCGGCCCAGGATCAGGAGGAAGGCGTCGGCGCCGACCGCGCTGATCAGGCAACCGAGTCCGTACAACGCCATTCCCGCCATGAGGATGCGACGGGAGCCGACCCGATCCGACAGGCGCCCGCCCAGGATGAGGACGCCGCCGACAGCGACGGTGTACGCGGTGACGACCCATTGCAGGCCACTGCTACCGATGTTCAGCTCGGAGCCGATGGTGGGCAGTGCGACGAAGACGATGTTGTAGTCGATCGCGATGATGAACTGACACGTGCACGCTACGGCGAGCACCGCAGCGGGTGTTCCCCGCGCCCCCGCGATCCGCCGGCCGGCCCGAGTGAGTACCTCACTCATGATGAATCACGGTCTTGAGGTGAGGAGTCCCGCGGTAGTTCGCGAAGACACCTTCCACGGCGGCGGCGTCCGTGAACGGGACACGCTGGGTCACCATCTCTGCGGCGGGAACGATGCCGCGGCGGATGAGTTCCATGGCCTTGTCGATCACCAGGGCCGTCATGTGCATCGGGTACGAGCGGACGTCGAACGATGCCGAGACGATCCGGAGTCCCTTCGACAGCATCAGCCAGGTGTCGAGCAACTGCCGGGTCTGTGATGCACCGTAGAGCACGTACTTACCGCCTGGCTTGAGCGCGAGCATGGCATTGCGCCGCGGGCAGGCCGCCGGGTCCGCGACGTTGAGCGGCGGAAGGCAATCGAAGACGTAGTCGTAGGTGCTCTCCGGAACGGCCGCGAGTTCGTCCGGCAGGTACGCGGTGTCCGCGAAGAAGTGCGAGGCCTGCGCCGTGCGCGCAGGGACGGCGTCCGTGGCGTCCACGCCCGACGTTGCGTACAGCGCCGCGAAGATCGCGCCGGCGATGATGCCGATGGGGCCCGCGCCGAGGACCAGCACCCGATCACCGACCTCCGGCGGGTTGCGGAGGATGGATCGGAGCGCACCGGTCACCGGTTCGATGAGCGAGGCGTGATCGTCTCCGATCTCGTCGGGCACGACTACGGCGGCGGCCCGAGCGTCGTCCATGAAGTCGCGCTCGGCGAAGAAGTGGTCGCGCAGCGACTGACGCGCGAAGACTGGACGCAGAGTCTGGTATTGAGCGAGTCCGCCGAAGTCCGACTGGCCCCAGTAGACGATGCGCTCGCCGACGCTGATTCCGGACAGTCGCCGTCCGACCTCGACGACGCGGCCGAGGTACTCGTGCCCGAGGGTCACCGGATACTGCTGAGGAAACAGATTCCCCTCGTAGAACGAGATGTCGGTGGAGCAGATCGACGTGGCGATCGTGCGCATCAGTACACCGTCTTCCGGTGTGCTGGGGACGGGAAGGCTGCGGAACGAGAGGCTTCCGGGCGCGTCGAGTTGGTATCCGAACATCTCGCCCGTGGGGGTGCGGTGCGGTGTGGCGCTGGGGGATTCGATCAGTGACGACATGCTTGCCCTTTCCTTCGAGCCCGAGGCTGCGGAGAACTCCGTCGCGTCCACAAATGTGAACACTGCCGAGTAGACGTCGCGGGGGAGCCGGCGTCAAGGAATCAGGGAAGTGAGATGTTTCACATTACTAACGGTTGGCAGCGTTGACCTGCCGGTATGCAAGAAACAAGTGTTCACAGAGGCGAACGATGCGGAGCGCGCAGTGGTGTCCGGTCCTCCTCGCGGGCCGCGGGCCGCGGGTGCGTCTGCTCATACCCTGCCGGAGATGACGACACGAGTGTGGAGCAGCCCGTTCTCCATCTGGAGACCGGACGGCACGATAAGTTGCCCGCATGGAGTTCGAGACCCGCAAGCACCTGCTCCATGCAGGGCTGGAATTGCTGGCCAGGGTGGGTTTCCGCGAGTGGTCGCTGCGTGGCGCCGAGGATGAGGCGGGCGTGCCGCACGGCACCGCGCGGCACTACTTCACGAACAAGCAGGGGCTGGTGGTCGCGATGTTGCGGCACATGCTCGACCTCGATCTGCCGCAGATCGGCGAGAGCCCGGTGGACCAGGTCCGCCGACTGCTGGGTCCGAACGTGGCGCTGACCCGCGCGCGGTACGAGTTCGTGGTCGCCTCGTTCCATGACCCGGCGCTGTCGGCGGAGCTGGTGCGCGGACGCGAGCGCCTGGTGCGGATGTTCGTCGAGCGCGGGCTTTCCGAGGAGATCTCCGTCTCGCTGATCGCGGCGGTCGACGGCCACATCCTCGACTGCATCCTGCGGCGCCGCGCCCTGGACGATCCCGCCACCGACCCCGAATGGCTCATCTCGCGGATCACCGCGGACAGCGCTGTCGCGCAGGCTCCGAAAACCGCGCAGTAGCCGGCAACGCCGTGGAACGCTGCAGCCCGTGGTAGGCGAATCACCGGTGGTGGCGGTGGGGCCCGCGCTCGCGGTAGTTCTGATCCTGCTCGCGGTCACGGCGATCGCCGTGGCGTACATCGGGCGCACCGGGTACGGGAGTCGCATCGGGTGGGCGGTCGTCCGGGCGACGGTCCAGTTGATCCTGCTGGGCCTGCTGGTCGCCGCGATCATGGACAGTCTCGCGCTGAGCGCGGCGTTCATCGCCGTGATCGCCGCGGTCTCGTCGTACACCGCGGCCGCACGGATCGTCGGACGGCGCCCGCGGCCGCGCGACGCGGCGCTGACGGCCACCGCGGTCGCCGTTCCCGCGCTGGTGGTCGTGGGGGTGTTGTTGGCGCTGGGGGTGATTCCGCTGCGCGGCATCGCGATCATCCCCATCGCCGGGATCGTGATGGGTGGGGCGATGGCGGCCGCGGGGCTGGCGGGACGCCATGCGCGCGAGGCGATCACGGCGCGCTGGGGCGAGGTGGAGGCGGGACTGGCGTTGGGGCTCCCCGCCCCGTTCATCCGGTGGGAGGTGTGCGGCCGCAGCGCCGGCGCCGCGATCATCCCGCATCTCGACCAGACCCGCACCGTCGGTCTGGTCTCGATCCCCGGCGCCTTCGTGGGCATGATGCTGGGCGGGGCGTCGCCGGCCGCGGCCGCCGCGATGCAGCTGCTGGTTCTCGTGGCGATCCTCTGCTGCGGGTCGATCGCCGCACTGCTGGTGTGCCGGTACGTCGCCGAGGGCTGGTACGGGCAGTTCCGGCCCGACGCATCGTCGCCACCCGCGGATTCCGGCTAGTCCTCCGCGGGGGCCGCGGGGGTGCGCGGCGCGAAGATGAACGAGGTCACCGCTGCGACACCGACGATGACGGCGACCACGACCATCGACGCGGAGAGTCCGTCCATGAAGGCCGTGCGCACCGCCTCGGCCAGGCCGTTTCCGGCGGCGCCGAGCTGCGCGGCGACGGCCAACCCGCCCGCCGCGGACTCGCGGGCCACCTCGGCGGCGTCGGCCGGGAGCCCCGACAGGTCCGGCAGGCTCGCGGTGTAGTTGGAGCTGTACACCGCGCCCATGAGGGCGATCCCGATCGCCGATCCGACCTCGCGGGTGGTGTCGTTCATCGCCGAGGCCACGCCCTGCTTGCCGAGCGGGAGCGAGCCCACGATGGCGCTGGTCCCGGTCGAGCTGGCCAACCCGATTCCCAGGCCCGCGATCAGCAGTCCGGCCAGGAACGGCAGGTAACCCGAATCGGCGTTCATCGTGGAGATCGCCATGAGGCCCGCGGCGAGCAGAACGAGCGCGACCCCCATCGTCACGTTGAGGCCGATCCGGTCGACGATCTTCGGTGTGGCCAGCGATACCGGGACCACTACGAGCGCAACGGGAATCAGCGCGACGGCGCTGATGAAGGGGCTGAACTCGACGATCAGCTGCAGGTACTGCAGACCCACGAACAGGAATCCGAACAGCGCCATGAACTGCACCAGGATCACCACGGCGCCCGCCCGGAAACCCGAGATGCCGAACAGGCGCGGGTCGAGCAGCGGATGCTCCGTGCGCAGCCCGGCGATGACGTAACCCGCGAACGAGACGACGCAGACGGCGAGGGAGGCGATGACGATCGGCTCGGTCCAGCTCTTCTCGTTGCCCTCGATGATCGCGAAGACGAGGGTGCCGATCCCGACGGTGGTGAACAGCGCGCCCAGGAGATCGGGACGGTGCTTCTCCTCGTCGCTGGTGTTCTCGGAGAGCAGGAGCGCGGCGATACCGGCGGCCACGGCCAGCGCGGCGCTGACGTAGAAGATCGACGTCCACGACCACACCTCGAGCATGGCGCCGGCGCCGACCAGTCCGATGATGGCGCCGGCGGAGGCGAACCCGGACCACACCGCGACGCCGCGGGCCCGCTGCTCGGCGGGGAAGGAGGCGGTGATGGTGGAGAGCGTGCCGGGCATGATCATCGCCGCGCCGAGTCCCATCACCACCCGCCAGACGATCAATTCACCGGCGGAGTCGGACATTCCGGCGAACAGCGCGCCGATCGCGAAGACGACGGTGCCGGCGATCAGCACGTTCCGCCTGCCGTACCGGTCGCCGAGGGCGCCCAGCGGCAGGACCAGGGCGGCGAGCGCCACGGTGTAGGCGTCCGCGATCCATGTCAGCTGGGCGTTGCTCGCGCCGAGGCTCACCGCGAGCTCGGGCATCGCGAGGTTGATCGCGGAGACCGAGGCGACCACGAGGACGAGCGACAGGCACATCGAGAACAGGACGCCGGCGGTGCCGCGGCGCGGGCCCGCCTGTACGCGCCCGGGGGCGGACGGATCGGTGGTCATGGGGACTCCTTCGAGGGACGCACATAGTGATGACAAGATCAGAACTGAAGAAAACATCACATACTTCGATCCGACTGTGCAAGACTTGAGCGCACGGAATGTCAGAAGTGACGTTCCCATCACTTCTGATCGAGAGGGAGGTCGCGCCGATGAACGACGTGGTTCCGGAGGCGCCCACCGGCCGCCTCGCGCAGCGCAAACTCAAGACCCGGGCGGCCCTGGTGGCGGCGGGGCAGCAGCTGCTGTCCGAGGGGAGGCCCGATGTCGCGGTCTCCGTCATCACGGAGCTCGCCGACGTGGGGCTCGGCTCCTTCTACAACCACTTCGCCACGAAGGAGGAACTCTTCGTCGCGGCGACCGAGGCCGCCGCCCAGGAGATCGTGGCCGGGCTCGACGCCCTCACGACGGAGATCACCGACCCCGTCGAGCGATTCGCCACGAGCCTGCGGCTGATCGGACGGATGCACCGCCGGTTCCCGCAGCTGAGCGCGATCCTGCTGCGCACCGGCACCGCGATGCTGAGCACCACCGGCGAATTCATGCGCAGCCCCCGCCGGGACATCGAGCAGGCGGTCGAGGCGGGCCGGTTCACCGTCGCCGATCCCGAGCTGGCGCTCGCCGCGACGGCCGGGTCGATTCTCATGCTGGGGCAGTTGCTCGTCGACGATCCCGAGCGCGACGACGAGGCCTCCGCCGACGAGCTGGCGCGATCGATGCTCGTCATGCTCGGGATCGACCCGGACGAGGCGGCCCGCGTCAGCACACTCCCGCTCCCCGCGCACTGACTCCCATCCATTCCGGGGTTCGCGCCGAATACAGGACAACGGCGACTGCGCCGGGTCGGCGACGAGCGACGAGGAGTGGACGATGCAGCAGCAGAAGAACCGGGAGTGGGCACCGGAGGATGCCGCGACGACCGCGGCCGGTTCCGGCGGGACGAGACCGATCGCGCTGCTGGTCTCGCTGATCTGCGTCGGTGCGGTCGCCGCGATCGGCGGGGCGGCGTCGGCGGATGCCGCGCAGGAGTACGGCCGGCTCGCACAGCCCTCGTGGGCGCCGCCGAGCTGGCTGTTCGGACCCGCGTGGGGCGTGCTCTACCTGCTCATGGCGGTCGCGGCCTGGCTGGTGTGGCGCACCGAGCCCACCTTCGGCAATCGCGCCATCCAGCTCTACGGCGCACAGCTCCTGGTGAACCTCGCGTGGTCGCCGCTGTTCTTCGGGGCCGAGCAGCGGGGGTGGGCGCTGGTGGACATCCTGGTCCTCGACGTTCTCGTCGCGGCCACGATCGCCGCGTTCTGGCGCAGGGACCGCCGCGCGGCCGTTCTCCTCGTGCCCTATCTCGCGTGGATCCTGTTCGCGACGGCGCTGAACTTCTCCGTCTGGTCGCTCAATGCCTAGGCCGGCCGGGAACGGGAGGACGACGGCGGAGGACGCCGCGGCGGCGAAGGGGCGGGGCGGGCGTCCGCCGAGGCTGAGCCGGGAGAGCATCATCGCCGCCGCCATCGACATCATCGCCGACGAGGGCTTCGGCAGGCTGTCCATGCGGTACCTCGCGGATCGCCTGGGTACCAGCCCGATGGGCATCTACTACTACTTCGATTCGAAGACGGATCTGCTGGGTTTCATGCTCGCGCACGGCGCGAACCGGACCGCGGCCGAGGAGCCTGCGCGCGATCCCCGCGATCGGATCGTGCAGCTGTCCCTCGCCCTCGCCGAACACCTGTCGGCGCACTCCTGGGCGGTGTCCGCCCTGCTCAGCGGCGAGATCGGCGACGACTTCACCGAGCGCTCGCTCGACGAGCAGCTGATCGCCGCCCGGGAACTGGGATTGGACGAGGACGACGCCCGGGCCACCGTCCAAGGACTGTGGCGGATCGTGGTGGGGCAAGTGGTGGTGCGCCCCATGCGACCGCAGGGCGTCCGCGAGACCGTGTCCAGTTACCTGGAAGGGCGGCTTCGCCGCACCGTCGCGGTCGCGACCGCGCCATGATGGTGTCAGCGCCGCTCCGAAGGGCTGCGTGACCGGGTCGACCGACTGCAAGGAGTTGCACCATGAGCAAGGACATGCGCGCCGTCGTGATCGACGAGCCGGGCCCACCGGAGGTGCTGCAGCTGCGGACCCGGCCGATCCCGGAGCCGGCCGCCGGTGAGGTGCTGATCCGCGTGAAGGCCTTCGGCCTGAACCGATCCGAGCTGCACTTCCGGCAGGGGGTGGCCACGAACGGCTCCTTCCCGCGGATACCCGGCATCGAGGCGACCGGCGTAGTGGCGGCCGATCCGTCGGGTGCGCTCGCGGCCGGAACACAGGTGGTCACCCTGATGGGCGGGATGGGGCGCGAATTCGACGGCGGCTACGCCGAGTACGTCGCGGTGCCCGCCGGACAGGTGATCCCGTTCGCCAGCGAGCTGCCGTGGGAGCAGCTCGGTGCCGTGCCCGAGATGCTGCAGACCGCCTACGGATCGCTGTACACGGGTGTGCGCGCGGCGCCCGGGCAGAGCCTGTTGGTGCGCGGCGGTACCTCGTCCATCGGCATGGCACTGATCGTGCTGGCCAAGCGCGACGGCCTGCGGGTGTACGCCACCACCCGGCGCGAACAGGCCCGGGCCCGGCTCGAGGAACTCGGTGCCGACGGTGTCCTCATCGACGACGGTGCCGTGGCCGAGCAGGTCCGCGCACTGCACGGGGACGGGGTCGACGGTGCGGTCGAACTGGTGGGAGCCGACGTTCTCAAGGACACCCTGCGGGCCGTGAAGCCCGGCGGCACCGTGTGTTTCACGGGCATGCTCTCCGACCAGTGGACCATCCCCGACTTCTACCCGATGGACTGGCTGCCCAACGGCGTCCGGCTCACCGCGTACTCGGGCGGCTCGGCCGATCTCCCCGCCGCGGTGCTCCAGGACTTCCTCGATGCGGTCGCAGCGGGTACCGCCACGATCCCCGTCGGCACCGTCTACGGGATCGACGACATCGTGCGGGCCCACCGCGATATGGAGGCCGGAACGGTGGGCGGGAAGGGCGTCGTCCTGCCCTGATCACCAGGCCGCGACGAAACCCGCCAGCAGCACGGCGAAGGCGCCGATCTCGGCGCCGATGAGCGCGATCATGAAGCCGCGTACCCCGGGTGCGGGCGGCGCCAGCTGGTTATCGGTGTCGCGGCGGTATCCGTGCCAGCAGTAGCTGCCGATCGCCGCCACGAAGAAGAAGGTGAGCACCGCGGAGGCGGCCAGGTTCACCGCCGTCGGCCAGGCGCTGAGCTGGACGAAGACCGCGGTGAGCGCCAGCGCGAAGGAGTACATCAGTGCCGCCCGGTGGGCGATGTCCACGTAGACGTGGGCGTGGTGTTCGGGCGAGGTCATGATGCCGTGGTACTTCCACACCCCCAGGGCCAGGGCCCAGAGGAAGACGAGGCCCGCGGCGAGCAGGGTGAGGCGGGTGTCGATCCCCAGAGCGGTCACCTGGAGCTGTGGCATCGTCGACGTCCTTCCGGGAGCGCGTGGGTACTGCCATGATCGCAGGAGACCTCGCAGGCTGTCCGAGACGTCCCGGTTTGCGCCGTAATGACCGTCTCGCCCAGGCAATGTCATGAGATATACAGGTTCCGATCAGGCTGTGGACGCGGAATTGAACCTATAGTTCATTCATGAGAAGCACTCTCGGATCGCGCCTCCCCTCCGTGGCCGACGGCGCGGCGGGGGACGAGTATCTCGTGCGACCGGCCCGGCTCCTCGACTACCGCTCCTGGCGCGCTACCCGGATGGCGAACGAGCGGAGGCTCGCCCCGGCGTTCGGCAGCCCGGACCGGCTCTGGTCCGCCTTGAACACGCGGTCGGCGTGGTTGGAGCGTTTCGGCCCGGTGCCGGGCCTCTCCCGCCGGGGGAGGTCGCTGACCTACGTGGTGGTCGCGCGCGATCCGCGGGGGCACGAGCGGATCGTCGGCGAGGTCGGGATCCGCGGGGTGGATCCGGTCACGGCCTCCGGCGAAATCAGCGTGTGGGCGACGGACCTCCCCGATGCGGTGATGCCGTGGGCCACCGCCAGCCTCGTGGCGGCCGCCTTCGCTTCCGAGCACCGATTGGACCGGGTGGTGGCCCCCGTGGCCCGGAACAACCCCGGACCGTGCCGCATGTTCGAGGCGGTGGGGATGGAGCGGCGGGCCGTCCGGCGGTCTCTGCGCGAGTACGACGGTGCGCCGCGCGACCACGACATCTGGGTCATCGAGAACACTCCTGCCACCCGCGCCGCGCTGCGCGATCTCGCGGCGGACTCCGCACCGGGTGCCCGCTCCGGCGACTGACCGCGTCTCGGGGCACAGCTGGGACCGAGCTGTGACGGTATTGAGGAGTGCTCGCAGCACGCCGGCAGCATCATCGTCGGCATGCTCTGCCCAGACCCCTCCGAGCCCTCGCACGCACGCGCGGCGGTGGATCGCCTACCCCGGGAACTGCGCACCGTGCTGCTCCTGCGGATCGTGGCCGGGCTCAGCGTGACCCGGTGTGCGGAGGTCCTGCGGCTGACCGAGGAGGAGGTGCGATGGCACCAGCATCGCGCGCTCGATCGGTTGCGTGCGAACTTCTCCGACCGGTGACGCGATTCACTATGTGATAGGCGTGCACGGCGGATTGTTCACTCCATACGTGTACGCAAAGTGCGGAATCTGCCAGTGCAGCACGGGAAATCGTTGTTCCGTATGATCGCCTCCGTGCCTGGCGAAGGAACCCCCCGACTTCGCGCCGCGGTCGCTTCGGCCCTCGGCGCGGCGTGGGCTGTGTCGGGTACGGCCTTGATCGCCGTGATGGTTGCGATCGCCGCCGGCGGCGCCACCTACGCCCTGCGCGCACCGGCCGCGCCCGCTGCCTCGCCGCAGAAGACGACCGGTGCGAGCACCGATGAGAACGTCCGCGTGGCGCTCAAGGCGGCCGACGATTCGCGGGTCATCTTCGGCCTGCTGTCGAACGCCGTCACCTCCTCGTCGAGCGGGCTCGCCGCGGCGATGTCCGGGGTGCCGCAGATTTTCGACAGCGTCGACACCGCCCGCGCCGGTGCGGCGGAGGTCGTGGCGGGGCTCGAGGAGACCGCCACCACCCAGGCGGCGCTCAACGAGGTCACCGAATCGGCGGGGGCGTGGGCGAACACCCTCGACCAGGTGCAGGGCGTCTCCGGTCTCTCGGTGGCCGTCCGGTCGAGTTCGACCCGGCTGCGTCAACAGCTCGTCGAGAACCCGACCCCGGGTTCGCACGAGACGGTGGAGCAGCTCGACCACGTGCTCGCCGCCACCGACGGCCTCAAGACCCTCGAATCGGTCGATCAGCTCAAGAGCTCGCTCACCTCGTTGACCACGCTCTCCGGCAGGTCGGCGGGCGCGCTCGCCTCCGCGCGCAGTGCCGCGCACCGGCTGCACGACGGCCTCGCGACGATCGCCCACGCCCGGCCCGATGCCGAAGCGGCGATGAACAATCTGTCCACCGGCACCAAGCAACTGGGCATCGCCCTCAAGTCCATCGACGATCAGCTCGCCCTGATCCAGACCCGCCTGCAGGCGGAGTCCCGCGATACGGAGCAGCCGGTGGCCGCCGTCGCCACCGATGATTCCACGCGGCTGGCCTGGGCCCTGTTCGCCGCCGGATCGGCGGGGGCGTTCTCCTACCTGGTGGCGCTCGCGGTGCACCAGCGGGTGCGCCGTGCCCCCGTTCCCGCAGGAGCCCCCGAGGCGCCGCTCGCCGATCTGGCCCGGGCGATCAGCGAGATCCCCACGCCCTCACACGGATTCCCGCGCCCGGATGCGCACAACACCGATCCGTGGCTGCCCGTCCAGTTCGCCCGGGAGAAGTAGCGCGGGTTCGGTTCTCACATCGAGGTGTGGAGCAGGTCAGGGCGTCCTGGCGGACACCCGGAAGTCGCGGTCATCGGGGGTGCTGAGCATCTCCACCATGGTCGCGCGGTCGAACGGCCACAGATCGATGCTGCCGCCCTCGGTGAAGTACCAGGAGTTGCACCCGGTGTTCCACACCGTCGGGCCCATCGCCTCCGCCACCTGCCGGTTGAAGCCGGCGGTCGCCTCCTCCGTGACCTCGACCGTCGCGATCTCGCCGCGCCGGAAACGGTCGAGCCACTGCGCGATGTACTTCGCGGTCAGCTCGGCGGAGAACTGCAAGGAGATGGAGCCGGTCGGCGAGTTGGGGCCGAGCACGGTGAACAGGTTCGGGAAGCCGGGGATCGCGGTCATCCGGTAGGCGCGCGGGCCGTCGGCCCAGGCATCGTCGAGCGTGATCCCCTCACGCCCCGTCACCTGCATCGGCCGCATGTAGTCGTGGGCGCGGAAACCGGTGGCCAGCACCAGGACATCCGCCGGATGCAGCCGTCCGTCGGCGGTCCGGACGCCCTGGCCGGTGATCGCGGTGATGCCCTCGGTCACCAGTTCCACGTTCTCGCGTTGCAGGGCACGGTAGTAGGTGCCCGAGACCACCTGGCGCTTGCACAGCGGCTCGAAATCGGGTGTGAGCTGTGAGCGGAGTGCCTTGTCGCGCACCTGTGCCCGGAGCGAGAGGCGGGCGTAGGCCTGCACCGTGCGGCGCCGCCAGGAGGGCGTGGTCACGATGTCGGCCAGGATGCCCGAGCCCCAGAGCAGGCCCCGGTGCACGGCGTCGAGGGCCTTCGGTGCGCGCTCGAACAGCGCCGTGATCGCGCCGAACTGGGGGATCCGCATCGGTGCCCACAGCACCCACTGCGGCGAGCGCACGAAGTGCGTCACCGACCGCGCCCCCGGTTGTAGCGCCGAGACCACCTGCACCCCGGTCGATCCGGTGCCGATCACGGCGATCCGCTTGCCGTCCGTGACGAGCTCGTCGTCCCAGCGTGCGGTGTGCACCACGGTGCCGTCGAAATCGGCGAGTCCGGGGATGTCGGGGATCGCGGGGTTCTGCAGCACACCGGTGGCGCACACCACGAAGTCGGCGGTGATGCTCTCGCCGGTGTTCAGGGTCAGCGCCCAGGTACCGGTGGCGTCGTCGAACTCCGCCGCGAGAACCTCGGTGTTGCACCGGATCCGATCGCTGAGGCCGAGCTCGTCGACCACGTCCCGGTGGTAGCGCTGGATATCGGGACCGGTGGCCCAGATGCGTTCCCAGTCGGGCTTCGGGGCGAACGCGAACTGATAGATCTGCGAGGGCACATCACAGGTGAGTCCGGGGTAGTGGTTCCAGTACCAGACGCCACCCACATCGGCGCCCTTCTCCAGTACCACCCAGTCGGTGAATCCCTGCTGCTGCAGTACGTGCGCCGCCGAGATGCCGGCGACACCGGCACCGATGATCACCACGCGCGGTTCGGTCACCGGGTCACCGCCTCGCCGGACAGTGCGCGCCGCACGGCCTCGGGTGCGGTGCGCTGCGCGGAAGCGAAGGCCTGCGCCCGCTTGCCCCGCGCCATGAAGTTCGCGCCGAGCCCGGCGAGATCGGCAGCGTCGGGCGTGATCACGGTGACCCTCTGCCCCCGGGCCCGGGCCACCGCCACCTCCCGCCAGAAGACGGTGGACATGGGCCGGCGCAGCACGGCCTGTTCGAGCAGTCCGCCCAGGCCGGGACCGCGGACGCCGGGCGCCGAGGCCATCGAGACGATGGCGTAGATCTCGTCGGCATCGTCGGGGCCCACCAGATCGAGCGAGGCGGTGGAGGCGGCACCGCCGTCCACGAAGGTGCGGCCGCCGATGGTGACCGGCGGCATCCAGGCGGGGATGGCCCAGGACGCGCGCAGCGCCTCACCCGCCGTGGCCGACGGTGCGCCGGGCGACCCGAAGGCCACGCGCTCGCCGGTCGCGGGTTCGTAGGCGACGAGGCGCGCCCGGTCGGGGACCGGGGCACCCGGGCCGAGCGTCGAGTCCGCGAGCTCCTGCAACCAGCTCGCGTCGCCGCGACCGCGCGGCGCGATGCCCGTGAGGGGCGCGTGACCGCCGGTGCGGCTCCACAGCGTGGAGGGCTGGGAGGGGAGCGAGAAGGGGATGCGGGGCAGCGGTGCCGGGGTCGCGGCGAGGTGGCGGATCAGCACCGGGTCGTCGGTGCTCTCCTCCTGCATCGCCACCAGATCGTGCGCCGAACAGCCGCCGGAGAGCATCGTCACGATCTCGGCGCCGGCCGAGGTTCCCTGCAGCACAGCGGCTTCACGGGGATCCCAGTCGAGCTGATCGGCCAGCGCGGCGAGGGCGGCCATGGTCCAGGCGCCGCCGATGGTGCCGCCGCAGCCGATCACCAGGGCGCGGCTCATCGGGTGGCCTCCTCGGCGTGTGCGGAGGCGTGCCGCTCGATCCGGTCGGTGTAGGCCTTGCGTGCCGAGCCGTCCACATCGAGCGCGCGGCGGTCGCCGGCGAGCCTGCGTGCGAGCCGCTCGACCGGCTCGGGGACGAAGGCCTCCACCAGGCTCCAGCCCGGTGCCACCCACTTCGGCACCGAGGTGCGGGCCGCGCGGGTGCGCAGCGTGTCCAGGATGGCGGCCGCGACGTCCTCGGGGTCCACCGTGGGCAGGGCGCCGCCGAGCTGCGCGCCCGAGGAGAGCTCGGTGCGCACCGCGGCGGGCAGGATCGCGCAGACCGCGACGCCGGTGCCGTCGTACTCCCGGCGCGCCCCGAGTGAGGCGCCGAGCGCGGCGAACTTGCTGGCGTTGTAGGTGAGCATGCCGGGGATCGGGATCATCCCGGCCATCGACGCCACGTTCACCACGTGGCCGCGGCCGCGGGTCACCATCGACGGGATGGTCGCGCGCATGCCGTTGAGCATGCCGCGCACGTTCACGTCCAGGATCAGGTCGGTGGTGGACTCCGCCTCGGTCTCGAAACGGCCGAGCGGCATCACGCCCGCGTTGTTGACGAGCACGTCCACCGGGCCCGAATCCGCTGTCACCTCGGAGAGGAAGGCGGTCCAGGATGCGCGGTCGGTCACGTCGAGGCGGCCGGCGTGCGCGCCGGGGATGCCGCGGGCGGTCTCGGCCGCCACCTCGGCATCGACATCACCGATCCACACCGTGGCCCCCTGCTGGGCGAACAGCCGCGCGGTGGCCGCGCCGATGCCGCGCGCGCCGCCGGTGATCACCACCACGGCACCGTTGAGGTCGGGGCGGCGCTTGCCGCCGATCGGGAGTAGGCCGTTCCATGCCGCCATCGCGAGTCCTTCCATCGGGTCCGCACGGACCATTCAAAACCCACGGTATCTGAATACTGGTGGTTTTTGAATACCGGAGGGCGTTATCCTTTTCGCATGGCGAGGCTGACCCGGGCGGAACAACGCGCGCAGACCCGTGCTGATCTGCTGATCGCCGCCCGCGAGCGATTCCTGGCCGTGGGCTACGCGGCGGCCAGCCTCGACGACATCGCCGATCGGGCCGGCTACTCCAAGGGCGCCGTCTACTCGAACTTCGTCGACAAGCCGAATCTGTGCCGCGAGGTGCTGCAGGACCTGCACGAGGAGAAGGTCGCCGAGATGGCGGCGCTCATCACCGGTCCGGGCGATCTGCAGGACCGCATCGACGGCCTCGCCGAGTGGGTCGAGCGCACCGTGGGCGATGTGGGCTGGACGATGCTCGAACTCGAGTTCGTGACCGTCTCCCGCAACGATCCGAAGCTGCGGGAGATGGTGGTCGAACTCCGCACCGCCGCGCATCGCACGGTGGTGGACATGCTGCGCGGCCTGCTGGGCGCCGACGACGAGGACATCGACGTGGCCGAGGCGGAGGCGGAACTCTACGAGCTGGAGGCCACCGCGGATCTCCTGCTCAGCGCCGGTATCGGGCTCGGCATCCAGCGCGCCGTCGATCCCACCCTGTCCGCCGAGCCGGTGATCGACACCATGCGCAGCACCCTGACCCTGCTCGCCGCGGGCGTGCGCTGACCCGGAACTAGAGCAGCACCAGATCCTCGCGGTCGACCGCGACGGCGCGGCCGTCGTCGAGCTTCACCGAGACCGCGTCCTTCTCGGTCCGGAGCACCGTTCCGTAGGTCAGCGCCTCGTCGCGGAGCTGCACTCGATCACCGGGGGTCATGGCGGTCACCTCTTCTAGATGTCGGAATCAGCAAAGCTAGCCGGTGGAACGGATTCTTGAGGCCGGTTCATCGGATGTTCACCATCGTTGAATGGGACAGATTATTCAGATCTGTCCCAAAGCCGTGTATGGTCGCACGGACCGCCGAATCAGGAGGACCGATATGACGGCCGTGAGCACGCGCCTCGAGACCGCCGAGCAGTGGCCCGCACCCGCGGAGCCGCAGCAGGTGGGCGTCGATCCGTTCTTCGACGCACCCGCGGGCTTCGCGGAGGCCCCCGTGGGCACCGTGCTGCGCTACCGCGACGTCACCGTCGGCTTCCTGGGCCGGATCAAGCAGCGCGTGCGCGCCACCCAGCTGCTCTACCGCACCGTCAACATGCACGGCGAGCCCGAGGTCACCGTGACCACTGTGATCGCGCCCCGCCGCGGCGCGAAGCCCGGTGCCCCGCTGGTCTCGTACCAGTGCGCGATCGACTCCCTGCACCCCAAGACCTTCCCCTCGTACGTGCTCCAGCACGGCGTGCGCACCGAGGACGCCTCGTTCCCGCAGATCGAGTACCTGTTCATCGCCGCGGCCGTCGCCAAGGGCTGGACCGTCTCGGTGCCCGACCACGGCGGCCAGACCGGCCGCTGGGGCATCCCCCGCGAGCCCGGCCACATGGTGCTCGACGGCCTGCGCGCCTGCCTCGCGCACGCCCCGCTCGACCTCGCGCCGGACACCCGCATCGGCGTGTGGGGCTACTCCGGCGGCGGCCTGGCCACCGTCTGGGCGGCGGAGACCGCACCCACGTACGCGCCCGAGCTGAACCTCATCGCCAGTGCCGTGGGCGCCCCGGTCTCCGATCCGGGCAACGTTTTCGTCTACCTCAACAACACGCTCTTCACCGGGCTCCCCACCCTCGTGATCGCGGCGCTCGCCCGCGAGTACCCCACCCTGCGTGAGGTGCTGGCCGAGCACGTGGACGACAAGGGCCGCAAGCTGTTCTACGAGGACGCCCTCGAATGGTCGCCCGAGCGGGCCATCCGCAAGATGGCGCACAAGGACTTCGGCTACTACTGCGATCTGCCCTTCGACGAGATCGCGCGGCTGCCCAAGCTGCTGGAGATCTTCGACGACATCCGCCCCGGACAGTCGGCCCCCACGGTGCCGATGCTCGTGGTGCAGTCCACCAAGGATCAGATCTCCCCGGAGCAGGACGCCGCCGCGCACGTGGGCCGCTACGCCGCCGGCGGTACCCACGTCGAGTACCGCACCGACCAGTGGAGCGACCACTTCTCCATGCACTTCATGTCGGCGCCCCTGCTGCTCGGCTGGCTGGCCGACCGGCTCGACGGTAAGCCGGCCGGAGCCGCCGGGCACCGGCACAGCCGCTCGATCATGGCCTCGCCGAAGCAGATCGGCCGCACTCTGCGGCTGGTGGGCACCGCGGCCCGGGTGGCCGCGGGCGGCCGGTTCTGATTCCTCCCCGCCGCTGAGCTGCCGGTAGTCTGGCGGCCGTGTCGAAGATCAAGATCGCGATCTGGAGTACGGCCGTGCTCGTGGTCGTGGTCCTCGGCGTGGTCGCGGCCGTCGGCTACCCGATGTTCGGCAAGGCCAAGGAGGATCCGCTCGAACGCGTGGACGCGGTGGTGGTCCTCGGCGGCGAACACGACGGTCGCGAGCAGTACGGGATCGATCTGGCCCGGGAGGGCTACGCGTCCACGGTCGTGCTGTCGAACCCGTACGAGTCGCACGATCCGGTGATGGCCCCGCTGTGCGATCGGCGGATCGACGGGATCGAGGTGCTGTGCGAGGTGCCCGATCCCTCCACCACCCGCGGTGAGGCCCTGTTCACCGAGCGGCTCGCGAAGGAACGCGGCTGGAAGAAGGTGATCGTGATCAGCTGGCGGTACCACCTGCCGCGGTCCCGCTTCATCTTCGGTAACTGCTTCGCCGGGGAGACCGTGATGCGCGCGGTGCCGCGTGGCTACGATTTCGGCCCCGCCGATTGGGAGCTCATCTACCTCTACCAGAGCTTCGCCATGCTCAAGGCCACCGTGCAGGGCGGCTGCTGACCGCGGGCTCAGCCCACCCGGGGCAGCTTCACGTACGCCAGGCCCAGCAGGTCGAAGGCCAGGTAGCCGAGCATCGCCGCCGCCACCGAGGCCCCCACGATCACCGCGACCGCCGCCGCGGCCCGCACCGGGCGCTCGGCGCGCACCAGGCACCACGCCAGCGCCGCGAAGGAGACCATCGTTCCGCACAATCCGGTGAGGAAGGCCCCGACCGGGGAGGCGTGCGCCGCGGCGCCCGCCCGGGCGATCGCCCCCAGCGTCATCGATGCCGCCGCGACCAACAGCAGCAGCGCGGTGGCGCGGTTCTCGGGCGAGAGGCGGGCGCTGCGGTAGGCGACGATCGCGCCCAGCGCCCCGCCGGCCGCGGCGAACGCGGTGACGATCACGAGGCCGCACCGTCCGTGTCGACGGCGTGCGCCTCGGGGCCGCCGGACCGCCGGGTGAGGGCGGATGCCGCGGAGTAGCCGGCGACTCCCGCGATCAGCGCGACCACGGGCGTGCCCACCAGGAAGACGGCGCTGCCGATCCCGGCGTGCACCGTCAGGCCCACCGCCGCATAGCTCGCCACCGGCGTGATCCCGCAGAGCAAGCCGATCACGAGGGCGCGGGGAAGGCGGGGCAGCCGGGCGCCGGCGCCACCGAGGAGCGCACCCGCGGCCAGGCAGCCCGCGCCCACGAGGAGCAGGGTCACCAGTGGGAGGCTCGCGGCGCCCTGACCGGTGTCGTCGGCGTGCGTCTGCACGTAGTAGGTGATCGCTGCGCCCACCGCGCCACCGGCGGCGACCGCTGCGCTCTCGGACCGCGTGGCGCGGGGGATAGGACTGTCCGGCATCCGGTTCAGTATGCGCCGCTCGACCTGACGACGGTCCGCACGGTGCGCGCGACGATCGACAGGTCGGTGAAGATCGACCAGTTCTCCACGTACCCCAGATCGAGGCGCACGGACTCGTCCCAGGACAGGTCGGACCGCCCGCTCACCTGCCAGGCACCGGTGATGCCGGGCTTGACCAGGTGCCGGCGGCGCATCACCGGCGGGTACTGCGCGACCTCGGCGGGCAGCGCCGGCCGCGGACCCACCACGGACATCTCACCCGTGAGCACGTTGATGAACTGGGGCAGCTCGTCGACGCTGTAGCGCCGCAGCAGCCGGCCCACCCGCGTGACCCGGGGATCGTCGGGGATCTTGAACAGCACGCCGGCACCGACGTCCTTGTCGGCCAGCGTGTCCCGGTACCTGTCGGCACCGTCGACCATGCTGCGGAACTTCACCATGCGGAAGGTCCGGCCGCGCGCACCGACGCGTTCGGCCCGGTAGAACAGCGGGCCGCGGGAATCGATCTTGATCGCGATCGCGACGGCCACGGTGAGCGGCAGGGTGAACAGCAGCGCGGCGAGCGCGAAGACGATGTCGAAGGCGCGCTTGGCCAGACTGTCGGCCCGGCGGTGCTGCGGTCGGGCGATGGACAGCATCGGCATGCCGCTGACCGCCTGGTACAGCACCCGGTGTCCGGCCACGTCCACCACGCCGGGGGCGAGCACCAGCTCGACCTGCTTCTCGTCCAGTTCCCAGATGAGCTTGCGGAGATCGCCGGGGCCGAGGGTGTCGGTCGGGGTGAGCGCCACGGCCCGCGCGCCGGTCCTGTCGATCGCGGCGAGCAGGGTCTGATCGGATCCGATCACGGGGACCGTTGTGCCATCGTCGAGCGGGACCACCTCGTGCAGCTCGGACTCGCTCTCGGGCAGGCAGATCCCCACCACCTCGGCGCCCGTGCGCGTCTCGCGCAGCAGTGCCGCGGCGGTGGCCCGGCTGGCGTAGTAGCTGCCCACCACCAGCGTGGGGGTGCGGAACTGCCGGCTGTCGTGGGCGCGGACGCGGCGTCCCCACAGCAGGCGGCACAGCAGCACGCCGCCCAGGGCGACCGGGAACGAGGCCTGCATGACGGACTGCAGGAGCGGGGTGTGCACGTAGGCCTCGACGATGGCCGTGATGCCGAAGACCACGATGGTGGCCTGGATGACGTGGCGGTACTCGGCCGAACCCAGCCGCAGCAGCGGCACGGCGAGGGCGCGGGAGCTGCTCAGCGCACCCACCCAGATCGCATGGATCGCGAGGATGATGATCACCGAGGCCAGCGGGGCAGCGCCCGCGCGGATGGCGGCGGCGATCCCGGAGGCGGAGGCGACGGCGGCCACGACCAGATCGTCGGTGAGGACGGCGCCCCGCGGCAGGCTCGGGGTGGTGGTGGAGCGGTCGCCCGGTGCCGGCGCGGAGAAGGGCGCGGTCTCGGGCGTCGGGGCAGGGGGCTGACCAGCGTGCACGGCTGCGCCACGGGTGGTCTCGGCGGATAGTTCCGTCATTGGTCGCGCACCTCCGTCCGCTGGTTCGAGGCGGGCCCGCTCGATTACCCGCGTCACGATACCTTGTGCAATCGCGTTGCAGAACACCCCGGGGTTGATCCGAAGTTGCGGCCTTGAGCAGGCCTTTCGGACCCCTATCTAAGTGGGATCGCGCTGATCAGCGCAGACGCTCGACGAGGTCTTTCCACGAGCCGGCGGCGGCATCGCGAGGTGAGATCAGTGTCACAGGTAGCGGCCAGTGAATCCCTAAACCTGGGTCGTTGTAAGCCACCGCCAGGTCCTCTGTCGGATCGTGCGGGCAGTCGATCCGGTAGCAGACATCGGCCACCGGCGTCAGCGCCTGGAATCCGTGCAGGAAGCCCGGCGGTACGTACAGGTGGTGGAAGGCGTCGTCGTCCAGCCGGAAGGTCGCGTGCCTGCCGAAAGTGGACGAATCGGGCCGGATGTCCACGAGCACGTCCAGCACGGCGCCGTGCGCGCACCGCACCAGCTTCGCCTCGCCCCGCCCCGAGCGCCCGTGCATGCCCCGCACGACGCCGGCGTGGGACCGCGATTGCGAATCCTGAACGAAGCTCGCCGAGGCCCCCGGCCGCCCCAGGTGGGCGTCGAAGACCTCCGCGTCGAAGGTCCGGGTGAACAGTCCCCGCTGATCGCGGAACGGCTCCGGGATCAACAGCACCACGTCGTTGAGGTCGGTCTGCTCGATGCGCACGCAAACATGGTGTCATGCGCGCCGCACAGGCCATCTGAGGCACGATGGGCGAATGCGCGGAATCATCCTGGCCGGCGGCGCCGGCAGCAGGCTGCATCCCATCACCTTGGGCGTGAGCAAGCAGCTGGTCCCGGTGTACGACAAGCCGATGATCTACTACCCGCTGTCCACGCTGCTCCTGGCCGGGATCTCGGACGTGCTGGTGATCACCACCCCGCACGACCGCGAGGCCTTCACCCGGCTGCTCGGCGACGGCAGCCAGTTCGGCATCGCGATCACCTACGCGGTGCAGCCGGAACCCGATGGTCTGGCGAGCGCCTTCCGCATCGGGCGCGAGCACATCGGCGGCGAGTCGGCCGCACTCGTGCTGGGCGACAACATCTTCTACGGCCCCGGGCTGGGCTCGCAGTTGCAGCGCTTCTCCGGCATCGACGGCGGAGCGGTCTTCGCCTACCGGGTGTCCGATCCCGAGCGGTACGGCGTGATCGAGTTCGACGCCGACGGCACGGCGCTCTCGCTCGTGGAGAAGCCGGAGCACCCGCGGTCGAACTACGCAGTGCCCGGCCTGTACTTCTACGACAACGACGTGGTCGAGATCGCGGCCGGCCTGAAGCCCTCGGCGCGCGGCGAACTGGAGATCACCGATGTGAACCTCGAGTACCTGCGCCGCGGGAAGCTCCAGGTGGAGGTGCTGCCCCGCGGAACGGCCTGGCTCGACACCGGAACGGTGGATTCGCTGCTCGACGCGGGCACCTACGTGCGCACCATCGAGCAGCGGCAGGGCCTGCGGATCGGGGTGCCCGAGGAGGTGGCCTGGCGCCGCGGTTTCCTCACCGACGATGAGCTGCGCGTGCGCGCGGAGCCGCTGGTCAAATCCGGATACGGCGCGTATCTACTGAATCTCCTTGCCGCGGAGCGGAACTAGATACCGAGGGCGTCAGCGACCAGATGGTCAGGTAGGCCAGACCGTAGAAGGCCGCGACGGCGAAGGCCACACCCGTCGATTCCACGTGCGCGAAGGGTGAGCCGATCCATCCGAAGGTGGCTGCCACCACGTCGTCCGGGCGGGTCACCAGGTCCCACGAGTTCCACCGCTGGAACCGGCCGATCACCACGCCGATGGCGCACAGCGCCACCGACAGCGCCACGGCGAGCCAGCCCCACCGGGCGCCGAACTCACGCGTGAGCCGCCGGTGCACCAGGAGCAGCGAGATCACGCCCAGCAGGATGCCCGTCCACGCCGCGAAGCCGTACTGCAGCACGTGCCGCCACAGGTTCGCGCCCTCGCCGAGGTGCACGAGGTCGGTCACCAGGTACGGCGAGTTCGGCAGGAAGGCGAGCCAGCCGAGGCCGAGGGGCACGAGCCACGCGCGGCCGCGCACCGTCGCGAAACCGATCGCGCACACCAGGGGGATCCAGGCCAGGAAGAGGTTCCACACCAGGAACCGGGTCGGATAGAACAGCGGTGCCTGCGGGTCGCTCACGCCGAGGGCGACGGTGAGCGCGGTGGTCGCGAGCAGGGACGCCACCAGGAGGACGCCTCGGGCCTTGGTCATCGGACCAGTGTGCCCGGTGCGCGGTGGTGTGCGCTGCGGCCGCGGTCAGGGGGCTGTCGTGGTGGTGGTCGGGGCGGGTCGGGTGGTCGTGGTGGTCGCCGGTGGCGTGGTCGTGGTGGCCGAGGGCCGCGGGGTCCGGGACGTGGCCGACGGTGCCGTGCGGGTGGGCTCGGTGGTCGTCGATTCCGGTGCGGTGCTCGACGCTGTGCCGGTGCCGGTGGCAGACGTTCGTGTCCCGGAGCCGCCGGTGGCCGGGGCGGTCGTGGTGGTGGTGTCGGCGCTCGGGGCGGTGGACCGCGAGGTGGATTCCGACGTGGTGGACGCCGACGTGGTCGACTCCGAGGTGGTGGACTCCGACGTGGTGGACGTGGACGCAGCACGGCTCGTCGCGGACGTGGTCGTCGCCGTGGCGGTGCGCACATCGGCATCGGCCCCGTACACCTGCGCGAGATCGGCGCGCGAGCCGCTGTACAGGGTGGCGCCCTTGATCGCGGCGGCCGTCGGGATCAGCACGGCGGCATCGGTGTTGGGGTTCTCCGGCAGGCGCTGACCCGGGGTGGCGGTCACCAGCTGCACCCGGCCGTCCGACGGGATCCCGGCCAGCGCGACGCCCGGGTAGGCGGGCGGCGCGATGTAGGTGGTGGTCGACGTGGCGGTGGCGTAGCCGGGGACCCAGGGGGCCACCACCCGCGACTGATCCCGGGCCACCACGGGCCGGCCCGGGGTCACCGCCCAGACCGGGTAGTACGCCTCCGCGCGCCGCTGCGGGTTCGGGCGGGCGTACGGATTGCGCGGCAGGTTCAGCCCGATCGAGACCGAGATCAGCGGCTGCGGCTTGGGTTTGCTCCAGGTGGGCGGGTACACCCACATCACCGGAACGTCGGGCCGGAAGTCGCGCTCGAACCACGGCGTGGGCCACGACGGCCGCTCCCAGGGCTTGGGCTGGCCCGGATGCCAGGGCCGCACGCCCAATTGGCGTCCGTACACCGTCCAGCAGGTCTGCGTCTGCACCTCGGTGCTCGCCGCCCAGTCGTTCCAGCGCCCCGTCTCGCAGATCTGCCGGAACGCGGCGATCTGGTAGGGCGTGTACCGCCAGGGGGCGGTGCCGGTGGGCCGCTGCAACTGCGGCGGCGGCGGAGTCACCTGATCGGGTGCCACGGGCAGGCCGGGAATCTCGGGAGCCTTGGGGTAGTAGACCGTGGTGTCCCCGGACGTGGCGGTCACGGTGCCCTGCTGCAGGCCCGCGTTCGCCACCGCCTGAGCGGGGACCGGATCGCCCACCATGGACACCCCGGCCTCGGGGACCGGCACACCGTCGGTCTGCCAGGCGCCCGGGTTGGCGGTGAACCGGTCGCCGGTCACCGGGCTCCACGAGATCGGGCTGTCCTTCTCCTCGCCGGAACCGCAGGAGGCGACAGTGGTGGCGGCGAGGACGGCGACGAAGGCCGCGCCGAGTTTCCGTGCGTGCATGGGTGATCCGATCCGTTCGGGCTGGTACGTCGCGCGGATTCGTCACGCCTGCCGGCCCGCCGCAGGGCGGACCGCTTCGCCCACTGAAACACGGCGTCCCGTGCCGGTCAAGTTCCGTCGGTAGGATCGCAAGCGAAAGGGGCGTGAGTCATGGGAGTGCAGGCGCGCGGTTTGACGGTGCCCGGGGCGTTCGAGTTCACGCCGCAGCAGTTCGGCGACGATCGCGGCCGGTTCCTGGAGTGGTTCAAGGCTTCCGAGTTCGAGGCGGCCACCGGCTCGCCGATGCCGGAGCTGCAGCAGGCGAACTGCTCGGTGTCCGCCGCCGGGGTGCTGCGGGGCGTGCACTACACACTGAATCCGCCCGGCCAGGCGAAGTACGTGACCTGCGTGCGGGGCGCCTTCCTGGATGTGATCGTGGACCTGCGCCGCGATTCGGCCACCTTCGGCACCTGGGACAGCGTCCTGCTCGACGATGTGGACCGCCGTGCCGTGTACCTCCCCGTGGGCCTGGGGCACGCGATCCTGTCGCTGGAGGACCAGTCCACGGTGATGTACCTGTGCTCGTCCGAGTACGCCCCCGATCTCGACCGGGAGATCGACGCCTTCGATCCCGATCTGGCGATCGACTGGCCCACCACGGGGCGCGACGGCGCGGCACTGCACTACGTGCGGTCCGCCAAGGACGGCGCGGCACCGTCCTTGCGCGAGGCCTTCGGCGGCGCCTGAGCCGTGCGGCGGCGCGGCGGGCGATCAGTGCGCGAGCAGGGTGTACATGTGCCAATCGCCGCCGTCGGCGCCGATCAGGCCACCGGCGGGCGGGGCCGACCAGCCCTCGTCCAGGAACCCGAGGCCGACCAGCGCGGGCCCCGACGGTGCCGCAGGCGGCAGCGATATCGCGACTCGGCGCAGGTCCGGACCGGCGGCCACGAGCGCTCGGGCGAGCGCCGCCACCGCCCGATGATCCACCGGACCCCGCGGCCCCGAAGCCGGATACACCTCGGTGGTCGCGGTGCCCCCGTCGTACCGGCACAGATACGTCGAGGAATCCGAGCCGATCGACACCTGGTAGGCGGTCAGGGCGCCGCTGCGCACGGCGGCCGCCGCGGCCGATGCCCGGATTCCCGAGGCCAGGGCCGCGCGCTTGGCCTGATCCGGCGTGCACGGCGTGAACCGCACCCCTTCGATCGGGGGCAGTTCCCGGGGTGCGGCGCCCGCGCGGTACTGCGCCAGGGCGCGGCGCGCCTGACGCACCCCGATTCGGGCCCTCGCTACGGTCATCGCTGCACGGTCGGCCAGCTCGTCAGATCCCACGGAACGGGAGTGTAGCGGGTTTTGCATATGCTAAGACGATGAACGAGCCGCTCCGCGTCCTGCTGGTCGGGCCCGCACCGCCGGGTCCGGACAGTCGCGGCGGCATGGCCACGGTGATGGGGCACATGGCCGCGCACCCCGGCGCCCGGATCACCGTGGTGCCCACCTACGTGGACGGCACCCCCGCCGAACGGCTCCGGGTGGGCGTGACCGGGATGCTGCGTGCGGCGGCGCTCGTGCTCCTCGGCCGGGTCGACGTGCTGCACGTGCACCTCTCGCACGGCGGCAGCGTGGTGCGCAAGGCGGTACCGCTGTGGGCCGCTCGCCTGCGCGGAGTCCCCGCCGTGGTGCACGGCCACAGCTTCGATTTCGGCGGCTGGATGCAGCGCCTGCCCGCCCCGGCGCAGGCCGTGGTGCGGGCGGCCCTGCCCGCCGATGAATGGCTCGTGCTCAGCACCGGCCTCGCCGAGGAGTACCGCGCGGCGCTCCGGCTCCCCGCCGACCGCGTGCGCGTCCTGCACAACCCGGTGCCCTCCGGCTCCGTCGCCGCTCCCGACCCGCGCGGGGCCGAGGTGCTGCAGGTGGTCTCCCTGGGCCGGCTCGGTGAACGCAAGGGCAGCTACGACCTGGTGCGCGCCGTGGCCCAGCTCCCGCCCGAGGTGGCCGCGCAGCTGCACCTCACGCTCGCGGGCGACGGCGAGGTCGAGCAGGTACGGGCCGCCGTCGCGGACGCGGGCGTCGGCGCGACGGTGACGGTGCGCGGCTGGGTGGACGCCGCGGAGCGGGACCGGCTGCTGGCCGCGAGCCACGTCTTCGCGTTGCCGAGCTACCACGAGGGCCTGCCGATGGCGCTGCTCGAGGCGATGGCCGCCGGGCTCGCACCGCTCGCCACCGGGGTGGGCGGCATCCCGGACGCGATCGCCGACGGGGCCGACGGCGTGCTGGTGCAGCCGGGCGATACCGCGGCCCTCGCCGCGGCGCTCACCGCCATGGTCCGCGACCGCGAGACCACGGCGGAACTCGCAGCGGCCGCGCGCGAGCGCGCCGACGACTTCGACATCGAATCCTGGTACGAGACGCTCGGCCAGCGGTGGAACGCGCTGCTCCCGGTCAGGCCCGCGCGACGCGGCTGAGCACCTCGTCGAGGCGCGCCGCCGAAACCGGGGCCGCGTACTCGGCGAGGTAGTGGGCCCGCGCCGCGGTCCCGCGGCGGGCCGCCTCGGCGGGATCGGCCAGCGCGTCGAAAGCCGCGGCGAGCCCGGCCACATCGTCCACCGCGATCGGCGGCTCGCCCGGCGGCTGGAACTCCGGCAGCGCACCGCGGTCGGAGACGATCGGGGTGACGCCGAGCTGCATGGCCAGCACCTGCACCCCGCTCTGCGTGGCCCGGCGGTAATGCGCCACCGACCCTTTGGCGGCGGCGAGCGGCGCGATCACATCGGCGTAGGAGTAGGCGCCGGCCACCCGGCGCACGTGCGGCGCATCGCGCAGCGGCGCGTCACCATCGCCGATGAGCACCAATTCGTCTCCGCGCCACCCGGGGCCGGTGGCATGACGCTCCCACGCCCGGAGCGTGACGTCGAGGTTCTTGTAGCCGTTGAGCCGGCCGACCGCCACGAAGTCCCTGCGGCCCTCGGCGGCGACCACCGGGGGAACGAGCGATTCGGCCAGATCGCTGGTGAGCGGCGCGAATCCGTCCGCTCCCACTGCGCCGCGGACGTAATCACTGAAGGCGACGGTCGCCGCGGCCGAACCGCCCCAGCGGTCGAACAGGGCGCGTTCCCAGCGGGGGAGGACCTCACCGGAATCGTGCGGGCGGTCGTCGTGCACCAGCCGCACCCGGGACGCGCGGCCCGCGAGCGCGATCCACCGCGGATCCCGCACCAGCTCGGTGACCACCACATCGGGCGCGAATCGCCGGGCCTCGCCCAGCGTGCGCGCGAACGGCGCCCACGTGGCCGGCGTCTTGGGCCGCGGATCGAGGACCCACTCGTACGGGCGGGCGGCATCGGATTCGGGGTGCTGATCGGAGGTCACGAGCACCACCTCCCAGCCGCGGTCGGCGAGCGCCTCGCAGTACACGCGCGCCAGCGGGCGCATCCACGGCGACAGCCACAGCAGGCGGCCGCTCACCGCAGCACACCCGCGAAGGCCGCCTCGTAGGCATCGGCCATGGCCTCGATCGTGTACCGCTCGCGCATCCGGTCGAATCCACGCTCCCCGAGCTGCTTCCACCGCGCGGTATCGGCCAGCAGCTCACGCAGAGCGGCGCGCCAGCCGGCCACCGTGATGTCCTCCACCACGGCGCCCGCGCGGCCACCGTCGAGCATGTCGGGCACCGCGCACACCGCCGATGCCGCCACCGGCACCCTGCGCGCCATCGCCTCCAAGATCACCAGCGGGAAGGCCTCCGAGCGGCTCGGGACACACACGAGGTCGGCGTCCGCGAGGGCGTGCTCGGGTCCCGGCGACCATCCGCGCCAATGGATCCGGTCGCGCAGATCGCCGGGCGTGAGCGCCTCGAGCCGCGCGCGATCGGGACCGTCGCCGAAGATCGACAGCTCCCACGGGAGATCGCGCAGGCCGGCCAGGGCCTCGACCAGCAGGTGCGGGTTCTTGTGTTCGACGATGCGCGAGAGCATCACCAGATGCGGCGGTCCGGCGACCGGCGGACGGGCGGGAACGCCGTCGAGGGATGCGGCGGAGGCCACGCCGTTGGGGACGGTGAACACCGTGGAGCCGAGGTCCTGATACGCGGTGGCCTCCTCCCAGTGGCGAGGCGAGAGGGCGATGAATCCGTCGGCCCGGCGCATGGCCGCGGCCAACCCCGCCGAATACGTCGGCCGGTCGAGCTCCGGCGGAATATGCGCCGCCACCAACCACTTCCGGTCCCGACCGGCGGCCCGCCACAGGGTGGCGAAACCGGTCTCGGTGTTGGTATCGCCGCTGATCAGGATCTGCGGTCCCGGCGGGAGGTCGAGAGCCGGAGCCCACCACGGCTGGCGCACCACCCGCACACCGTGCGGGATCTCGCTCACCAGCGGGCCGAACCGTTGCATGCAGACGATCGTCACCGGGTAGCCGCGGCGGGCGAGCTCGGTGGCCAACACCACGTGCTGGCGTTCGGCGCCGCCGAAGACGAGGCGGTTGGTGGTGATCACGATCGCCGGCTTCGCCGCGGCCGGGACCCGCGTGGCCGCACGCTTGGACCGCTGCACCCGGTCCAGGAGCGAGGCCCCGGCCAGGTAGCCACCGGCCGCGCGGGCGCCGAGCTCGTGCTCGAGGTTCAGGGCGGTGTTGGCGCGCAACAGGTCCGTGGAACGACGGCTCGCGGCACCGTCGTTACGGACCGTGCCGTGCCCGCTGTGGTCGATCCCGGCGTCCCCGGTGAGCAGCAGCCGCCATCCCGCGGCCCGCGCCCGCGCCTGCCAGTCGGATTCCTCACCGTAGAGGAAGAACTCCTCGTCGAAGGGCCCCAGCGCGTTCCACGCGTCCCGGGAGACCGCGAGGCAGGCGCCGGTGAGGTAACCGGACACCTCCTCCGGCGGATCGGCGTAGAGATCGGACAGCGGTGTGCCGCGCAGGCGCTCGGCGTATCCGGCCCGCGAGACCAAGGCCCGCAGCACTCCGCGCCGGCGGTGCGCGACGTCCCAGGGGCGCCGGATCCCCGCCCCGTCCTCGGGATCGCGCACCGGGGGAGCTGCGGCCGCGACGCCGGTGCGGCCCAGCGCGGCGCGCGTTGCCGTCAGCCCGTCCCGGATCACCGCATCGGGATTGAGCAGCAGCAGATCGTGATCGGGCACCTCGGCCGCGATCCGGTTGACGCCCGCGGCGAAACCGTGATTGCGGCCGTCCCCGAGGTACCGGGCATCGGCGAATTCGCCCACCACGGCGGGGACCTCGGGATCGGCGGGGAAGGAGTTGTCCCACACGAGGACCGGTGTTCCCGGGAGGTGCTCCGCCACCGACGTGAGGCACTGCCGGAGATCGCCGGGGTTGCGGTAGGCGACGATCGCGACGGCGAGATCGCGCCGCGTGGGCACGGCGGGCGGCGGCGCCGAGCGCAGTCCGCCCGCCAGATACGCACGGTCGAGCTCGCGGCTCACGGTGTGCTCCCTTCGGAGGCGGTGGATTCGGGGGCACCGGGCTCGTCGGACTCCTCGCCCTCGGCGCGGGCCACCATCTGGCGCACCGCCGCGGGCCGGACGGGGCCGAGCACTGCGTTGACGACCAGGTAGACCACCCCGGCCAGGAGTGCTGTGAGAAGCACCGGCTGATCCCGCAGTAGGACGCAGACGGCCGCCGTCGCGGCGAGCGGAACCGTCAGATGCAGGCAGAACCGCCACGGCGTGCGGTACGGGCTGCGCCGGGTGAGCCGCCAGGTGGCCACCAGCAGGCCCACGGTCTCGCTGGCGATGAGCGCGACACTGGCACCCGCGGCGCCGAAGGGCGGGATCAGGATCAGGTTGAGCACGATGTTGCCGATCAGGTTCACCACGTTCAGCCGGAGCAGGAAGACCTGATCGTGGGCGGCGAACAGTGCCTGGCTGAGCACCGCGTTCACGAACCGGATGGCCACCGCGATGAACAGCAGTCCCAGTGCGATACCGCCGATCTGGACGAACTCGTCGTCACTGATCAGGTGGATGAGGCCCGAGGAGAGGATCACGCCGATCACCACCATCGGGGCGCCCAGGAACAGCATTGCCTGCATGCTGCGCACCGTGAACCGGGCGAACTCGTCGCGGTCGGTGGCCCACAGGTTGGTCATCGTCGACAGGGCCGAGGCGAGGTACACCGTGGAGATCACCGTGGCGTTGAAGGCGATGCCGTACGCGAGGCTGTACCCGCCCAGCTGCTGCGGCGTGCTCAGGATGCTGAGCAGGAAGGCGTCCGACCGCCAGTAGAGCGCCGCGATGATGAGCACGCCCGTCTGGGGCAGGCTCTCCCGGACCAGGTGCCAGCTCTCGCTCGCGGAGAAGATGGGCGTCACGTCCACCAGCCGGCGGGCCGCCACCGCCTGGATGACCAGCGCGATCAGCGGGGGGATCACCTGGACCGCGGCGAACCACACGAGCGGTGCGTCGATCGAGATCAGCCACACCGTGCCCGCCAGCGAGAAGACGCGGCCGAGCACATCGGAGGCCGCGACCGCGCCGAATCGCACGTTGGTCATGAAGATCGGCTGGAAACAACTGCTCAGCGTGGTGAGCACCAGGCTGGTGGAGACGATCGCGATCATCGCGATCACCTCCGTGCCCTGATCGGCGTAGATGCCCCAGCCCATGAACAGGGTCAGCGCCCCGAGTGGCACGCAGTACGCGAGGGACAGGCCGATGCTCACCCGGACCAGGTGTGCGAGATCGTCGACGCCGGAGGTGACCCGGCGCACGATCACGGAACCGATGCCCAGCTCGGTGAAGCTGGTCCACAGGCCCACGAAGGCGATCGCGGTCTGCAGGTGGCCGTACGAGGTCAGTCCGAGGTGACGGCTGGTGAGCGCCATGGTGAAGATCGACGCCATGAGGCCCACCACGCGCGCCACCATCTGCAGCCCGAAGGCGCGGGCGATGCGCCCGGAGGAGGCACGTCCCTGTGCGGTGGGGGGCTGGGTACCGTTACCCTCTGTTGCGATCGAATAATCGGGCACGCCCGATTCGGGGGCGAGGTCGAGCGGAGGATCAGGTGCGGGTGACGGTGCCGCTGGCCGGAGGTCTGTCCGAGCAGGACTGGGCTCGCCGTCACGACGCCGGTGAGGTCCCGGATCGTTCACCGTACGGCCTCCATCAACTGGCGCGGCACGACATCGACGTGCGTTTCGCCACCGCAGGATTCGGCGCCGGACCGGGCGGCCGGGCCGCTTCCCGCGTCGCCCGCGCCGTGCGCCACCGCACCGGCGGCTACGAATTCGTCGAGGCCCTCACCAGCAGCGGCCGCACCGGCGATGCCGACGCCGTGCTCGCCTACGACGAGCGGACGGGCGTGCCCGCCCTGCTCACCGGACGCACGCCCGTGGCCGCCGGCATCGGCTGGCTCACCACCCGCGCGGGGACGGATCGCGTGCACGGTGCGCTCGCCGCGAAGGCTCTGCCCCGCGCCGGCGCGGTGTGGGCGCAGTGCTCCGCCGTGCTCCCGGTGATCGGCGCCGAGTGGGGCGTACCGGAGTCCCGCCTGCAGTTCATCCCGCTGGGCATCGACACCGACTTCTACTGCGAGCAGCCCCTGCCCGAGCGTCCCGGCCTGGTGATGAGCGCGGGCGAGGATCGCTTCCGCGATCACGCCACGCTGATCGCCGCCGTGGCGGCGGTGCGTGAGCGGCGCGCCGAGACCCGCCTCGAACTGGCCTCCGCGCTCCCCTTCGCGGCCCCGGAGGGCCTCGTCACCCTGCACACCGAGCGGCTCAACGGCCGCATCCGCGACCTGTACCGCCGCGCGAGCGTGGTGGCGGTCGCGTTGCACCCCACGGTGACCGGGTCCGGTCTCACCGTGGTGCTGGAGGCGATGGCCAGCGGCCGGCCGATCGTGGTCACCGACAATCCCGGTATCGCCGACTACGTCGAGCACGGAGTCACCGGCCTCACCGTTCCCGCGGGCGATCCCGCGGCACTCGCGGCGGCGATCGAATCGCTGCTCGGCGACGATGCGCTGCGGATCGAGATGGGGCGCCGCGCCGCCGAGCGCGCCCGGGAGCGGTTCACCTCCGACGTCATGGCCGATCACCTCGCCCGGATGCTGCGCAGGATGTGATCGTTCGACGGTCCGCGCGGGAAGCGGGACGGATCATGCCTTGGCCCACTTGGCGATCGCGGCCCGGTTCTCCGGCGTGTTGTCCAGGTACGAGATGTCGTGATCGGCGGGTGCGCCGGCGTAGGGCCGCAGGGCGTGCCGACGGCCACCGTCGGAGAAGCCCAGGATCTGCAGACCCGGCCGGGTGGCCGCGTTGGCCGCGGCCGCGGGCACGATGACGCGGTCCAACCGGTACTCGGGCTCGAGCACCATGCCGACCGCCGTCGACAGGGTCCACGGTGTGATGCGGGTCTTGGTGGGGGCGATCCAGCCGTACATCTCACCCGAGCGGGTCGCATCGTCGATACCGCACAGCCCGACCTCGCCGAGGAACTCCTCCCCGTGGGCGTCGCGCCGGTAGATCACCAGCGGCAGTGTGCGGCGGCTCCGGTACCCCTCGATGAGGGGTGTGGCGTACTCCACCCAGGAAGTGACGTCGTTCTGTTCGGCCCACGTCCTGCCCTCCGCGGCGAACGCGGGAGCCAACCGGTCTTCGCAGCGCAGACGCGTCTTCTGCCAGGGCCGGAAGTCGCTCAATCGCATGTGACGCACTTCGTAGTCGACCCCGTCGAGCCGCATCGCGGCCACGGTCCTGGCACGGCCGGAGGCCAGGCGGGTTCGAATACTACGCAGCATTGCTTCATTATAGAGTTGCAAAGTCGGCGTTTGCTCGGTGCCGCTGACCAGTGCTCGCGGTGCGGAGCCAGGGACCAAGGAGAGACGGATCATGAATGTCGCGGGATTCGTAAGGACTGTTCTCGCCAAGCCGCTGGTCCTCGTCGTCCTCGTGGTGGTGACCGCCGCCGCGGGCGCGGTCGGCTGGTCGTCGACGTCGCCGCACTACGTCAGCGGCGGTGCCGTGCTGGTGATCCCGCCGGGGGCGGGCAACACCGACGCCGGCCGGAACCCGTTCGCCAACCTCAACGGCGGGCCCCCGCTCCTCGCCCACGTACTCGCGACCTCTTCCGGGTCACCCGAGGCGCGCGACAAGGTGGCGGCCACGGGCGCGCAGCCCGACTACCAGCTCTCCACCCTCGCGGGCGATTCGTCGAGCTTCAATCAGCTCTCGCCGCAGATCACCTTCCAGGTGTCCGGGCCGGACCCGGAGACGGCGCAGCGCGGCTCCCAGGCGCTCGTGGCGTTCATGCGCGCGGAGCTGCGGAAGATGCAGGTCCAGGCCGGTGTGGCGGACGGCACGTTCGCCGATCTGCGCGTCACCGTCGAGGCGCAGCCCGGCACCGAGGTGCCCGCGAAATCGGCGCGGACCGCGGCCTCCTACGGGATGGCGGCGGCGGCACTGGTGATCATCGCCCTGCTGGTGGTGACGGCGGTGCGTCAGCAATTGCTGCGCCGCCGCGTGCCCGCGGTCGCGGCACCGGGAGCCGCGCCCGCGCCGGCGAACGCTCCCGCGGCGGCCGCACCCGCGCCGCAGGGCGAGGTCCCGGCCGCCGACGGTGCCGCCGACCGTGCCGCCCCCGACGAGGGCCGCCCCCCGCGCCCGCGGCGCATCGCACCCCCGCAGCGCCCCGTGCGCTCGCAGCCGAGCCAGGTGACCGATTGGTCCTCCGAGGAGGAGCCGCTCCCCGCACCCACCGACGAGACGGCGCCGGCGGGCCGGTCGTCGCGGCGACCGTCGCCGCAGGTCCGGTGGGCGCGGCCCGCGAACCGCGACGATCCGGCGCGTCCCAAGGTCTGAGGGGATGAAGGAATCCGCCCGCTCATCGGTGCTGCTGCGGCGATGGCTCGCAGTCTGCGCCGTGTTGCTCGTGGGGCTCACGGCGGGAAGTTTCGGCTGGAAGTCCACGTCGGTCTGGTACGAGTCCTCCGGCGTCGTGCTCGTCATTCCGCCGGGCGCGGGTAACCCCGACGCCCGCAACAACCCGTTCAACCGGCTCGACACCACCTCCCAGTTCGCGAACGCCCTCGCGGTGATCGCCTACGGCGACGAGGGAAGGGCGACCGTCGCGAAGACGGGCGCATCGTCGAGCGACTACACCGTGTTCCGCGTGGCCGGCCAGGGACCGACGTCGTCCCAGCTGTCGGCGCAGATCAGGATCTCGGTGCGCGGTCCCGGCCCCTGGGTGGCCCGGGAGGGTGCGATGGCGCTGATCGACCTGATGCGCACGCGGCTGCGGTCCCTGCAGCGCGATGCGGGCCTGGTCGACGGGACCTACGCCGACTTCCGGGTCACCGTCGAGCCGGATCCCGGAGAGGCGGGCAGCGGCGACCGGGTGCGCTCGGCCGTCGGCATGGCCATCGGTGCGGTGCTGGCGCTGCTGTGCGTCGCGGCCGCCGGCGCGGCGATGCGCGCGCGATCGTCCGCCTCCCGAGCCTCGTCCGCGCCGGACGCCGAGCGTGAGCCGGTGCCGGCGTGATCGGCGGAATCGACCTGGTGGAGACCGGTTCCCGCACGGTCTCCCGGATCGAACGGTTCGCGCCCGCGGGGGCGCTGTTCATCGCCGTCGCCTCGTTCTCGCTGCTGTCGATGCGCCAGGTGATCTCGGTGCCGGGCACGTACGGCATGTCCTTCGCCGGCACGTTGTTCGCGTGCGGATCGCTGCTGTGGCTGGCCACGGTTCTCACCGGACACGCGCACCTGGTGAAGGACTGGGTGGTGATCGCCGCGGTCCTCGGCTACGTGAGCGCCTCCTTCATCTCCTACGCGCTGGCCTCGGCGCGCGGCATCCCGGCGGAATCGCAGCCCTCGATCGACCGGTACGTGATCACCGACCTCTTCCTGGCCGGCCTGGTGCTGCTGATCCTCACGGTGGTCCGCACCGAGCACGGGCTGCGCGTGATCCTCGGCGGCCTCGTCCTGGGCGCCACGGTGAGCTCCCTGTTCGCCCTCCTCTTCGCGGCCACCGGCATGGACATCGCCGCCAGCTTCCGGGTTCCCGGGCTGACCAAGGCGAACGACTGGGTGATCCTGCGCAACCTCGCCCGCGCCGGCGTGAACCGGCCTCAGGGCAGCGCGGGCCACCCCCTGGAACTGGGCGCGGTCCTCACGGTGATCGCGCCCCTGGCCGCGGCCCTGTACTTCAACGCCAAGGCCCGCGGCGCGGGGACGCGGCTGTGGCTGGCCTGCTTGCTGATCGTGCTGGTGGCCGATCTCTCCACCGTCTCGCGGTCCGCCGTGGTGGGCGGGGCGGCCGCCATCGGCGTGATGTGCTGGCGGTGGCCCGTGCAGCGGTTGGCATTGCTGCTGGGCACCGGTGCGGCCGTGGTGGTCGTCGGGACGGTGGCGCAGCTCAAGCTCGTCACCGCGCTGATCGAAACCTTCGCCGGCTCGTCGACCGACTCGTCCATCCAGTCGCGCGAGATCGGGCGCGCCTTCGTCGCCGACAACGTGGAGAAACACCTCTGGTTCGGCCAGGGCGTCGGCGCGTACCCCACTCTCAAACAGCCGGTCCTCGACAATCAGTACCTGTCGCGGCTGATGGAGTCGGGGATCGTGGGCCTGGTCAGTTTCTGTGTGGCCCTGGCGATCGCGCTCTACCTCGCGATGCGCGCGTCCACCGCCGCCGACGGACCGCTCGCGGAGCTGGCCGGCGGCATCAGCGGCGCGGTCGCGGCCCTCATCGTGATCTGCCTGATCCTGGACACCTCCGGCTTCCAACAGATCTGGTACCTCACCTGGATCCTGCTCGCCCTGGCCGGTGTCGCCTACCGCTTGGCGCGGGTGAACCAAGCTGAGGAACCGGACGTCGTCGAGGCGGCCGCGTGACCCGCACGGCATGGCTGCTGGGGCCGGTGGCGCTCGCCGCGGCCGCCGCCGTCACCCTCTCCACCACCTCCGCGCCGCCCCCGCCGGGCGACCTGCCCTTCTCGGAACCCGATCTGGTCAATCCCCTGCGCGGGCAGTACGAGAACCTCCTGACCGGGCCCTTCCCCCAGACCTCGGAGCTGAACCGGGACCTGCCCGCATGGCCCGGCGTGGCCGATGTCAGCGTCCGCATCCCGTGGTCCTTCCTGCAGCCGAAGGACCCGCGCACGGTGCCCGCCGACGCGGCCGACACCGAGAAGTACTCCTTCGACCAGCTCGACACCTACATCGCCGATGCGGCGAAACAGGGCAAACGCGTGGGATTCCGGGTCACCGCGTTCAACTCCTGCTGCGACGCCACCAAGCCCGGCGATGTGGTCACCACGGCGCCCGCGTGGCTGCGGACCCTCCCCGGTGCGTCGACGACGGCCGTGAAGGACGGTGTCTCGTACGTGATCCCGCGGTGGAACGACGCCGCCTACCTCGACGTCTTCACCGGTCTGGTCGAGGCCCTGGGCCGCCGGTACGACCGGGACGAGCGGGTCGCGGTGTTCGAGTTCTCGGGCTACGGGGACTTCAGCGAGAACCACATGTCCTTCGCCCGCGACAGCCTCGGCGCACCGGGGCCGGCGCCCGAACGGAGCAGGGCCGAGCTCGGCTACTTCAGCCAGTACCGTGACCAGACGCTCACGGCGGCGTCGGCGAACCGGCTGGTGGGAACCACGCTGCGGGCCTTCCGCAGCACCCAGATCGTGTCCCCGATGGGCAACCCCGAGATCGCCCGGCTGCTGCTGCGCGACCATCCCGACCTGGCCGGGCTGCGCCGCCCGGTCGGCATCCGCGCCGACTCGCTCGGCGGCATGGAGATCTTCCCCACCTGGGCGCAGAACCGGTGGTCCCAGTACGTGATCGACCGCGATCCGCTGATCGGCGTGCTGGCGCAGCGCTACCGCACGGCACCGGTCCTGTCGGAGTGGTCGCCCCAGCTGCTGACCGGCGGCACCGACCTCGAGTACTACCGCCGGGGAGCGAACGACGTGGTGCGGCAGCACGTCTCCAGCACCTCCAGCACCGGGTTCCCGGCGCAGAGCCGGCCCGAGCGGATGACGGCCGAGCAGTACGAACTGTGGGAGCGGGCCAACAAGTACGCCGGATACCGCTACAGCGCGGCCACCCTCGGCCCCCGGACGACGGACGACGGACGCCGCGTCCTCGATGTGCGGTGGACCAACGCCGGCTCGGCGCCGACCCACGACCGGTGGGCGGTGACCTACGACCTGCTCGACACGCTCGGGCGCGTGCGCGCCAGCATCCCCGGCGCCGTCGATCTCGCGGGCCTGCTGACCACCGAGCCCTACGCCGGTGCCCCCGCGGTGCCCCCGGCGGCCGAGGTGACGGACACCGTCGAGCTGCCCTACCTGCGCCCGGGGACCTATTCGCTGCGGGTCCGGGTGCAGTGGGACGAGCGCAAACCCGACGCCACCCACACGGTGGACCTGCCGCCGATGGCACTGGCGCAGACCGGGCGCGACACCGGGGGCGGATATCCGGCGGGCACCGTCGAACTCGGACGATGAGACCTCCGGAATTTCCCACTACAGTGTGTGCGATAGCATTCGTCGAGTAACGATGATCCGTTGAGCGTCGAGATCGCACGGCGCGCAGAGCAGGGGAGCTGACCCGGGATGACCTGCAGTGTGTGTGGCTCGGAGCGCCTGCGCAGCGTGGTGGACCTCGGCGCCACGCCGCCGTGTGAGAAGTTCCTGACGGCCGATGAGCTGGACCTGCCCGAGCCCACGTACCCGCTGCACCTGCGGCTGTGCGAGAACTGCCTGCTGCTGCAGATCCCCGCGCTGATCCTGCCGGAGGAGACCTTCTCCGAGTACGCGTACTTCTCGTCCTTCAGCGACAGCTGGGTGGCGCACGCGAAGCGCTTCGTGGACGAATCCGCCGACCGGCTCGGCCTCGGCCCGGACAGCCTGCTGATCGAGGTGGCCAGCAACGACGGCTACCTGCTGCAGCACGCCGTGGCCCGCGGCATCCCGTGCCTGGGCATCGAGCCCTCGGTGAACGTGGGCGCCGCGGCCCGCGAGAAGGGCGTGCCCACGCTGACCGCTTTCCTGGGCGAGGAGACCGCCGCGCAGGTGGTCGCCGAACACGGCAAGGCCGATCTGATCGCCGCGAACAACGTCTACGCGCACGTCCCGGACGTCCTCGGCTTCACCCGGTCGCTGCGCACCCTGCTGGCCGACGACGGCTGGCTCAGCATCGAGGTGCACCACGCGCTGAACCTGGTGCAGCTCGGCCAGTTCGACACCATCTACCACGAGCACTTCAGCTACTACACCGTGTACTCGGCGCAGCGGGCCCTGGCCACCGCCGGGCTCGAGGTGGTCGACGTCGAGCTGATCCCCACCCACGGCGGCTCCATCCGGCTGTGGGCGCGCCCGGTGGAGGCCGGCGCCACCCCGTCGCCCCGGGTCGCAGAGGTGCTGGCCCTGGAGGCCGAGGCGGGGCTGCACGAGGTGGCCGGGTACACCGGGCTGCAGGACCGCGCCGATGCCACCCGCCAGGACCTGCTCCGCTTCCTGCTCGACCGGAAGGCGGAGGGCAAGAAGGTGGTCGGCTACGGCGCACCCGGCAAGGGCAACACCCTGCTCAACTACTGCGGCGTGCGGCCCGACCTGCTCGAGTACACCGTGGACCGCAACCCCTACAAGCACGGCCGTTACACGCCGGGCAGCCGGATCCCGATCCACGCGCCCGAGCGGATCGACGAAGACCGGCCCGATGTGATCGTGGTCCTCCCGTGGAATCTGGAGACCGAGATCACCGCGCAGCTCGCCCACGTCGCGGAGTGGGGCGCCGAGCTCGTGTACCCGCTTCCCACCCTGCACTCCGCCGACCTGCCCGCGCGGGTCGGCTGACAAGGAGCACACCATGAAGGTCGTCCTGTTCTGCGGCGGATACGGCATGCGGATGCGGGGCAGTGCCGACGACACCGTGCCCAAGCCCATGCAGATGGTGGGCCCGCGGCCGTTGATCTGGCACGTGATGCGGTACTACGCCCACTTCGGGCACACCGAATTCATCCTCTGCCTCGGCTACGGCGCCGGCCACATCAAGGATTACTTCCTCAACTACCGCGAGACGGCCTCGAACGATTTCGTGATCCGCGGCGGCGAGGTGGAACTGCTGCACTCGGACATGTCGGACTGGACGATCAACTTCGTCGACACCGGCCTGGAATCCGCCATCGGCGAACGACTCCGGCGCGTGCGCCCCTTCCTCGACGGTGACGAGTACTTCCTCGCCAACTACGCCGATGTGCTCAGCGACGCCCCGATGAACACCATCATCGACAAGGTCAAGGCCGAGGGCGCCGCCGCCTCCATGCTGCTGGTGCCGCCGCAGTCCTCCTTCCACTGCGTCGACGTGAACGACGACGACAAGGTCACGGGCATCACGCCGGTCTCCGAGTTCCCGATCTGGGAGAACGGCGGCTACTTCGTGCTCACCCAGGAGGTCTTCGACCATCTGCCGGAGGGCGGCGATCTGGTGGCGGACGCCTGCGGCGCCCTGCTCAAGGAGGACCGGCTGATCGGATACCGGCACCGCGGATTCTGGAAGCCCGCCGATACCTTCAAGGAACGCGCCGAACTCGATGCCGGCTACGCCCAGGGGTACCGCCCCTGGATGCTGTGGGAGAACGACCACTCGTGATCGGACTCTCGCCCGGAACGGTCCGCGAGATCGCGGTACTCGGCGCGCACTGCGACGACATCGCGATCGGCATGGGCGGCACCCTGTTGCAGATCGCCGAGGAGAATCCCGGTGTCCGAGTGCGCGCCTGGGTGGGCAGCGGCGGCGGCACACCGCGCGAGGCGGAGGAGCGGGCCGCGCTCGCCGCGTTCGCGCCCGGCGCCGACCTGCAGGTCACCGTCTTCGATCTCCCCGACGGGCGTTCCCCCGCGTACTGGGAGCGGGAGAAGCAGGCGCTCAGCGAATTCCGTCGCTCGACGGACCCGGACCTGGTGTTCGCGCCGCACCGCGGCGATGCGCATCAGGACCACCGCCAGCTCGCCGAACTGGTGCCCACGGAGTTCCGCGACCACCTGATCCTCGGTTACGAGATCCTCAAGTGGGAGACCGACACCCCGCGTCCCACGGCGCTGAACCCGCTCACCGTGTACGCCGCGATGACGAAGGCCCGGTTGCTGACCGAGTGCTATCCGTCGCAGACCGCGCACGACTGGTTCGATGACGAGTCCTTCCTCGGCCTGGCCCGGCTGCGCGGAATCCAATGCCGCGCACCCTATGCCGAGGGATTCATGCTGGAGAAGGCGATCGTGGAGTTCGGAGGAAGTCGATGAAGGTTCTGGTCACCGGCCACCAGGGATACCTGGGCACGGTCATGGTGCCGCTGTTGCAGGCGGAGGGCCACGACGTGGTGGGCCTCGATTCGGGCCTGTTCGCCGACTGCACGCTGGGCGTCGCGCCGCCCGAGCCCCCGGACATCGCGGTGGATCTGCGCGATGTGACCGAGGAGCAGCTCGTCGGCTTCGACGCCGTGATCCACCTCGCCGCCCTGTCCAACGATCCGCTGGGCGCGCTGGAACCGCAGATCACCTACGACATCAACCACCACGCCTCCTCGCGCCTGGCGCGCCTGGCCAAGCAGGCCGGCGTGTCCCGGTTCCTCTACGCCTCCACGTGTTCGGTGTACGGCGCCGCGGGCGACGGCCTGGTCAACGAGGACGCCCCGTTGCGCCCGCTCACCCCGTACGCGGAGAGCAAGGTGCGGGTGGAAGACGATGCCGCGGCCCTCGCGGACTCGGGGTTCGCCCCCGTCTTCCTGCGCAACGCCACCGCCTTCGGCTTCTCGCCGCGGCTGCGCGCCGACATCGTGCTCAACAACCTGGTGGGCTACGCCACCCTCACCGGCGAGGTGAAGGTGCTCTCCGACGGTACGCCGTGGCGGCCGCTGGTGCACGCGCAGGACATCGCCCGCGCCTTCGCCACCTGCCTCACCGCGCCGGTGGATAAGATCTCCTGCCGGGCCTACAACATCGGCACCGAGGTCAACAACGTGACCGTGGCCGAGATCGCGCAGTCGGTGGTCGACGCGGTCCCCGGCTCCACGCTCAACATCACCGGCGAGTCCGGTGCCGACCCGCGCTCCTACCGCGTCGACTTCTCCCGCGCCCGTGAGGGACTCGGGTTCGAGGCGCAGTGGACGGTGCCGCAGGGCGCCGCCGAGCTGTACCGCGAGTACACCGCCCGTGGTCTCACCTCGGACGCCTTCTTCCAGCGCTACACCCGGCTCGCGCACCTGAAGGCGCGGCAGGAGGCGGGCACGCTGGACGACACGATGCGCCCGGCCTAGGCATGGCCTGCCGGGGCTGCGGGAGCGGCGATCTGCACCGCGTGCTGGACCTGGGCGCCGTGCCTGCGGCCGACCACTTCCCGCCCGCCGACACCCCCGTCGAGCCGGGCGAGTCCGCGCATCCGCTGGCGATGGACCTCTGCGGTGCCTGCGCTCTCGCGCAGCTCGCCGACGACGACACGGTGACCGATGAGCCCCGGGGTGTGGAACCGCAGGCGCTGCGGGACCAGGCCGCCGATGCCGTGGCCCGCGCGGCGGCGGACGGCTGGCTCAGCGGGAACACGGTGCGCGAGTTCGGAAGCCCGCACGGCGGTACCTGGCTGCCCCTGCTCGCCGAGCGCGGACTCACCCCCACCGACGGCCCCGCCGATGTGGTGGTGGACTGCTTCGGCATCATGCACGAGCCCGATCAGACGGCGGCCTTCGCCCGCCGCGCCGAGGCCCTGACCCCCGGCGGTGTCCTGCTGCTGCAGTACCACGCGCTCGGCGCGATCGTGGCCGGCGAGCAGTGGAATGCGCTGCGCCACGGTCACTTCGCGTACTACTCGTTGCACGCACTGAGCGGTCTGCTGGCCCGCGCGGGCCTGAGCATCGCCGCGGCCTGGGAGTTCGATCTGTACGGCGGCACCGTGCTGCTGGCGGTGGTGCGCGGCACTGTGGCACCCGATGACACCGTCTTCCGGCTGCTGGACGAGGAGGAGCGCGCGGGCCTGCGTGATCCCGCCGTGGTGGGCACCCTCGGTGCCGCGGCGCAGCGGCAGGCCGGTGCGCTGCGGACGTGGGCGCAGGCCGAGACCGCCGCGGGACGGCGTCCGGCCGCCTACGGCGCGGCCTCGCGCGCGGTGGCGCTGTTCGCGCTCGCGGGACTGGACCGCACGGTGCTGTCCGCCGTCGCCGATGCCAGCCCCGGCAAACAGGGGCGGCGCATGCCGGGCACCGATATCCCCATCGTGGCTCCGGCCGACGTCGCCGCGGGCGGCGGGCCCGTTCTCCTGACCCTGCCGGACCTGCGCGACGAACTGCTGGCGGGCTACCCGGCGTTCGCCGGGCGCCTCGTCGTCGATCCGGCCACCGCCGCACCACCGGCGGCAGCGCCGACGGCACCGTCGGCCGTCTCCGAAGAGCCGGCCGAACAGCCGACCGCACCGCCCGCCGACGAGGAGCCGGTGCGCCGCGACTTCACCGCATCCAACCGGCTGCAGGCCCGCCTGCACGAGCTGGTGCCCGGCGGCGCGCACACCTACGCCCGCGGTTCGGATCAGTACCCGGAGCACATGGCGCCCGTGCTCACCCGCGGCCTGGGCGCGCGCGTGCAGGACGCCGACGGCAACGAGTACGTCGAGTACGGCATGGGCCTGCGGGCCGTGACCCTGGGACATGCCCACCCGCGGGTGGTGGCCGCCGTGACCGATGCCATCGCCCACGGCACCAACTTCAGCCGGCCCACCGCGCTGGAGGTGGCCGCCGCCGAGGACTTCCTGGGCCTGGTGCCCGGCGCCGATATGGTCAAGTTCGCCAAGAACGGCTCCGATGCCACCACCGCCGCGCTGCGCCTGGCCCGCGCCGTCACCGGCCGCGACCTGGTGGCGGCCTGCGATCACCCCTTCTTCTCGGTGGACGACTGGTTCATCGGCACCACCGCCATGAACGCCGGCATCCCCGCCGAGGTCCCGGCCAAGACCCTGCGCTTCCGCTACAACGACCCCGGCTCCCTGGAGCGGCTGTTCGAGGAGAACCCGGGCCGGATCGCCTGCGTCTTCCTCGAGGCCGCCACCGCCACCGCCGAACCGGTCGACGGCTTCCTGGACCGGGTGCGCACCCTGTGCGACCGGCACGGGGCGCTGCTCGTCTTCGACGAGATGATCACCGGATTCCGCTGGTCCGAGCACGGCGCGCAGGACCTCTACGGCGTGACCCCCGACCTGTCCTGCTGGGGCAAGGCCATGGGCAACGGATTCCCCCTGGCCGCGCTCGCCGGCAAGCGCGAGTACATGGAGCTGGGCGGGCTGAACACCGACAGCGACCGGGTCTTCCTGCTGTCCACCACCCACGGTCCCGAGACCGCGAGCCTGGCGGCCTTCCGCGCGGTGGTCGCCGAATACGCCGAATCCGATCCGATCGGCGCGATGGAGGCCGCGGGCCGGCGGCTGGAGAACGCCGCCACCGACGCCATCGTGGGTGCCGGACTCGGCGAATACGTGCAGGTCATCGGGCGCCCGTCGTGTCAGGTCTTCGTGACCCGCGGTCCCGACGGTGCGCCGTCCCAGGCCTACCGCACCCTGTTCCTGCAGGGCCTGCTCGACAACGGCGTGCTCGGCCAGTCCTTCGTGAACTCCGCCGCGCACACCGACGCCGATATCGATCACACCGTGGACGCGATCGAGGAGGCACTCGTCGCGTACGGGCGGGCGATCGTCGACGGCACCGTCGACGGACACCTGCGGGGCCGTCCCGTGGCCCCCGCCCTGCGGCGCAGCGCGGCGCCCCGGCGCCTGCCCGACGCCTGAGGCCCGCGCCGAGGTGGACGACGTACGGTTTCGGCTGCGGCGTCGCCGCAGGTAGGATCGGGCGCGTGAACCACGCGCCAGCCGACGCCGCCACCTCCTCCCGGTCCCTGCGGATCTGGGGCTGGGTGGGCGCCGCCGTCGCGCTGGCCACATCGCTCGTGCACATCCCGATGCTCGGCGACAACAGCTGGGTGGTGTCGATCATCGTGGCCGCGATGCTGATCGGCTGCGCGCACTGCTCCGTGTGCCTGTTCCGCAATCCGACGGTGAGCGCCTGGGTGCGCACCGCCGCGATGGGCGCGATCATGATCGCCCTGCACCCCGTTCTCATGTCCGCGATGGGCCACGGCTCGGGCATGGCGATGGACCACTCCATGCCGGGCATGGACATGGGCGGCATGGAGATGGCGTCGATGCAGCCGTGGATGACCCTGATGATCGTTTTCGCGGCCGCCGAGATCGTGGTGGCGGTCGCGGCGCTGGGCATGATCGCTCTCCGCAACCGCGGGATCTCACGGACCGCCGGGTGACCACGATCACCCGGTGCTAACACTCGGGTGATCAGAACAGATAGGTGAAGCGATGAACGCGACGACCAACTTCCAGAAGCCGGCCCTGCGCCGGGCCGCTGCCGTAGCCGCGGCCACCGCCGTGATGTTCGGCCTCACCGGTGGCATCGCCACCGCCGAGCCCGACGCCGAGACCACGCCCGCCACCCCGGTGTCCGACCTGCTGCTCGATCAGAAGGAATTCCCCAGTGGCTACTGGGTGGTGCCCTCGCCGCAGCAGCGCCTGGCCAATGAGCTCGGTGCCGATCCGCTGACCCTGATCAGCGCGGCCAAGGTGAACCCGCCCGAGTGCAAGAACCTGCTGAACGCCGCGAAGAACGGCGAGGGCGACCTCAACACCGTGGCCGGCGTGCACGATCAGGACCGCAAGAGCCTGAGCGAGTCGCTGGTGCCCAAGGCCGCCGATGTCGACACCCTCAAGGTGGGCCTGCTCAAGCTGTGCTCCGACGTCACCATCGAGACCAACGATCCCAAGGGCGGCGTGATCAAGGCGCGGGCGAAGACCAAGGAGGTGTCCTCCGATAAGCAGAAGGCCACCTTCGAGGTGGTGCTCAACGGCACCCGCACCAAGGGCACCGATTCCTTCCCGATCCAGCAGAAGGTGCTCTTCGGTGTCGCCTCGCTGCGCGGCTACACCGTGGCCGTGCAGGGCACCAAGCTCGGCGGCGATCCGGATCGCGGCGAGTTCGACTCCTTCTTCAACAAGTCGGTGAACAAGATCAAGGACGCGAAGTAGCGATGGCGGAGGCGGTCGCCCCCGAGCGCCCGTCGCCGACCCCCGCGGAGCGCCCCGGCACCACGTCGCGGGGCGGAGCGGTGGCGCTCGGCGTCGGGTTCGCGGTGGCCTTCGCCGTCGTGCTCTGGCTCGTGACGAGCGAGGGCGAGATCCGCTACGACATCAACGGCGACAGCTACCCGGGGGCGCTCACCGCCTACGGTGCGTCGATCGGCCGGCTCGTCGGCACGCTGACCGCGGCCCTCACCTTCGGCGCGCTCGGCTACGCCGTCTTCCGCACCAAACCGCAGGACGGTGGCGAACTCGGCCTGCGCGGCTACGTCACCCAGTTGCACGCCCGACGGTACGCGGCCGTCTGGGCCCTCGTCTCGGCCCCGATGGTGCTGCTCGCCGCGTCCGACAGCGCCGGCCAGGACCTGGTGGCCACCTACCGGGTGGGCGGCCTGTTCGCCCTGGTCTCGGCGTCCGAGGGCGCCAAGGGCTGGATCGTGTCCCTGATCTGCGCGGTGATCGTGATCGTCGCGCTGCGCAACGCCCTGAGCTGGGTGGCGCACCTGTGGATCCTGCTGCCCGCGGCGGTCGGCCTTCTGGCCACCGTGGTCACGGCGAACGAAGCGCAGGGCCCCAAACACGACTACTCCACCGCCGCGATCATCACGATCGCGCTCGCCGGGGCCCTGTGGCTGGGTGGCCTGTGGACCTCCGTCCGGCTGCCCGAGCGCCCCGAGAAGCGCTGGACCGCACCCGCCTTCGCGGCGCTCGTGCTGGCGAACGGCGCCGTTCTCGCCGTGGTCTACGCACCGGGATCCGATCTCTGGGTCACCTGGTACGGCTGGCTGTACATCGCCACCGCCGTGCTCATCACCGGGGCCGCCGTGGCGCAGTACCTCCGCGCCCTCGCGCCCGCCGCCGCGCTGCTCACCGCGTCCATCGGTACCGCCCTGTCCGCCTCGCTGCTGACCCCGCCGCCCTTCCTGCGCACGCGGTTCACGGTGGGCGAGGTGTTCATGGGCTACGACCTGCCCGAGCCGCCGAACGCGCTGCGGCTGGCCACACTGTGGCGGTTCGACCTGAACTTCGTGCTCATCGTGGCCGCCTTCGCCATCGGCTACCTGCTGCTGGTGCGGCGCACCACCGCGTGGCCCTGGTACCGCACCGCGTGCTTCCTGTTCGGCTGCCTCGCGCTGCTGGTGCTCACCAGCTCGGGCGTGAGCACCTACTCCAAGGCCATGTTCAGCGTGCACATGGTCTCGCACATGCTGATGACCTCGCTGGTACCGGTGTTCCTGCTGCTGGGCGCGCCGATCACGCTGCTGCGCGACACCCTCACCGGTGCGCCGAAGCGGTGGCTGGAGCTGTTCCTCGGTTCGCGTTCCTTCGTGGTCCTGATGCGCCCGTCGGTGCAGCTGCTGATGTTCGCGTTCATGCTGTACGGCCTGTACTTCACCCCGCTGTTCGACCGGATCGGCCGATACCACTGGGGCCACTTCGGCATCAACATCGCGCTGCTGTTCACCGGATTCCTGTTCTACTGGCGCGTCTTCCAGATCGATCCGGTGCCCAAGCCGCTGCCCTTCATCGGCCGCATCGGCATGCTGCTGGCGATGATGCCCATCTCGATGGTGTTCGCGCTCATCGTGATGACGATGGACGGCCTCGTCGGGTCGCGGCTGTACTACTACCTCGACCTGTCGTGGATGACCGACCTGCAGCGCGACCAGTTCGTGGGTGGCGTCGCCGCCTGGGCGGTCGACGAGGCCGCCATCGCCCTGGTGACGCTCGGCCTGGTGCTGCACTGGGCCTGGCAGAACCGCGACGAGGATTCCGAGCCCGAACTGCTCTGATCGCGCGCCGCCGCCATGGCCTCATGCGTGGTCCGGTCCCGCACTCGCCGTGTACCGTTTGCAGCGGCAAACAGGTGTCGGTTGCTGCGGAGGGGGCCGGATGTCGGTGGGGAACGCGCGCGCGATGGCGATGATGCCGACGGGGCTCCATCGCTTCTGGATACTCGTTCCGCTTCTCGCCCTGGGGCTCCTGGATCTGTCGACCCTCTCGCGCAGCCACAGCGAGGCGGAGGACTCCGCGCTGTACATCGTGAACGTCACCAACGGCGACGATCTCTATCACCCGAACCACCTCCTCTTCGGGCCGCTGAACCGGATTCACTACCTCGTGTGGGAGGCGTTCGGCTACGGCGGCAACGCGACGGTCCCGATGCAGGTCCTGTCCGTGCTCGCGAGCCTGACCTCCGCCTGGCTGATCTACCGCATCGCGCTGTGCATCGGCGCCGGCCTTCCGCTGGCCCTCGTGGCCACGGGCTGGGCCTGCTTCTCGTTCGGCTTCTGGGTGTACAGCTTGGAGGCGGACACCTATCTCCTGCCGATGCCCTTCCTGCTGTGGGCGATCCTGCTGCTCCTGCGGTTCGCATCGTTCGCGGATACCGGCCGGCGCACCGTCCTGCGCCTCGCGGGACTCGGGGCCGTCGTCGCCGTGGCCGCGCTGCTCCATCAGCAGTACGCCTTCGTGATCCCCATCATCGCGATCACTTTCGTCGTCCTCTGGCGGCGCGATCCCGAGCGGACGGTGCCGCCGCTCCTGCGCGCCGTGGGCGTTTTCGTGACGGTCGCGGTGGTGATCACCGCGGGGGCCTACCTGCTCGTGGGGCGCTACGCCCTGGGGCTGCACTCGGTGTCCGAGGTGATCGGGTGGTCCCGGGGCCACGCCAGCAACGGCCTGTGGGAGAGCCTGTCCGCGAAGACGCCGCTGCTGCTGGTGGCCGGGTTCGTCCGGTCGATCTTCTCCATCAACTTCCTGTTCCACTCGCCGCGCTCCGCCGACGTGATGTCCAGGGTGTTCGCCGGGAAGTCGCTCGTCGAGGAGCGCTATCTGGCCGAGCACGGCATCAGCACCCCCGCTTTCGTCGCGATCGTCATCGCGATGGTCGTGGCGGCCCTGGCGACGCTGTGGTTGGTGCTGCGCCTCGCCCGCCGCGCACCGGGCCCGGAGCTCAGCGGGTCCGACGACGGGCCGCGGCGCCGGTTCACCGGGTTCGCCACCGTCTACCTGGTGGTCAGTGCCCTGCTCATCATGATCTGGGAACCGGGGAACCTCGAGTTCTGGATCGCCGTGACGCCGGTGCTGGCGCTCCTGCTGGCCGTCCTCCTCTCGCGGCGGACCAGGGTCGTGGCGGCCGGGTTCGTCCTCGTGGGCGCGCTGTTCGTCGCGAACCTCCTCGGTGCCGTCCTGCCCTACTCGCAGAGCGATACCGACTACTGGTCGGTGCAGAACAAGGGTTTCCGCGAGGTCGCGCGCACCGGCGATGTGATCGTCACCGACTGCCCCTACGTGTGCCGGGGCAACCTCGCCCTCATGACCGATGTGTTGCCGATCCAGGCCTCCTCGGACGATGTGGACCAGCTGCAGGCGGCCCTGGGTACGCGCCGGGTGCTCGTCTCGTCGTGGGCCTTCACGCCGCCGCCGAGCACCGAGGCGCCGGCGGGCGGCGGGGCGGTCCGCAAACAGCTGAGCGATAACCGATCCCGGCTGGTGGAGATCGGCCGGTCGGGCGATCAGGTGATCTACGAACTGCGGTCCCGCTGACCCCGGATCGGGGTGCGGGTCAGTGCGCGGGCCCGGAATCGGCCGGGGGCTCCGCCAGGTCGCGTCCGCGCGTGCGCGCCGCCCGGTAGAGGAAGGTGGGATTGCCCAGCAGGTAACGCCGGGCCTTGTGCGGTTCGCGGAGCAGGATGTCGACCCATTCCATCCCGATCCTGCGGGCGAATCCCGGAGCGCGGGTACGGGTTCCGGACCAGAATCCGAAGAGCCCGCCCACGCCGGCGATCAAAGGGACGCGGAGATCGGACCGGTTGTGGTGGATCCAGTTCTCCTGCAGTGGATTCCCGAAGCCCACCAGGAGCACATCGGGTGCCGCCGCGTTGATCTCGTCGATCACGGCGCCGGAATCGTCGTGGTCGAAGTAGCCGTGGTGGCGGCCCGCCACCACGATGTCGGGGTAGCTGCGCCGCACCGATTCCGCTGCGGCGGCGTTCACCTCCTCGGTACTGCCGAGCAGGTGGACCCGCAGCCCGGGCGAGGCGGCGAGCAGCGCGGGGATCACATCGGTGCCGTTGAGATTGGCCAGCAGGTCCACACCGCGCATCCGCGCCGCCCACCGCACCCCGGTGCCGTCGGGATAGACGAAATCGGCGGCGTTGAGCACGTCGCGGTAGGCGGGGTCGCCCGCGGCGAGGTTGAGGGTCGCGGCATTGGGGAAGAACACCGAGTGCGGACGCCGGGTGTCGGCGATCGCGTCCCGGAGCTCCGTCAGAGCCCCGTCGACGGTCCGATCGTCGAAGTCGACGCCGAGCACTCGTACGCTTCTCCTCACGGCTGAAAAGTATCACTCGGCCGGTCGCGGCCGATCGCCCGGCTGAGTTCGTCACACTGTAGACCCACGCCGTGTTAGCAAATTATGATTCGTACATGAAACGGATCATCGGCATCATCGGGACACTCCTCGTTGCGCTGATCATCGGCGCCGCACCGGCCTCGGCGGACCCGGCCGGCATCGCCGACCGGGCGGGACTGTTCGGCGCGCGGACCGGCGATGTCGAGGCGGCCCTCACCGACTTCCAGGCCCGCACCGGCATGACCGCCACCGTCGCCACCGCGAACGGGATCGGCGACCAGGACATCCGCGGTTACGCCACGACCGCGGGCGCCGTCCTCGGCCGCGATCAGGGCGAGGCGGTGGTGATCGGCGTCGACGTCCAGACCCGCAAGGTGGGCGTCTACACCACACCGCAGGCGATGGCCCGGATCCCCGACGCCGAGGTGACCCGCATCGTCGACACCGTGATCACGCCGCCCTTCCGCACGGGGGACTACCCGCAGGGCGTGATCGACGGCCTGCGCGCACTCGCCGATGTCGCCACCGGTGTGGCCGCCCCCGCGGCCACCACCACCGCGGACCCGCCCGTGACCGCGCCGGCCGGTGCGGCGCCGGGGGACATCGGCGGCCCGACCATCACGGTGTACCCGGGCGGGGTCGGCGGGATGCCCTTCCCCGGCCAGCAGGGGAGCTGGCCGACCTTCGGCCAGACCGGATGGCCGGGAACGCCATCGGTCGAGCGGAACGACGGGATGGGCACCGCGGTCGGGCTGTTCATCGGTTTCGTCGCGCTGGTGCTCGTGGGCGGCATCGTCAAGGCGATCGTGTCCTCCGCGAACTCCGTGTCCGACACCCCCGCGCTCCGCACGCAGTTGTCCGGCCTCATCGACGAGGAACCGGAGTGGTCCACCTGGTCGAACCGGCAGCGCTACAACCACGCCCGCCGGCACACCAGCATCGGCAGGGGAACGTGGAACGCGATCTATCCGCAGTGGCGCGTGCACGAGGATCGGTCCAGCTCGAGCTCCAGCTCCTTCGGCGGCTTCAGCGGAGGCGGCGGATCGAGCTCCAGCTTCTCCTCGGACAGTTCGAGCTCGTCGTCGAGCTCGGGAGGATTCTCGGGCGGTGGCGGATCGTCGGGCAGCTTCTGACGGGCTCGAGCTCGGGCTCGGCCGGGCTCAGCGCTCGCCGAACTTGCGCAGGCGCAAGCTGTTCCACACCACGAAGAAGGAGCTGAAACTCATCGCGGCGGCGCTGATCAGCGGGTTCAGCAGTCCCGCGGCGGCGATCGGGATCGCGGCCACGTTGTAGCCGAAGGCCCACACCAGATTCGTCTTGATCGTCTTCAGGGTGGCGCGGGCGAGGCCGAGGGCGTCCGGCACGGCGGCGAGTTCCTCGCGCATCAGCACCACATCGGCGGCGCCCTGCGCCACATCGGTACCCGTGCCCATCGCCAGGCCCAGATCGGCCGCGGCGAGCGCCGGGCCGTCGTTCACACCGTCGCCCACCATCGCCACGCGACGGCCCTGCGCCTGCAGCTCCCGCACCGCGTCCACCTTGCCGTCCGGCAGCACGTCGGCACGCACGTCGTCGATGCCCACGGACGCGGCGACCTTCGCGGCGGCGGCGGCGTTGTCGCCGGTGAGCAGCACCGTGGTGATGCCGGCCTCGTGCAGCCGCGCGATGGCCGCCGCGGCGTCGGGCTTGATGGTGTCGGCCACCTCGAACACGGCGGCCACGGCGCCGTCGACCTCGACCACGGCCACCGTGCGCCCGGCCTGCGCCGCGGCGTCGACGGCGGCGGCGAGGCCCCCGGGCGCGACGAACCGCGGATTGCCCACCCGCACCGCGCGACCCTGCACCACACCGGTGGCACCCAGGCCGGGCACCGCCCGGAAGTCGTCCACCGCAGGCAGATCCCCGCCCGCCCGGGCCACCACGGCCCGGGCCACGGCGTGCTCGGAGGCGGTCTCCACGGCGCCCGCGAGGCGCAGCACCTCGTCGTCCGAGAAGCCCGGCGCCGCGGTCACCCCCGTCACCTCCAACAGGCCGGTGGTCACCGTGCCGGTCTTGTCGAAGACCACGGTGTCGATGGTCTCGGTGGCTTCGAGGGCCTGGTGGCCGCGCACGTACACGCCGAGTTGCGCGCCGCGTCCGGAGGCCACCATGAAGGCCACCGGCGTGGCGAGGCCCAGGGCGCACGGGCAGGCGATCACCAGGACCGCGATCGCGGCCTTCACCGCGTTGTCGATCGAGCCGCCGAACACCAGCCAGCCCAGGAAGGTGAGTGCGGCGATGCCGAAGACGCAGGGCACGAAGACCGCCGAGACCCGGTCGGCGAGCCGCTGCATGCGTGCCTTGGTGGCCTGCGCGTCCTCCACCAGGCGCAGCATCGCCGCGAACGTGGTGTCCTCGCCGACCGCGGTGGCGCGCACCGTCAGGCGGCCGTCCTGGCACACCGTGCCGCCCACCACCCGGTCGCCGGGACCGGCCGGGACGGGACGGGATTCGCCGGTCATCGCCGAGTTGTCGACGAAGGCGGAGCCGGATTCGACGACGCCGTCGGTGGCGATGGTCTCGCCGGGGCGCACCACGAACTGCTGCTCCTCGCGGAGCTCGCCGATCGGGATCCGCAACTCGGAGCCGTCGCGCACGAGCACGGACACCTCGCGCGCCCCGCGCGTGGACAGATCGCGCAGCGCCGCGGCGGCCTTGGCCCGCGCGGAGGCCTCGAAGTACCGCCCGGCGAGCACGAACACCGTGACGCCCATGGCGACTTCGAGGTAGATCGGATCGGACTGGATGATCGCGTTCCACAGGCCGTGCGGATCGGGACGCTGCCGGCCCGGGGTGAGCACGGTGACCACCGACCACGCGGTGGCCGTGATGATGCCCACCGAGACCAGGGTGTCCATGGTGGCGGCGCCGTGCCGCGCGCCCTGCCAGGCCTTCTTGTGCAGCGGCCACGCGCCCCACGTGACCACCGGCAGGCTCAGCGCCAGCAGCACCCACTCCCAGCCCGGGAAGCGGGTGGACGGGATGGTGGCCAGCACGATCGACAGATCGGCCGCGGGCACGAACAGCACCAGCGAGACCACGAGCCGGCGGAGTACGTCGCGCCGCTCGCGTTCCTCCGCCAGCATCGCGCGGCGCGGATTGGGCGACTTCGGGGCCGCGGTGTACCCGGCCGCCTCGACGGTGCCGGTCAGTTGCTCGACGGTGACCTCGGGCGCGTGCTCGACCGTGGCGGTGCGCGTGGCCAGGTTGACCACCGCGCGCACCCCGTCGAGCTTGTTCAGCTTCCGCTCGACCCGGCCGACGCACGCGGCGCAGGTCATGCCGCCGACATCGAGGAAGGTGCGCTGCGCCGACGCCGCGGAATCCTCCGCGGGGGCGGCCGGCGCGGCCGAGTGCAGATCCGTCACCCCTCCAGTATCCACGCCGGGAGAAATCGCCCGGAAACGCGAAAGGCCTTGATACCGGCTCCCGGAATGGGGGGAGGAGGGGGAGCCGGTATCAAGGCTCAAACACGCAGCCGTCGACGTGGGGGGAGACGTCATATGACGGCCGCAGAACCTACGATACGTGGTGTACGCGTACGCCCGCCACCTTTCGTGACATGCGTGTTCGCATGGCAGTGCAATGTGCCTACCTACGTTGTCAAGATCGCGCCGCCAGAACGGTTCGCAGCACGTCAAGCGCGGTGTCCACATCGACGCGCGCATCGGCGCTCACACCCACCGAATTCAGGAATCCGTGCAACGCGCCGGGCGCGAGCTGCGTGGTGGCGTCCACACCGGCGTCCCGCAGCCGCTGCGCGTACGCCGCTCCCTCGTCCCGCAGGGGATCGAAACCGGCCACCACCACGTGGGTCCGGCCGATCCCGCCCAGGCCGTCGGCGTGCAGCACGTGGAACTTCGGATCGGTGTCCTGCCCGGGTTCCGGCGTGTACTGCTGCCGGAACCACTCGATGTCCGCCTTCGTCAGGAAGTAGCCGGAGGCGAAGGTGTCGCGGCTGCGGTTCGCCGGATCGGCGCCCGTGACCGGGTAGAACAGCAGCGCGAAGGCCGGCTGCGGTCCGCCGCGCAGCGACAACTCCCGCGAGACCACCGCTGAGAGGTTCCCGCCCGCGCTGTCACCGGAGACCGCGACCCGCTTCGGATCGGCGCCCAGTTGATCGGCGTGCGCGATCGCCCACAGCGTGGCCGCCACCGCATCGTCCGCGGCCGCCGGGAAGATGTCCTCCGGGGCCAGCCGGTAGTCCACCGCGAGCACCCGCACCCCGGCGCGTTCCGCGATGTACCGGCACGGTGCGTCGTGCGAGTCCAGATCGCCCAGCACGAACCCGCCGCCGTGGAAGAAGACCACCAGCGGGGAGCCCGCGGGCAGGTCCTTCGGGGTGTACAGCCGCGCCGGGATCGGGCCGGCGGCACCGTCGACCATCAGTCCGCGCGTGCCCACCGACGGCGCCGTGCCCGCGCCGACGGCGGCGCTGAGCTTGAGCATCGAGGCGCGGGAGAGGGCCACATCGCGCCCGGCCAGGCCGTCGACGCCCTGCGCCTTGAGGAGCATCAGGGTGATCTGCGAATCGAGATCCATCTCGTTGCCGTCGACCCGCGGCGCGGGACCCACCAGCCGCCGCTTCACCTGGGTGGGGAGGCCGAAGACCGCCTTCGCCCCGCCCGCGACCAGCGGGGTGGGAATCGACAGAGCGGCCTTCTGGACGAGTTCTTTGAGCGCCATGGTCCGATAGTAGGACGTGCGTCACACATCCCGCGCGCGGCGCATCTCCGCCGCCGCCACCGGGTCCGAGGCGTCCAGGGCGGCCTGCACCCCGGCGATGTCCTCGGGGCTGCGGCCGCGGCTCCACTTCTCCTTCGCGGTCACCTCGGTGACCGCGACCCGGAGCCCGACGATCGCCTTCAACTGCTGCTCGATGTACGTGGTCGGGGCGTCGTCCAGGCCCCACGGTGCGGGCCTGCCCGCCTCGTGCCGGGCGGTGAGCCGGGCGACGATGTCGCGGCACGCCGCGGCGTCCTCGTGGACGCTCGCGCGGCCCCGCAGCTGCACCTCGGAGTAGTTCCAGGTGGGCACCGCGCGACCGTGCTCGGCCTTGGACGGGTACCAACCGGGGGAGACATAGGAATCCGGCCCCGTCACCACGATCAGGACCTCGGCGCCGTCGAGCTCGCGCCAGTGCCGGTTGGCCTTCGCGAAATGCCCGATCACCGTCTCGCCCTCCCACAACAAGGGCAGTGTGGTCGCGTGCAGGCCACCGGCGGCGGAGAAGACGGTGCCGATACCGGCGGCGCCCACGGTGGCGCGGGCCCGCTCCTCATCGGAGCGGTCGGGTGCGGCGACGTACATCAGCGGCGCCTCACTGACCCCGGGGCCCGTACTTCTCCACGTACTCCCGGTGCAGATCCGCCTCCCGCACCCGGGCGCGCTGATCCACCAGATCGGGATCGAGGCCGTGCCAGCGCAGCCGCGCCCGCCGGTAGATCTTGTTCAGGGCGATCGCGAAGTACACGAACGGGATGAAGATCGGCAGCGTCATCGTGGCCTTGACCAGGAAGTCCGCATCCACGAACCAGAACGGCACCAGCATCAGGAAACACGGGATCGAGAACCGGATCACGGTGCGCGCGGCGGCGCCGGGACCGGCGAGATCGTTGGCCACCCAGTCGCGCATCGAGTCCGGCAGCGTGCGCCCGTAGGAGTACAGCAGGTACTGCACGGGGTTCGGCTTGCTCGGGCTGTCGGTCATGTCAGTCATTGTCTCACCACGCGATCCCCGTGCCGAGCGGGGCGAATCGCGCGTGCACGAACGCGGTGACGACGAGGTGCTGGGGTGCGGTCCGCGGCCCGTCGCGCCCGGCCACCGGCCCTTGATGTGGCATGAACGAACCACAATTCCGGGCGGTTCTTGCCATCATGAACCTTCCCGGCGGGGTCACAAGCCTAGAATCGGACGTTGTGAGTCCCGGCAGAAACGATCAGACCGCGCAGAGCATCCTCTCTGCGGCGGTGGCGAGCATCGGCAGCGTCGGTATCTCGCGTACCACCATGGAGCACGTCGCGAACCTCGCGGGCATCGGCGTGGCCACCGTGTACCGCCGCTTCAACCGCAAGGACAACCTCGTCCAACAGGCCATCCGGTACGAGGCCGAACAACTGCTCAAGACCATCGAGCAGCAGATCGCGGGCCTGCCCACGGTGGAGGAGGCGCTCACCGAGGGCTTCGTGGCCTTCCTCCGCGAGGCGCACCGGCGCCCGCTGATCCGCGGGATCGGCGACGGTAACGTGGTGGTGGGCCTGCCGATGATCGCGCAGGGCGGGGCGATGCTCATCGAGATCGGGCGGACCTTCGCGGCCAACATCATCGAGGGCTTCCAGGACAAGGGTGATCTGCCGCCGTTCGATCCGAAGCCGATCGCCGAGATCTTCGCGCGTGTGGGGCACTCGGTGCTGCTGGCGCCGGACGGGCTGATCAGTTTCGACGATCCGTACGCCGCGGGCCGGGTGGTCCGTGAGTGCCTGATGCCCGCGATCGCCGCGCAGACCGCGGCCGCAACCGAAGGAGCTTCATGATCCGCCCGGCTACACCCGCTGATGTCCCCGAGCTGCTCGCGATGATCTCCGAGCTGGCCGCCTACAACAAGGCTCCCGATGCGGCCGTGGCCACCGAGGAGCAGCTGCACGAGGCGCTGTTCGGCGAGCACCCGGCCGTGTTCGCGCACCTGGCCACCGAGCCCGGCGAAGACGGTGCCGAGGTGGCCGTGGGCATGGCCGTCTTCTTCCGCACCTTCTCCACCTGGACCGGCGGCTACGGCATCTGGCTCGAGGACCTGTACGTCCGTTCCACCTCGCGGGGCGGCGGCCACGGCAAGCAGCTCATCGCCTCGCTGGCGAAGCTGTGCGCCGACCGCGGATACCCGCGGCTGGAGTGGACCGTCGTGGAGTGGAACACCCCGGCGATCGGTTTCTACCGGGCGCTCGGCGCCGTCCCGATGGACGACTGGACCACGCAGCGCCTCACCGGCGATGCCCTCGGATCGTTGGCGAGCCAGTTCGACGGTTCCTGATGGACGTCTTCGAGGCGATCCGCGCGCGCCGCGATGTGCGCAACGAGTTCAGCGGCGAGCTGATCGACGAGGACCGCCTCACCCGGCTGCTGCGGGCCGCGCACAGCGCACCCAGCGTGGGGAACACCCAGCCCTGGGACTTCGTGGTGGTGCAGGACCCGGCCACGCTGGCCGCCTTCGCCGCGCACGTGGGGCAGTGCCGTGATGACTTCGCCCGGTCGCTGCCCGAGGACCGTCGCGAGACCTTCAACCCGATCGTCATCGAGGGCATCGAGAGCTCGCGCACCGGCGTCGTGGTGACCTACGACCCCACCCGCGGCGGCGCCAACATCCTGGGCCGGCACACCATCGACGAGACCGGCCATCTCTCGGTGGCGCTCGCCATCCAGAACCTGTGGCTGGCGGCCACATCGGAGGGCGTCGGGGTGGGCTGGGTGTCCTTCTACCGCGAACCCGCGCTGCGCGAACTGGTCGGCGTACCGGAACACGTTCATATTGTGGCGTGGTTATGTGTGGGACCGGTCACACGCTTCCAGGAAGTCCCTGACCTGGAACGATTCGGATGGCGCGATCGGCGCCCGCTGTCTGCGGCGGTGCACCGGGAGCGTTTCGGAAACGGAGACGTCACCGGAGATCGTTAGACTGCGGTCGACGATGAGGGGATGTACGTGACGCGATTCAAACGTGCCCGGAGCGGCGGTCAGCAGCTGGTCGGGCGACGGACGGTGCTCATCGGCGCCGCCGCGGCGGTGCCGCTGGTCGCCGGTGCCTGCACGATCGGCGATGTGGGCGGCAAGAACGCGGCACCGTCGACCCCTGCGAAGGATCCGGCCGAGATCACCGTGACCCCGGCCGACGGCGCGAAGGACGTGAGCCCGATCGCCCCGGTCTCCGTGTCGATCGCCAAGGCCGTGCTGGGCTCGGTCACCCTCACCGATGCCAACGGCGTCGCCGTGGAGGGGAAGCTGTCCACCGACATGCTGTCGTGGAAGCCCGCCAAGCCGCTCGCCTACAACGGCGTGTACACCCTGGTCGCGAAGTACGAGACGCTCGGCCAGCCGCGCGAGCACAAGACCACGTTCAGCACGGTGGTGGTCGATGAGACCAACAAGACGCTGCCCTACTTCGAGAACACCGGCGGCATGTCGCTCAACGACGGTGCCGTGTACGGCGTGGGCCAGGTGGCCGTGGTGCACTTCGACGAGCCGATCAAGGATCGCTCGATGGCGCAGAAGCTGCTCAAGGCGACCACCACGCCGCCCGTCGAGGGCGCGTGGAGCTGGACCACCGATAAGACGGTCGCCTGGCGGCCCAAGGACTACTACCCCTCGGGCACCAAGGTCTCGATCGAGGTGAACGCCTTCGGCAAGCAGGTCAGCCCCGGGCTGTGGGGCGAGAAGGACATCGCGATCACCTTCAGCATCGGCGAATCCCACGTCTCGATCGCCGACGACAACACCAAGCAGGTACAGGTCTTCGTGGGTGGCCAGATGGTGCGGTCGATGCCCACGTCGATGGGCCAGGGCGGCACCGAGGTGGTGAACGGCAAGACGCTGCACTTCTGGACGCAGCGCGGCGTGTACACGGTGCTGGACAAGGCGAATCCGGTGATCATGGACTCGTCCACCTACGGCCTGCCGATCAACTCGCGGCTGGGCTACAAGCAGACCATCGGCTGGGCCACCCGGATCAGCAACGACGGCATCTACCTGCACGCGCTGGACAACATCGGCGCGCAGGGCGTGCGCAACGAGTCGCACGGCTGCCTGAACCTGAGCCCCGCGAACGCGCAGTGGTTCTTCGAGCTCAGCCAGCCGGGCGATGTGGTCGAGGTCCGCAACACCGGCGGTCCGCCGCTGGAGCAGTGGCAGAACGGCGACTGGACGGTGCCGTGGGCCACCTGGGTGGCCGGCGGCGCGCCGGTCGAGGAGACCCCGAGCACCACACCGAGTGCGGGTTCGGGTCCGGCTCCGTCATCGGCGCCGAGCTCCGTTGCCCCGGGGAACTAGACCACCCGCTCGGTGACGACGGGGCGCGCGCGGCCGCTGCGCATGCCGATCGCGGCGGCGATGAGGCAGCCGGAGGCCACGGCGGCGGCGAACCACGGGAAGATCGCGGCGGTGCCGTACTCGGTGGCCAGGTAGCCGGCGATCACGGTGGGCACGCCCATCGCGAGGTAGCCCAGCAGGTAGTAGGCGCTCATCACCTGTCCGCGGGCGTGCGCGGGCGCCACGGAGGCGAGGTGCCGCAGGGAGCCGCCGAAGGCGAGTCCGAAGGTGGCGCCGAGGGCCACGGTGTCGACCATGATCAGCCAGGTGATGCCGGAGTGCACGGCCACCACGGCCAGGCCCAGCGAGACCACCAGCCCCAGATCGCCGACGATGGCGGTGGGGCGCGCCGGATACCGGCCGCCCACGTACTGCGCCACGGCGGAGGCCACGGCCATCATGGCCACCAGCATGCCGGTGAAGATCACCGAGCGGTGCCCGGTCACGTGCTGCACCAGCGCCGGGTACAGGCTGAGGAAGACGCCGAGCACCGACCACGCGGTGATGATGCCGATGCCGGAGAACCAGAAGTCGGAGGTGATCTCGCCGGGAACGCTGGGGCGGGAGAACCGGACCCGGCCGCCGGTGCGCCCGAAGTGCGGTTCCACGAGGGCGATGACGCCGATCAGGATCACCAGCACCACCACGCCCATGGCGATGAACGGGGTGCGCAGCGGGCTGGGTGCGTACTGCGCGACGGCGGCGGCGCCGAGCGCGGTGGCCGCGATGCCCACGTTGAGGAAGACGCCGGACAGCATGCCGTTGCGCGCGCCCTCCTGGGGTCGCACGTCCAGCAGGGCCGCGCCCGCGACCACGGTGATCGAGCCGATGGCGGCGCCGTGCAGGAAGCGCGCCAGGATCAGCTGCCATTCGGCGCCGGCGAACAGGAAGATCACCAGGCCCACCAGGATGGTCGCGACCGCGACCAGCAGCACGGGTTTACGGCCGATCGCGTCCGAGATGGGGCCCACGGTGAGCGCCGCGCCGAGCGCGCCGATGGCGTAGACGGCGAAGACGAGCGTGGTCGACAGGGCCGACAGGTGCCACTGCTGCTGGTAGATCGGGTACAGCGGGGAGGGCAGCCCGGAGACGCCGAGCGCGAGTGCGAGCAGCGTGAGCAGGAGCGCGAACGACCAGGCCTGCGGGTGCGGCCGGGCCGCGCTGCGCTGGTGCTCGGTGATGCTCATCGGCATGCCTTCCGGTGGTTCCGAGTTCGATGGACGTCGAACCAAGACGAGAGTACAGTCAAGTTCGATCAAGATCAAACCGTTATCTCAGGAAACGAGAGCCATGCCCGACAGCCCCGTCGCCCCGTTGCAGACCGTCCTCGCCGCGCTCGCCGATCCGGTGCGCCTGGAGATGGTTCGTCGTCTGCATCGCGAGCAGCGGCCGCTGGCCTGCGCGGAGCTCTACGACGGGGTCACCAAGGCCACGGCGAGCCATCACTTCAAGGTGCTCCGGGAGGCGGGCGTCACCCGGCGCGCCGATGAGGGTGCGCAGGCGCGCCAGCAACTCCGGCTCGACGACGTGGAGGACGTGTACCCGGGGCTGCTCAGCTCGGTGCTGGCGGCGGCGGATCAGGAGGCGGGCGTACCGGTATCGGCAGGGCGATGAGCACCAGCCACACGGTGAGCCCCGCGATCTGCAGGCGTTGCGCCACACCGAGATACAGGTCCGGATCGGTGATCGCCATCGCGGCCAGCGTCCACACCGAGGCGATCAGGTAGGTCAGTCCCGCGAAGAACGCGACCACGGTGACGGGCCGGACGGTGCGCAGCGCACCGTCGTGCCCGCCGCGCAGCAGCCAGGCGCCCCAGGCGAGCACCGCCACGGCCCCGCCCGTTCCGGCGAGTCCCGAGGAGTAGGCGTGCGCGAGGTGGGTGAACGGGACCTGCCCGTTGGCCTCGCGGTAGGCGCACGTGGCATCGGCGGTGGGCGTGCAGGACAGCGGCAGCAGCGCATCGCACATGGTGGCCGCGCCCAGCACGATCATGCCGCCCATCCAGGCCCAGGCGAATCGTGACTCGGGCCGGGCGGCCTTCCACCACAGCGCGGCGCCCACGATGAAGCAGGTGCCGGCCAGCAGGTCGGTGGCGCGGAAGAACTGGGCGTAGGGCTGGCCGGTGGCCGCCACCTCGCTCACGTAGGACCGCAGTCCGTTGAGGGTGGAGCCGAGGGTGGGGGCGAAGATCCACGCCGAATAGAAGATCGCGCCCGCGATGATCACCAGGCGGGCTCGCTGCATGTCCCCACGTTACCGGCCGCGCAATTGCTCCAGGTAGGCGTTGTAGGCGGCCCGCTCGTCGTCTTCGCGGACCTCGGCGCCGGCCCGCTCGGAGTCGTGGTTCTCCGCGCGGCGCCAGCGCAGCGCGAAGATGCACACGGTCACCATCGCGACCGGTTCGCCGTACGACCAGGCGAGGGCGCCGGCGATGGTCTGGTCGCGCACCGGGTCGATGCCCCATTCCGGTGGCGGGAAGGCGAACATCGCGACCATCGGCGTGGTGGCCATCATCAGCATCACGCCGATGAAGACGTGCAGGGGCATCTCGATGAAGATGTCGAAGAAGCGCATGAGCCAGGAGTCGCGGCCCGGCAGCGGGCCCACCGACATGATCGGCAGGATGAACAGGATCCCGGCGCCCAGGAAGAACAGCTGCAGGGCCGTGTGACCGAACCAGTTGCCGCCGATCCGGTCGATGATGCCGCTCAGGTACACGCCGTAGTAGCTGATCAGGAACAGCGGGATGGTGAAGCCGGAGTGCAGCAGGATCCTGGGCGCCCGGCTGCGTAGCAGCCCCAGGGCGGCGCCGAGCACCACCTTGCCTGCGCCGTGGTGCGGGGTGGCGCGCAGCAGCAGGACGCCGGGTGCCCCGCCCACCAGCAGGGGCGGCACCAGGATCGACAGGGTGAGCTGCTGGAACATGAATGCGCTGAACAGGTGCCAGGAGTAGGCCTCGATCTTCAGGCCGGTGACGGCGGCCAGTGCGAGGCATCCGAGCAGGAAGCTGATCACCCGCGCCGGGTGCCACGATCGCCCTTGGGCGCGCACCCTGCGCACGCCGATCAGGTAGACGATCGCCGCGACGGCCGCGAGTACCGGGAGCAGGGGTAACTGCGGCGGCTCCCACCCGAGCATTCCCAGCACGGTGGGCGCCGCCGCCGGCGGCGCTGGCATATCCACATGCGCATATTACAATGAATGTCATGAACACTGAAAGTGTCCTCGTGATCGAGGACGAACCCGCCCTCGGACGCCTCGTCCGGGACTATCTGACCCGCGAAGGATTCGACGTCACGGTGGCCATGGACGGAGAGCGCGGCCTGCAGCTCGCCCGCGAGCTCGACCCCGCCGTGATCATCCTCGACATCGGCCTCCCCCGGATCGACGGACTCGAAGTCTGCCGCTCACTGCGCAGGTTCTCCGACGCCTACGTCCTCATGCTCACCGCCCGCGGTGACGAGACCGACAAGATCGTCGGCCTGTCCGTCGGGGCCGACGACTACCTGGTCAAACCGTTCAGCCCGCGCGAGGTGGTGGCCCGGGTGCGGGCCATGCTGCGCCGCCCCCGGCGCATGCCCGACGGTGCCGGCACCGACCGCACCTACGGAGACCTCGCGATCGACCTGCTCGGGCGCGAGGTGCGCCTGGGCGATCAGGCCGTGGACCTCACCGCCACCGAATTCGACGTGCTCGCGGTGCTCGCCCGCAGCCCCAACGTCGCCTTCTCCCGGCGACAGCTGATCGAGGCCGTCTGGGGCGCCGGCTGGGTGGGCGATGAGCGCCTGGTCGACGTGCACGTCGGCCGGGTGCGCCGCAAACTCGGTGACGATGCGGGCGACCCGCGCTACGTTCGTACCGTGCGCGGCGTGGGATACCGAATGGGTCAGGGGTGAAACTTCTCGAACCGGTCCTCGAACCGATTCGGGAGCGGCTGGCACGGCAGGGGATCGGCACCCGCATGGCGGTTCTGCTGGTCCTGGTGTCGCTGGTGACCCTCTCCATGACGGCCCTGGTCGATTTCGTGCTGTGGCCGAGCATCCTGGAGGGACACTTCGCGGGAATCCGGCTGCCGGATCCGAAGGACCACACCAGGGACAACACCACACCGGCGAACGTGCTCGCGGTGGTCCTCGGCTTCGGATCGGCCGTCGTGGTGTCGATCGCCCTGAGCCTGGTGATCGCCCGCCGGCTCAATCGCTCGGTGGAGCGGCTGGCGAACGCGGCCCAGCAGGTGGCCGACGGCCGCCCCGATGTGCGCGTGGCGCCGGTCTCGCTCGGGCCGGAGGCCGGGGAGCTGGTGACCGCCTTCAACGACATGGCCACCCGCCTGGAATCCACCGAACGGTCGCGCCGCCGGCTACTGACCGATCTGGCGCACGAGATCCGCACGCCGGTCAGCGTTCTCGACGGATACCTCGAGGGGATGCAGGACGGGGTGGTGGTGGCCGACGATGAGACCGTCACCATGCTGCGGGAGCAGACCAACCGTCTTGCGCGACTGACCGAGGACGTGCTCGCCGTCTCGCACGCCGATGAGGGCGCGCTGGACCTGCGTCCGTCCGAGGTGGACGTGCGCGAACTCGTGGAGTCGTCGGTGGCGGCCGCCCGGAAGGCGTACGCGGACAAGGACGTCGCGCTGTCGTCGAAGACCCGTCTGGGGCGCACCACGATCCGCGCCGACCGCCAGCGGCTCCAGCAGGTGCTGGCGAACCTGCTCGCGAACGCCCTGCGGCACAGCCCGCCCGGGACCGCGGTCGAGGTGGTGGCGGAGATGGCCTCGCACCGGCGGGTGAAGATCAGCGTGGTCGACCACGGCGACGGCATCGACGCCGCGCACCTGCCCTGGATCTTCGAGCGGTTCTACCGCACCGATATCGCGCGCGACCGGGACAGCGGCGGCAGCGGGGTGGGCCTGACCATCTGCCGCAGCATCGTCGCCGCCCACGACGGCCATCTGTGGGTCGAATCCGAGGGTCCCGGCACCGGCGCGACCTTCGCAATGACGCTGCCCGCCCGCTGAATTCGCGGGCAAAACGTGTCCTGCGCCACTTCACCGAACCTTCACGCCCGTGCGGCGACGCGGACACATGCCGTCACCACAGTGGATGGGGTAAGCAACAGATCCGATCCGTGAGGGAGTCGTCGTGCAGGAGAAGTTAAGAGAGGTGGTGCGTTTCGATGTGCCCGCCTCCATCGTGGTGTTCCTGGTAGCGCTGCCCCTGTCCTTGGGCATCGCCCTCGCATCCGGTGCGCCCCTGATGGCGGGATTGATCGCGGGCGTCATCGGCGGCATCGTCGGCGGCGTGATGGGCGGCTCCCCGCTCCTGGTCAGCGGCCCCGCCGCGGGCCTCACCGTGGTGGTGGCCGAGCTGATCAACAAGTTCGGCTGGAAGGTCACCGCCGCGATCACCGTGGCCGCCGGCCTGGTGCAGATCATGCTCGGCATGAGCCGGATCGCCCGTGCCGCCCTGGCGATCTCGCCGGTGGTGGTGCACGCGATGCTCGCCGGTATCGGCGTCACGATCGTGATCCAGCAGACCCACGTGCTGTTCGGCGGCTCCTCGCGGAGCTCGGTGCTGCAGAACCTGATGGACCTCCCCGCGCGGATCGGGTCGATGCACTGGCCCGATTTCGCCGTCGGTGCGGTGGTGATCGCGGTGATGATGGTGTGGCCGAAGCTGCCGCCGAAGTTCCGCAAGGTCCCGGGCGCCCTGGTCGCCATCGTCGCGGCCACCGTGCTCTCGCTCGTGGTGCCGATGAACGTGGAGCGGATCAAGCTCAACGGCTCCATCATCGATGCCATCGGCCTGCCGCAGCTGCCCACCGGACAGTGGGCCGCCGTCGCCCTCGGTGTGCTCACCGTGGCGCTGATCGCCAGCGTCGAGAGCCTGCTCTCGGCGGTCGCCGTCGACAAGATGCACGACGGCCCCAAGTCGAACCTCGACCGTGAGCTGATCGGCCAGGGTGCCGCGAACTCGCTGTCCGGTCTGCTCGGCGGCCTGCCCGTGACGGGCGTGATCGTCCGCAGTGCCACGAACGTCACCTCGGGTGCCCGCACCAAGTGGTCCGCGGTGCTGCACGGCGTGTGGCTGCTGCTGTTCTCCGTGGCCCTGTCCGGCCTGGTGGAGAAGATCCCGACCTCGGCACTCGCCGGCCTGCTCATCGTGATCGGCTTCCAGCTGGTCAAGACCGCGCACATCCGCACCGCACGCCGCACCGGCGACATCGCGGTCTACGCCGTCACCATCCTGGGAGTGCTCTTCCTCAACCTGCTCGAGGGTGTCCTCGCGGGCCTGGTGGTGGCCATCCTGCTGGTGCTCTGGCGAGTGGCCCGGGCATCGATCGAGGCCTCGCAGGACAGCGCCGGACGGTGGCACGTGGCGATCGACGGATCGCTCAGCTTCTTCTCGCTGCCCCGCCTCTCGCGGGTGCTCGCCTCGGTCCCGCCCCAGTCGGACGTGGCGATCGAGCTCACCGTCGATTTCCTGGACCACGCGTCGGCGGAGGAGATCACCGAGTGGGTGCGCCGCTACCGCGCATCGGGTGGCACCGTGACCATCGACGATCTGGGCGTCGCGCAGATCCACGCGGCCGGCGATATGTCGCCGCGACGCACCACCGACCGTCCGGCCGAGCGCGGCCTGCTGCCCTGGCGCGCGCACGCCCGCGGTGGCCTCGCGGACGGCATCGCCCGCTACCACCGCCGGCACGCCTCGCTGCTCAGCGACGATTTCGACGAGCTCAGCGATGCCCAGCAGCCCGAGGCGCTGTTCCTCACCTGCGCCGATTCGCGGGTGGTGCCGAACGTGATCACCGCCAGCGGCCCGGGCGACCTGTTCACCGTCCGCAACGTGGGCAACCTGGTCCCGGCCGGGGGCGTCGACGGGTCCTTCGAGGCAGCGCTCACCTTCGCGGTCGACAACCTGCAGGTCCGCCAGGTGATCGTGTGCGGGCACTCGGCCTGCGGCGCGATGGGCGTGGCGATGAACCGTCCGGCGGTGCCGCCGAGCATCGAGGAGTGGATCGGTCACGCCGATCCCTCGGTCGCCGCCTACCAGGAGGGGCACCCCGTGCGGCGCGCCGCCGAGGAGGCGGGGTTCGATGCCGCCGATCAGCTCGGCGTGGTCAATGTGGCGGTCCAGGTGGAGAACCTGCGGGCCCATCCGCTGCTGCGCGAGGCCGTGGCAGCCGGCCGGATCGATGTGGTCGGCCTGTTCTTCGACATCCGGTCGGGGCAGGTGCTGCGGGTCACGGACACGGCGGTCGTAGAGGCGGATACCCTCACCCACGTCTGACGGCATGCCGGCGCGGCGTCGCGGGGTCCCTCACCCCTGCGGCGCCGCGCATCCGTCTGCGTTCCGCTCTTCGGAACGACTACTGTGACAGAGTTGTGACACGGATGAGGCGCGGACGCGGCCGACGCGGGACCTCCGCGCCGGAGGCTGAAGTCATGCTCCTCAACCCCCGCCTCTGGGCAGCGGCCAGTGTGGCCGCCGCGTCCTTCCTGGGCCTCGCCGCGCTCTACCTCGTCGTGGTGGGCACCCAGTCCGGCCAGTACATCGACAATCAGCTCATGGTCCGCATCTCCGCCGTCTTCGGCGTGCAGATCCCCACCTCCGGCTGGTTCGGCGATGCGCAGATGCCGCTCCTGATGATCGGCTTCGCCGCCGTCGCCATCCTGCTCGCCGCGAACCGCTCGCTGCGCACCGTCGTCGAGGCGGGCGCGATCGTCTGCCTCACGCTCGGCGGGGCCTACGTGCTCAAGGCCCTGCTGGACCGCCCCTCGTTCGGTGTGGGTCCGGCCCTCAATTCGTTTCCGTCGAACACCGTCGCCGTCTTCGCCGCGCTCACCGCGGTGGCCGTGATCTGCGCGCCCTCGGCGCTGCGCACGCTCGTCCTGCTGTACGCCTTCGGGGTGGGCGCGGTCGCGTCCTTCGCTGTCGTTGCATTGCAATGGCACCGCCCGGGTGATGTGCTGGGGGCGTGGTTGGTGGCCGCGTGCGCCGCGGGAGCGGTGCGCACCTACAGCGCGGCGTGGAGTGCGGAGACGATTCTGAGGAGGCCCGTCGGTGGTCAAACTGCTGCTCATCGAGGATGATCCGGCGATCGTCGATGCGCTGACCTTGTCCCTGCGGCGGCTCGACCACACCGTCGAACACCTTGCGGGTGCGCCCGACGATCTCGAGGAGCACGTGGCCGCCGCCGATGCGGTGATCCTGGACGTGGGCCTGCCCGGCGACGACGGTTTCGCGGTGTGCCGCCGGATCCGCCGCACCAGCCAGGTGCCGATCCTCATGCTCACCGCCCGCGCGGACGACATCGACACGGTGGCGGGACTCGAATCCGGCGCAGACGATTACGTGGTCAAGCCCGTGAGCCCGCGGGTCCTGGACGCCCGGATCAAGGCCGCGCTGCGGCGCAGCGCGCCCGCGGTCGAGCAGGTGGAGGACGAGGAGGCGCCACCCGCCGTGGTGACCTCGTCCGGCCTGACGGTGGACCGCGCGGCGGCCGAGGTGCTGCGCGACGGTGAGCCGCTTCCGTTGACCCCCACCGAGAAACGCCTCATGTACGTCTTCGCCGATCACCCCGGGCAGGTGCTCAGCCGCGAGCAGCTGTTGACCCTGGTGTGGAATCAGGACTTCCTCGGTGATTCGCGCCTGGTGGACAACGCGATCCTGCGGTTGCGGCCGAAGGTCGATCGTCCGGACGAGCCGAGCTGCATCGAGACGGTGCGGGGCTTCGGCTACCGGTTCCGGGCGGGGAGATGATCAAGAGCCTCCGGGTCCGCCTGCTGGTGATCATCGTGCTGGTCACGGCGTTCACGGCGGCGGTGACGGGAGCCTCCGTCGCCTACGTGGTGCGCGACTGGGTGTACGAGGACGCCCAGCAGGCCGTGCTCACCACGTTCCGCCACGATATGGACACCTTCGATGAGCGGCCGACCCTGGAATTCGTGTCGTCCACCTATCGCGTCGTCGACCTCAACGGCACCGTCCTCCAGGCGGGCGAGGTGCCGCCCGGACTGATCCCGCAGTCGATGGACGACTACCTGCGGCAGGTGCGCAGCACCTATCGTTTCCAGCGGCTGGACGACGGCCGGGTTCTGGTGGGGCACAGCTCGAACAAACATACGTACATGGTCTTCGCGGTGGAGCCCCTGGAGGGGGTGAACGAACGCCTGCGGCAACTGATGAGCCTCGTGGCGCTCGCGACGCTGGGCGGCGCGGTGCTCGGCGCGATCGCCGGGGTGCTCGTGGCCCGTGCGGTCACCCGCCCGTTGCGACGGGTCCAGGACGTGGCCGCCGCGGTGGCCGGTGGCGATGCGACGGTGCGCCTGCCGGAGACCTCGATGGCGGAGCTGCGGGAACTGTCGCAGAACTTCAACGGCATGCTCGACCGGCAGAACGAATCGCTCGATGTGCTGCGCCGCCAGGACGAGCGCTCGCGCCGCTTCGCGAGCGATGTCTCGCACGAGCTGCGCAGCCCGCTCGCGGCATTGGTCCCGGCCGCGGAGGTGCTCCGCGAGGAGGCCGATGCCATGGCGGCGGAGTCGGGCGACGATCCCGATCTCGCTCGCGCCGCCCGGATGGTGGCCACCGAGGTCGACGGGTTGGCCCACCTGCTCGACGATCTGCTGGAGATGACCCGGCTCGACGCCGGTGTCGCCGAGGTCCGGGCGGAACGGTTCGAGCTGGTCGGGGCGGTGCGCTCGGCGCTCGACGCACGGGGGTGGACCTCGGTGCGGGTCGGCGGCCCGGCCGAGTTGTGGGTGAACACGGACCGGCGACGGGTGGTCGCGGTGGTCACGAACCTGGTGGGCAATGCGCTGCGTCACGGCGCCGCGCCGGTGTCGGTGCGGGTGGGACCGTGGGCGCCGGAGCAGGGCGAGCCGGGCGCGGTCGTCGAGGTCCGTGATCAGGGCGACGGTGTGCCGCCCGGGCACGAGGCCCTGGTCTTCGACCGGTTGCACAAGGCGCAGGACGCCCGCTCGCGGACCGTCGGCGGCGGTGCGGGCCTGGGGCTCGCGATCGCCCGGGACAACGCACGGCTGCTGGGCGGCGATGTGGATTACCGCCGCGACGGCGCCACCACCGTCTTCCGGACCTGGTTCCGCGGCTAAACTCTGGGCCATGCGCGTGGCGGTGATCGACTCCGGTTTCGGGATGGTCAATTACGCCGACGCCCTGTCGCGGCTGCGCCCCGATACCGAGCTGGTGCTGGCCCGCGATCCCGACAACATGCCCTACGGCCTGCTGCCGCCCGAGCGGATCTCCGAGTGCATCGTGGCGATGGCGGGGGCCGCCGCCCGTTACGACGTGGACGCGATCGTGGTGGCCTGCAACACCGGATCGATGTACGCCCTGGAGGCGGCGCGGGCCCGGTTCGAGCCCGCGGTGCCGGTGATCGGGGTGGTGCCCGCGATCCGTCCCGCGGGGTCGACGGGGCGCCCCTTCGCGGTGTGGGCCACCGCCGCGGCCACGGTGAGCGACTACCAGACCTCGCTCATCGACGCCTTCGCCGATCCGGCACTGGCGCACAGGATTCCCTGTTACGGACTGGCCGAGGCCATCGACTCCGGCGATCTCGGTCGGGTGTCCGCGGCGGTGTCCGCGGCCGCGGCGGCGACCCCCGAGGACATCGAGTCGGTGGTGCTCGGGTGCACGCACTACGGGCTGGTGCGGGAGCAGATCGTGGCGGCGTTGCGGGAGCGCACGGGACGCGATCTCACCGTCTTCGATTCACCGGAACCGGTGGCTCGGCAGGTGTTGCGACGGCTCGGTGTGGAGCCCGGGGGACCGGACCGGCTCGGCGCGGTGATCGCGGTCCTGGAGTCCGGGCGGCCGGGCTCGATGCCGGCCGCGCTGGCCGCGTATCCCGCGGGCCGCGATCTCCTGAAACGTTGTGATCACAACGAAATAAAGACATGACAAAAAGATCGCGATGAGATATATGCATGATCGCAACTCTCCTGTTATCCTGAGAGTGCACTGACCGCAGCTGACTCGCTCGCTGCGGTCAGTAGTCATTTGCAGGGCTTTTCGCGTGATCGCACTCTCAGGAGCGCACCGGCGCCGGCGGACGTGGTCATCGATCAGGCCGCCAGATCGCGTCGCGATTCGGAGAAGGCCGCGGCGAGCAGGCCGGCCGCGGCGATCGCGATCAGGGCCACGGTGGTGCCGGTGATGAGCGGGGAACCGGGCTGCGTGGCGACGTGCGTGAACGGCGACAGCTTCGAGACCCAGTCGGGCAGGCGCAGGACGTCGGCCACCATCATCACCACGCACAGGGCCAGCGCCACCCACCCCACCGCGGACCACTGCGCGGAGATCGCGCCGGCCAGCGCGGCGATGGCCGTCAGGACCCACACCGCGGGCAGTGCGCCCAGCGCGGGACCGATCAGCTGTTGTCCGGCGGTGAGCGAGACACCCAGGCCCAGTGCGGCGGTGGCCACGAAGGTGGCGATCACCGCCACGGTGAGGTGGGAGGCGTACCAGCGCAGCCGCCGTACCGGTCCGGCGAGCAGGTACTCGGCGCGTCCGGAAAGCTCTTCGGAGCACGCGGTGTTCACGATGGAGATGCCGAGCGCGGCGGTGGCCATGCCCATCACCGAGAACTCCGCACCGAAGAAGATGTCGAGCAGGTTCGAGCCGGATCCGCCGAGGCGCTCCAGCATCTCGCGGGTGCCCTCGTTCCCGGCGAGCGAGTCGATCGCCGAACCCATTCCGCCGAAAGCGGCACCCACGGCGAGCATGCCCACCGTCCAGCCGATCAGCTGGCCGCGATGCAGCCGCCAGGTGAGCGCCTCGACGGAGCCGAGCAGGGGACCGGCGTGCGCCCGGCCCCGTCCCACCGGGATGATCCCGGCGCCCAGGTCGCGCTGAGCAGCGATGCGCAGCGCGATCGCGGCGAGCGCCACGGTGAGCACGAGCAGCGGGATCACGGGCCACCACCGGTCGTCCGCGAAGGGGCGCATCTGCTGCGACCAGCCGAGCGGCGAGAGCCAGGACTCCCAGCCCGGTTCGGCGGGCAGGGTGCCGTCCGTGCGGAGCACCGAGACATCGCCCACCGCACGCAGCAGGTAGGCGGCGCCCAGTCCCACGGCGAACAACCCGCGAGCGGCGCGGGCGCCTTCGGTGAGCTGCGCGCACAGCAGGGCGAAGGCCGCGAAGACGATGCCGGTGAGGGCCCACAGCGCCCCGAAGGCCAGGCTTCCGGGTGCGTCGGCGCCCATGCCGATCAGCGTGAGCGCGCTGAGCACGCCGATCGCCAGGCTGAGCACGACGGACTCGATGAGCGCGGCCAGGGGCGGTGCGATGCGGTCGATGGCGGAGGCGCCCAGCATTTCCCGCCGCCCCGATTCCTCGTCGGCACGGGTGTGCCGGATCACCAGCAGGCCGGTGAGCAGGCCGAGCGCGGCGGCCATCATCACCACCATCTTGATCATGCCCACGGCGCCGACGGTGGCGGAGTACACCGGGCCGAACATCGCGACGAGCGAGGGGTTCTCGCTCGCGGCGCGCGCGGCCGAGTCGAGTGCGGCCTGGTCGGTGTAGTTGGTCTTCGCGGTGGAATAGGCCGAGGCCGCCATCGCCACGTACAGCAGCAGCCACACCGCGAGCTGGATGCGGTCGCGCCGCACCACCAGCCGCAGGGTGGCGCCGAGCCCGGTCATCGAGCGCCCTGTTCGGCCGTGTCGTAATGCCGCAGGAACAGCTCCTCCAGTGTGGGCGGGCGGCTGGTGAGTGAGGTCGGCGCGCCGGCCGCCAATCGGGCGAGGACGCTGCCGAGGTCGGCGGTGTCCACGCTGAACGACAGTCGATCGCCGTCGGCCTGCAGATCGTGCACGCCCGCGGTGCCCGACAGATCCGTCGGCTGGGAGACGGTGGCCTCCACCCGAGTGCGCGAGAGGTGACGCAGCGAGGCGAGCGTGCCGGTCTCCACGGTGGCGCCGTCCTTGATGATGGTCACGGCGTCGGCCACGCGGTCCACCTCGGAGAGGATGTGGCTCGACAGCAGGATCGAAGCGCCCCTGGCCTTCTCCTCCTCCAGGCACTGCGTGAACACCTCCTCCATCAGCGGATCGAGGCCCGAGGTGGGCTCGTCGAGGATCAGCAGTTCGGCCCGCGCGGCGAAGGCGGAGACCAGTGCCACCTTCTGCCGGTTGCCCTTGCTGTAGGTGCGCGCCTTCTTGGTGGGGTCGAGGGCGAAGCGGTCGAGCAGCTCGTCGCGGCGCGCCTCGTCGATGCAGCCGCGCAGCCGGCCCAGGAGATCGATGATCTCGCCGCCGGACAGGTTGGGCCACAGGGTCACATCGCCCGGCACGTAGGCGAGCCGACGGTGCAGCTCGGGGGCCTGGCGCCAGGGATCACCGCCGAGCAGTTCGACGGTGCCGTCCGTCTTCTTGAGCAGGCCGAGCAGGATTCGGATGGTGGTCGACTTCCCCGCGCCGTTGGGGCCGAGGAAGGCGTGTACCTCCCCGGGGCGGACGTGGAGTTCGAGGCCGTTGAGAGCGTGAGCGCTACCGAAGGTCTTGGTCAGGCCCTCGGCGCGGATGACATCGTTGGTCATAGCGGCGACGCTATACCCATTTCAGAAGTTTGTGAAGTGTCAGAACCCTGTATATTCTGCGTCTGTGGACGCGCCGAACTTCGTGGAGAACATGGCAGCCGCCCTCGTCGAGGCCGGAATGCAACGGATGGCGGCCCGGGTCTTCTCCGCGGTGCTCGCCTCGCCGGACGGTGCGCTGACCCCGTCGCAGATCGCGAAGCAGCTCTCGGTGTCGGCCGGCGCCGTGTCCGGTGCGGTCGGCTACCTCGAACAGGCCGGCATGATCCGGAAATCGCACGTCCCGGGTTCGCGCCACAGCCTCATCGAGCTGGGGGACGACATCTGGTACGAAGCGCTGACCTCGCGCAATCCCATTCTGGAGCGGTGGCTCACCGTGGCCGACGACGGGCTCAAGGAGCTTCCGGAGGGCGGTCCGGCGGCCGAGCGTGTGGCGGTGATGCGTGATTTCTTCGAGTTCGTGCTCACGGAACTCCCGGATCTCATGGAGCGCTGGCGTCTGACACGCCTTGAGCGCCACGGACACTGAGGCGGCCGAAGCGGTTCCGCCCCCGGCGATAGCACAAAGGGCGTTGCCGGTTAAGTTTGTTTGCAATAACAACATCCAATGGCCATGATGCGTTTCTTCTTTTCGTTAGTTTGCGAATGCAGACTCATTGGCGAGCGGGTCACTGTGGCCCCGCTCACAGTATGTGTCCGAGCGTCTCCCTCAACGAAAGGCTCTACCGTGAATACTCAGGTCACCAGGTCCGTCGCGGCCATGGTCGGAGTCGCCGCAGGCGTCTCGCTCTCGCTTCTCGGTGCCACCGGCGCGGCATCGGCATCGCCCAAGCCGCATCCCTCGGGCGGCGGCGCGAACAGTGTCGATCTCGTCGAGGTCACCGCGCAGGCGTCGGCGATCGGCAAGGACAACGGATTCACCATCAGGAACGTGGCCGATCGGGCCGATGCGAACGCCGGGCAGGCGCAGCGCGCGCAGGTGCTGCCGGCCGGAACCCAGTTCGTATTGAGCTCCAACAACTTCGGCAACGTGGCTCTCGGCGACACCGAGGGGTACTCGGTCACCCTGCTCACCGCGAACGGTCGCGACAAGGTGATCACCCTGAAGAACGACATCCAGCCCGGCGGATCGATCCCCGTGACGCTCGGCAAGATCCAGGTGTCGGTCGGAACCACCTTCAACCTCAAGCTCTCCGACTACTCGGTGCAGCCGGCCCGCACCAAGCAGGCGCTCGACTGGACCGAGCGGGCCAACCCCGGTCAGACCCAGTACCAGCAGAACAACGCCGCCGGCGTCTTCTGCCTCGCGGCGGTCGCGCCGGTCCTGAGCTTCTGCTCGCCGACGTAGGTCCCATCCGGTCGCAGGGCCGGCTGTGAAGGGCTCCGGTACCGGCTCCGCTGGTACCGGAGCCCTTGTCCGGCTGGGTCATCGGGAGCGCGATGCGGCGTCGTCCACCATCGGGGCGCACTGCCCGCCCGTCTTGGCCTCGAAGTGCCACATCTCGTTGGCGTACACGCGGCACAGCCCGTAGTCCTCGCCGAACCGGGTCATCCAGTCGGCGGCATCGGTCGGTCCCACATCGACGGCCTCACCGCGCACGTGCTCGGAGGTCGCCCCGTCCGCCACCGTGCGCCGGGCCTCGGCCTCCGATCCGTACTTCCTGACCGCATCGTCGTAGAGCGACTGCTGGTACCGCGCTGAGCGCCAGCCCGAGGTCACCCTGATCTCCACGCCCCGGTCGTCCCGCGCCGCCGTCGCCGCCGCCTGCAAGGCCCGGCGCAGCTCCGGCTGGAGCTTGGTGATGGCGGGTGTATCGGTGTCCACGGAGATGCTGTCCGGCAGCACGCCGTCGGCGGCCCCCAGCGGACCGCTCGGGGTGCCGTCCGAACCGCCGGCGGCAGGTCCCGCGGGCGTGCCCACACCACCGGGAAGGGTGGTGGATCCACAGCCGCCCACCGCCAGCAGCGCGGCGAGACCGACGGCGAAGACGATGCGGGGGAGTGGTTTCGACGGTGCCATGCGACCAGCATCGGCGCGCTCCGTCCCGGGCTCGTCCCCGTCGAGCCCCGGCCGTGTCCCGATCGTGTCTCAGGCGCGCCGGTCCCGCGGCCGATCACCGCGGCCACGCAGGCTGCGCGGGGAGAGCCCGGTCTCGATGCGGCAGGCCTTGTTGAACGCCTGCGTGTCCTCGTAGCCCACGGAGGCAGCGACTGCGGAGATCGGCAGGGTTGAGTTCCGGAGCAGGTGCACGGCACGTTCGATGCGCCTGTGACGCATGTATCCGATGACGGTGCGCCCGGTCTCCGTGCGGAACAAGCGTGTCAGGTGAGTGTGGGAGATGCCGATCTCGCGTGCCAGCTCGGCGACCGAGGGGAGTGCCTCAAGGTTCGACTCGATGATCGAAAGTGCCTGGGCAACATAGTCGATGCTACCGACGAAGGTGGCCTCCTGGTCGAGCAGCCGGTGCAGCGCGACCCAGATCTCGGCGCGTGCGCGATCGGGTGCGGTCGCGGCGTGGCGCACCGCGTTGCGAAAGGTCACGTCGAAGTCGGGCAGCGATCGCCCGGGGTTGAGCACGAGCGGTGACACGTCGCCGCCGGGGGAGCAGGCGGCGGAGAAATGCACGAAATCGTGGCGGCTGGGCCCGGTGTAGCGGTATTCGGTGACTGCGCCCGGAGGTACCAGTGACACTGTGCCGGGGCGGATCTGGTGGCTGATTCCGTCGATGACCAGTTCCGCGGTGTACGAGTACAGGTGGAACGCCCACAGATCCGGCAGGCAGTACACCTCCGTGCGGGGGCCGGGGCCGGAGCAGTGGACCGCGTTGCCGGCCTGCACCACGAGGGGTGGCCCGCTCAGGTCGATCGGCATGGTGAAAATTTACCAGTAGTCGCGTGATGTGGGCCACGACTTCCGGCGCGGTCGCGCCTACCGTTCTCTGCATGGAATCGACGATGGAACGCAAGCACCTCCTCACTTCGGTGGACATGGCGAGGTTCGTCGCCACCGGCTCGATCGCCCTGGAATCCGTGGTGCCGGAGGCGGTGAACGAACGCGCGCTGGCAGTGCTGGACGAGGGGATTCCCGGTCATCCGTACGGCACGCCCCTCGAGACCGCATATCCCGCGGGCAGCTTCGTGCGGGAACTGCTCGACATCCCGGCTGTGGCGGGCGCGTTGCGCAGTCTCGTCGGCCCGGACCCGCGGATCGACCACCATCACGTGCACATCCGACCCGCACACGGCGGTGAGGCGCAGCACATGCACGCCGATGCGGTGCTCGACACGCGTGAAACGGCCTTCGACGTCCAGTTCATGTACTACCCACGGGCAGTCACTCTGGAGCAGGGCGGAACGCTCAGCGTGCCCGGGACGCATCTGCGGCGGATCAACGAGTCGGGGATCGGCCGGTATCAGAATCTCGTGGGCCAGACGAGACTCGTGTGCCCGGCGGGCACGGTGGTGTTCCTCCACCACGGGATCTGGCACGGTGGCCGCCGCAACGATTCGGATGAGCCCCGATACATGTTCAAGATCCGCTTCAACCCCACCGTGCGACAACTCCGACTGTGGAACACCGACGATATCGATTCTCCGGAGGTGCTCGAGGCCCTGCAGGCACCGCCGCGATGGGCGTCGAGCGCGGAGGGGCGGCTCGAGCAGATCAAACGAGCCAAGTTGTGGCGAGCGTTGACCGGCGACGACATGTTCGATATCGACTACTACCTGACGAGAGAGACGATCACGCCGACTTTCGTGGCCCCCGGGGCCACGGACCAGCGCTTGGGATTCGCCGGCCACGGCGCCGGCTGGAACCAGTGAGAGGGATTTCTGATCATGACTGACACGACACCGGCCGCCGCCCGCGACGGATTCATCGCGCCCCTCGCCGAACCGGGTGTGCGACAGCAGGTGATGGTGCTGCAACTCGCGACGTCGGCCCTCGATTCGCCGGTGCTCGGCTGGTCGAGGTACGACGGCACGGGTAGAAGCCGACCGACCATGGGCGACGGCGATGTGCCTCCGTACGCGACCGGCGTGGACGCGCTCGTCGACGGTTGGCGCCTGCTGCAGGCCTCCCAATTGATTCCACCGGCGAGGGGGTTCGAGCACGACACGTCGTATCTTCCGTACGAGTTCTGGCTGACCAGGTTGGTCGCCGTCGGCGCGGAAAGGTGATCGCTCCGGCTATTTGTCGCCGGTGACGATCTCATCGATTCGGGCGAGTATCCGGGCCTCGGCGCGGTCGAGGGCGACGTACGTGGCTCCGACCGCGACCCCGCTGTCGTGCAGTGGCGAGGTTCGGATCTCGACCGGGTGTAGGAGCTGCGGCTGCAGGTACCGGTCGATCGCGGCGAAGAGCGTGGGGCCACCACGCGACAGGCCGCCGCCTATGACCACCTCGTCGGGATCGAAGACGAGGGTGTACATCGCGACGCCCCGCGCGAATCGACGCGCGATGAGGTCGACGATCTCCACTGCGCGCGGCTCCCCGGCGTCCGCGGCCTCGAACAGGGGGACCAGACTGCCCTCGTCGTTGATCCGAGCGCTCACGTCCGGCGTCGCCCTGGTGCGTGCGAGTCGCAGGAGCTCCTGGGCGCCCACCATGTACTCGAACGAGCCGAGGCGCTCTGTGGCGATGGGAGGGACCTCGTCGTCGAGAGACGTGCCGACGTTGATGAATCCCAGCTCGCCGGCGGCGGAATGCGCTCCGCGGTAGATGCGACCGTCGAGGATCATGCCGGCACCGACGCGCTCTCCCCAGTGGATGAACAGCAGGCTGGCCGGCTGGTCCCCGTGGCGGTACTCGGCCAGGGCGGCCATGTTCGCGTCGTTGTCGATCACGATGGTGCAGTCCGCCCATTTCTCCAGCGACGCCAGCATGGGGCGGCCCGACCACCGCGGGATGCTGGGTGCCAGTGCGACCTCGCCCCGCGCGTGGTCGACGACGCCCGGGGTGCCGATCGCGATGCCCCACAGGTCGGAACGGGCGATCTCCGCCGCTGCCATCGCTTCGGCCAGAGCGGATTCGAGCTGGGTCGCGATCGTGTTCCCGGTGGCCGCGAGGGGAAGCCCGACACGGTGCTCTGCGATCGGCCGCCCGCGGAGGTCGGCGATCACCACGAGGATCTTGTGCGGGCCCACATCGATACCCGCGACGTATCCGGTGTCGGCGCGGAAGGCGTACCGCACGGCGGGACGGCCCACGGCAAGGCGGTCCGTCTCGTCGATGGATTCGACGAGTCCGGCGTGGTCGAGTGTCATCAGTGCGCGCGTGACGGCAGGGCGCGAGAGGCCCGTGGTGCGGGAGATCTCGGTGACACGGATGCCCTCGGCAGTGGCGGATCGAAGCGCCCGCCAGACCGTGGCGGCGTTCATCTGCCGGAGTACATGCGGTCCATTGGCCGCGGTCAACTCCCCACCCCCTCCTGAGTGTGATCGCAAGAATCTCCCGCGTGTCGCCGGCGAATCTCGCACTGAATCACCGGCAGACTACTATCGTTTTTTACGAACTGTTCATTACAAAATAGGGTTACGTAGCTCGCGAAGTGGGCGCCCGTGCTCGGTCGTGACGTTTCTGACCATGCCGGAGCGGTGTCTCCAACCATCCGGTTCCCGAAGTGGACAGTCGTCCGCCTGCATCGATGCAGCGGATGTGACAGCCGTAGTGGCAACTGACCAGAGGAGTTTGTCAATGTCGGATACACAGCCTGCGGGTGATGTGCGTGGAACTACGAGGCGGAACTTCCTGCGCGCGGTCGCGGTGGCCGGCGGTGCCGTGGCGATCACCGCGGGCGGAGCGACGATGGCGTCCCCGGCCAATGCAGCCACCGGATTCGATGGTGTCATCGAGGGCTATCGGGACATCCTCACGGGGTTCAACAGGACGGCCGCATTCACGGACTTGATCCGGGAGTACGACGAGGGGATCGCGAGCAAGCTCGCGCAGCTTCCGAAGATGGTCCAGGACCTGGGCGTCCCGGCGAAAACTGTATCGAGAGAGTACGAAATGCGGGTTCGGATAGCGTTCACCGAACTCGGGAACGTTGCCGTGGCGTACGGGGTGGCGGGGTCGGCCTACTTCCAGAAGCCGGACCATGCGAGCGTCGTCGCCGAGCTCACGGACAAGCTGGTCACGGTCTGCAACGGAATCTACTCGGGCGCCAATTGGTGGGAACTGGAGATCGGTACCTCGGAGGCGATCGCCACGGTGGTCACCATGCTGAAAGTGTTCCCCGCGCAGATACCTCCCGCCACCTCCGGTGGTAAGACGATCGATCGGGACGCCCTCATCACGAGCGCCGCCTCCCGCGCGCGGTATTTCTGTCCGAACCCCGAGTATCGCCGATTCGGAAACTATTTGGAGACAGGAGCCAATCGTGGCGCCAAGGCGATGATCGCCATCGTGTGCGGCGCGATCCTGGGCGATGCCATCTATTTCGAGAAGGGCCGGCAGGCCTTCGCCGACGAGGACAGTGCCGGTAAGGACAGCATCTTCAAGTACGTGACGCAGCGGGACGGGTTCTACCTGGACGGCGGCTTCATTCAGCATGTGAACGTTCCGTACACCGGTGGGTACGGCGTCGTGCTCGCTCGGATGATCTCCCGGTACGTCACCGTGATGAGTAGGTACGGTGCCGGCGGTTTGAACGATGAGACGAAGAAGTTCATTCTCGCGATGTGCAAGAACAGCTATGCGTCGCTGATCTGGGAGGGGCGCATGTTCGACTCGGTCCACGGACGTTTCGTGGGGAACGGCGGCGTTGTCGCCTCGAAGCATTGGCTGTTGGCGGGAAGCCTGATCGGTGCCGAACTCGGGTCACCGGAGGTGCTCCAGTCCGCTACGGCCTCGAACTCCTCTCTCACCCAGAAGGGGATTGTGAGCCTTCCCGAACGGGGCCACATCGCGTGGGCGCAAGAGCGGGCGGCCGCCGCTCCGGCGGTACCCGCCGTCGATCGGTTCGTCCTGATGAATTCCATGGACCGGGCATTCGCATCGCGTGCGGGCTGGTCTTTCACCGTCGCCCTCTCGTCCACGCGGATCGCACGCCGCGAGTACGGGAACAATGAGAACGCCAAGTCCTGGTACCAGGGCGACGGTTTCGTGTTCCTGTGTACGAAGGCGGATCCGGGGCAGTTCGGCGAGGAGTTCTGGCCCACGGTGGACTCGCAACTGCTGCCGGGGACGACGGTCACGAGCCAGGCTCGAGTACCGGAGTTCCGGGAGAACGGCACCATCTCGCCGGCGGGAGCGAGTCCGTGGGCCGGCGGAGCCGCACTGCCCGAACACGCCGTGGGAACCCAGGGCATGCAGCTGACGAACGACCTGCGCACGATGTCGGTGCGGAAGTCGTGGTTCGTCGGGAAAACCGGAATCCTCTGTCTCGGTTCGGACCTGAAGCGGCTCAACGGCTACACGGGCGATGTGTACACCGTTCTGGACAATCGCGGCTTCGCCGCCGGCGCGGCGCCGAGGATTCTGGTGGATGGCCAGCCCGTGGACGCGCCGCAGTGGAAGGAGGTGCAGTGCACCACGGTGGCGATCGAAGGACAGGTCGGCTACCGCTTCCTCGCGCCCCGCAAGGTTCGCGTCATCAGTGGAGCTCGCACGGGCAACTGGGCGGAAGTCACGAAGGGATCGAGTACCGATAACATCACCCGGCACTATGTGACCCTGGTGCTCGTCCACGGTGCCGACGGTGACGGTTACGAGTACTGGATCACTCCGGGGGCCGGGACCGCGGCGGGGTTGGACGCCGCGAACATTCGGAGGTCCGCGGCACTGCACTACGGACCGCTCGACCCCGATGGGACGACGGTCGGTATGCACGCCTTCACCGCGGTGAAGGAAGTGGGTGTCGCTGAGGCCACGGGGCCGTGTGCGGTCGTCATCACCAGAACCGCGAGCGGATACGACGTCTCGATCACCGATCCCACCCGCACCGTCGGGGCCCTCACCGTGACCCTGCACAAGTTCGCCGGTACCGGGTTGACGTCGAGCGACCCGAAGATTCAGGTATCGGGCACCACCTCGCTCACCCTCACGTGCAATCTGCAGGGGTCGTTGGGAATGCCGGTCGCGGCTCGGCTCTCCCGGTGATCCGTCGGCCTGGCCCCTACGGAGGGGCCAGGCCGGGGTGCTTCCGCGCTCACAGAACCGAACGGAACCTCTTCCACCTGGCATTACGCAGATCGACGGGGCGAACTTGGGCGATTTGAGTGACAGGGTTACGTAATGGGGTTACATTATTCCCGTGCCGAGAAGCGCTACGGGCGAATACCGCGGGATTCCGGGGTGGGGTCCGTCGAGGGAGCGCCGAATCTGCACACACCGACAGGTTCGTCTGTCCGCGCCGGAATCCTCCGGCGTGCAGTGCAGTGAGAGGAAGCAGTGATCATGATCCGATCAGCTAGCCGTCGATTCGGCCGCGCGGCAACGGTAGGAGTGAGTGTGGCAGCACTCGTCTTCGGTGCGGCGGCGTGTGGTGACAGTGGCGGTAGCAGCGACGGGACGCTGCGCGTCTGGGCCGGAGCGGAGACCCCGGTCAAGCCGAACTTCAACCCGTATTCGCCGCTCGCGCTCGCTTCATCCCTGGGATCGATCTACGAGCCGTTGTTCATCTTCGGGCGACAGCAGGGCTCCGAACCGGTTGGCCTGATCGGCGATTCCTTCGCCTTCAGTCCTGATGGCAAGCAGCTCACGGTCAAGATCAAGCCCGGTCTCAAGTGGAGTGATGGCACGCCGCTCACGGCGAAAGATGTCGCCTTCTCGTTCAACTACGAAGCGAAGCACCCCGAGAGCGTCGGGTTGACCTCGGCGGCGGCGCCCGACGATTCGACGGCGGTGCTGACCTTCGCACGCCCGCAGTTCGCGAAGAAGGTCGTCCTGCTCCAATTCACCCCGATCGTCCCCGAGCACATCTGGTCGAAGATCACGGACTTCGCGACCTTCACGAATGAGAAGCCCGTGGGCTCCGGTGCCTACGTGGTGGATTCGGTGAGTAGTGGTTCGTACACCATGGTGGCCAACAAGAACTACCGCGACTACGACGGACTGGGCGTGAAGAAGGTCCAGTACATCGGGATCAACAACAACCAGTCGGCACAGGACCTGCTGTCCGCGGGCAAGCTCGATTGGGCGGGGTTCTTCGTCCCGAATCCCGACTCGGTGACTGCTAACGGCACCATTCAGTACACCAACCAGGCGCAGGACCCGACGACGCTCTTCACGTGTTCGAGCGCGGAGCTGGGATGCACCGGCCCGCAGACCGATCCCGCTGTGCGGCAGGCGTTGAACGCGGCGGTGGATCGCACGGCGATCAAGGACAAGGCGTTCTCCGGCCTGGCGAAGGAGGTCTCGCCGACGATGATCGTCCCGACCCGTGACCGGGCGATGATCGCCGATCCGGCGAACCTGATCAGCCCGCAGAAGCCGAATGTCGCAGAGGCCGGCCGCATTCTCGAATCCGCCGGGTACGTCAAGGGCGGTGATGGCTTCTACGCCAAGGGCGGCGTTCCGCTGGAGATCAAACTTCTCTCCGCAGACGGAGCCACCGATCTCGTGGATACGGCCAAGCTGGTCGTCACGCAGGCGGCGGCCGCCGGAATCAAACTCACCTACTCGACCGCCCAGCCGGCGCAGCTCACCTCGCTGCGGCAGTCCGGCAATTTCCAGCTGATCGTGATGAACGTCGCCGGTACGGCGGTCACCGACCCCTACCAGGTGTACAGCGAATGGTTCGGCGGCCTGTCGTTCGGATCGACGAGCAGGGTCGGTACCACTCCGCCCGCCGGCCGTTTCAACTTCGTCCGCTACAACAACGCCGTGGTGGACGATGCACTCCGGGCCGTCCAGTCGACCGACGATGAGGCCACGGTGAAGAAGCAGTACGGCGTCATCCAGACCGAGATCGCCCGCGATCTGCCGTACATCCCGCTGGTTCTGTCGCCCTCGCTCGCGTTCTACAACGCGAAGGACTACACCGGCTGGGTGACCAAGGACAACGACTACGCGGATGCGCCGCCGTGGACCGGTATGCACGCCGGCTACGTCCTCACCCAGCTCAAGCCGAAGAAGTAGTCGGTGCGGTGATCGTTCCGGCCGCGGCGGAAGGCTCCAGGAGGTAGCGATATGGCTTTCTATGCACGGAGATTCGGATTCTACGCATTCACGCTGTGGGCCGCGATCTCGCTGAACTTCTTGCTTCCCCGGCTCATGCCGGGCGATCCGGCGGAGATCATGATCGCCCGGATGCAGCAGCAAGGCGGCACCGTCAGCGAGGGCATGATCCTGAACATGCGAAGGATGTTCGGCAGTGACGACCGTCCGCTGTGGGACCAGTACCTCTCGTACTGGGGAAGGCTGCTCCACGGAGATCTCGGAATCTCCGTGACGCAGTTCCCCACCCCGGTCTCGGAGCTGATCACGGAGGCGCTCCCCTGGACGCTGGTGCTGGTCGGCACCGCCACTGTGATCGCCTTCGTCCTGGGGATCACGCTGGGCGCGTGGGCGGGATGGAAGCGCGGCACGTGGGTGGACAATCTGATCCCCGCTACCACGATGCTGCAATCGATTCCGTACTTCTGGCTGGCGTTGCTCCTGGTGGCGGTGTTCGGCGTGGGCCTGGGATGGTTCCCGATCTTCGGCGGTTACGACGTCTTCGAGTTCCCGGATGGCCCGGCCGCGTCCTTCGCGTTCCTGGTCAGTGCGGTCAAACACGCGATACTGCCGGCGATCACCATCGTGCTCAGTTCCGTGGGCGGCTACCTCTTCGGGATGCGGAACATGATGGTGTCCACTCTCGCCGAGGACTACGTCCTGACGGCGGAGGCGAAAGGGCTACGGGTGCGCCGGATCCTGACCGCGTACGCGGCGCGCAATGCGGTGATCCCATCGATCGCGGGATTCTCGATCTCATTGGGATTCGTGGTCGCGGGTTCGATCGTGATGGAGCTCGTGTTCACCTATCCGGGGGTCGGCAAGCTGATGTTCGAGGCGATCGGCAACAACGACTACGCCCTCATGCAGGGGTTGTTCCTGGTGATCACGCTCACCGTGCTCGCCGCCAACTTCGTCATGGACCTGGTCTATGGCTTCGTCGATCCGAGGGCGCGCCAAAATGTCTGACACCCAGAACGTACTGCAAACAACCGGTGTGATTCCCGGTGAGTCGTCCGAAGCCGGCACCGATATCGGACCTCTCCCCGGGGCGCCGGCACCGCGCGGCCGACACGGGCTGCTACCGGGACGATCGTCGAAGTTCGTGCTCGGCGTCTCCCTCGTCACCGCGATCGTCCTGTTCGCGATCGTGGCCCCGTTCTTCGTCCAGGATCCGCGCAACAGCGATAACCCGAACCTCGCGCCGCCGTCGGCGGAGCACCTCCTCGGTACCACGAAACTCGGTAACGATGTGCTCGCACAGTTGGCGCACGGTGCGCTGGGCTCGCTGCAGGTCGGTGTGGTGGCCGGCGGGATCGCGTTGGTGCTGTCGTTGGTGTTCGGCGTGCTCGCGGGGTACCTGGGCGGGTGGAGAGAAGACCTGCTCGCGTTGTTCACGAACGTGATGATCGTTATCCCGGGGCTTCCACTGGTGATGGTGATCGCGGCCTTCGCTCAGCAACGCAGCTGGCTGCTGGTGGCGGGCGTGCTGGGAATCACCGCGTGGGCCGGTGGGGCGTACGTCCTGCGCCTGCAGACCCGTTCGCTGAGATCGCGTGATTACGTGTCCGCGGCGAAGGTGGCGGGAGAGCGCCCGCACCGGATCATCCTCGTCGAGATCATGCCGAACCTCCTGCCGCTCTTGGCGTCGCAGCTCCTGCTCTCCATCATCTTCGCGGTCCTCGGCGAGGCGGGCCTGTCGTACCTCGGTCTCGGGCCCAACTCGTCGATAACCTGGGGAACGGTGCTCAACGACGCCCAGAGCGGGCAGGCGCTGGCGCAGGGTGCCTGGTGGTGGTTCATCCCGCCGGGCATCATGATCGCCCTTCTGGGGTGCGGTCTGGCGCTCATCAACTTCGCCATCGACGAGATCATCAACCCGCGGCTGCGTACCGCTCCCGCCGCGGCGCGCAGCGTGCGTAAGGCAGCGAAGACGAAGGGAGTCACGGCATGACCGCGGGAACCGAGGCGCAGCCCGTCCTATCCGCCCGGAACGTCTCGATCGAGTACGAGGTGGTCCCGCCGGTCCGGGCCGTCCGTGGCGTGTCTCTGACGCTCCACCGAGGTGAGATCCTCGGCCTGGCAGGCGAATCGGGTTGCGGTAAGACGACGCTCGCGTACGGCCTGAATCGGCTGTTGAAGGCGCCCGCTCTGATGACCGGCGGAGAGGTCGTCTTCCACGACCGTTCCGGCGAGGACATCGACGTCGTCGCCCTCGCCGACGATGAGCTTCGCGCATTCCGGTGGGACAAGATCTCCATGGTCTTCCAGGGCGCGATGAACTCGTTGAATCCGGTGATCAGTGTGAAGGCCCAGATCTTCGACGTCTTCGATACGCACCGTCCTGGCATGTCGAAGGGAGAGAAGACCGAACGGGCACGGGAACTGCTCAGACTGGTGGGTGTGGACCCCGGACGCCTCGACAGCTTCCCCCATGAGCTCTCCGGCGGCATGCGGCAGCGAATGATGATCGCCATGGCTCTGGCACTCGATCCGCAGGTCATGATCATGGACGAACCCACGACAGCACTCGACGTGGTGGTTCAGCGGGACATCATCCGCGAGATCATGAGGCTGCGCGAACGGCTGGGCTTCGCCGTCGTCTTCATCACTCACGATCTCCCGATGCTCATCGAGATCAGCGATCGGATCGCGGTGATGCTCCAGGGGCAGATCGTCGAGCAGGGGACGGCGGAGGCGATCTACCGCACACCGCAGCACGAGTACACCAAGAAGCTCCTGTCGAGCTTCCCCAGTCTCCGTGGCGAGCACGGAGACTTCGTCCGTTCCCGCGGGCAGGCACAGGAAGAGGGGACGCGATGAACGACTCGATACGCGGTCCGCGGCTGGAAGCACGAAACCTGGTCAAGGACTTCAAGCTCCGGTCCGGCACCAGGACCACCGTGCTGAATGCCGTCAAAGACGTCTCCTTCACCCTGGAGGCGGGGAAGACCATCGCACTGGTCGGAGAATCGGGGTCCGGAAAATCGACCATCGCACGGATGCTGATGAAGCTCGAGACCCCGTCGTCGGGCGAGATCCTGTTGGACGGTCAGCCGTCCGGAAACCGCGGACGTTCGCTCGCGCGGTACCGGTCCCAGGTGCAGATGGTGTTCCAGGATCCGTTCGCCTCGCTCAACCCGTTCCACTCCATCATCCACCATCTGGAGCGGCCGCTGAAGATCCACCATCCGAAGCTCTCCCGTACCGAGGTCCGAGCACGAGCGCTCGAGCTGCTGGAACGGGTGCGGCTCAGCCCTGCCGAGAACTTTGCGAATCGACGGCCGCACGAGCTGTCCGGTGGCCAGCGTCAGCGCGTCGCCATCGCGCGGGCACTGGCGCCGGGAGCACGGTTCATCATCGCCGATGAACCGGTGTCGATGCTGGACGTGTCCATTCGCCTCGGAGTGCTCAATCTGCTCTCCGATCTTCAGTCCGAGGAGAATCTGGGCGTTCTGTACATCACGCACGACCTCGCTACCGCACGACATTTCAGTGACGAGATCATGGTGCTGTACCACGGTGAAGTGGTGGAGCGCGGCCCGAGCAGTGACGTGATCCTGAATCCGCAGCACGAGTACACCAAGACCCTGTTGGCCGCCGCCCCGGATCCCGAGAATCTCGGACGGCTGCGTGACGAGGTGCGCCGGGAGTTGGCGGACTCATGACCGATACAGAGGGGATGCGCCCAGCATGACGAGGAGATCGGAGTCCACTGTGCGACCGGGATGGAAGCTGGCCGGCGTCGACATCAAGCGGGCGAACACCGCCGCCTGTGCCGTCGCGCTGCGGGATCGAGGCCCCTCCTCGATCGCCGGGATCGCCGAGGCCACGGAGCTGAGCCGGGTCACCGTCGAGACCATTCTCGACGAGCTCGTCAGCACGGGACTGGTACTGGACGAGGGGATCGTGCCCACACCCGGCGCGGGCAGGCCGGCACGGAGGTTCGAGTTCGCCGCGTCCTTCGGCGTGGTGGTGGGCGTGGATCTCGGCGCGCACCGGAGCCGAGTCGTGGTGAGCGATCTCGTGGGCGATGTCCTGGCGACGAGCGAGCGGAGCTCGGATGCGCGTGGCGGTGCTCTGCGCCCGGACGAGTTGACCGGGTTGGTCGAGGAGGCGGTGTCCCGTGCAGGCGTGGAACGGGTCCTGGCGATCGCCGTCAGCGTCACCGGACTCGTCAGCGAGGACGGGCGCATCGTGGTGTCGGACAATCTGGGTGACTGGGTCGGTGCGAATCCGGCGACCCTGCTCAGTGAGCGCTACTCGTGTCCGGTCGTCGTCGATAACGACACCAGGCTGGCAACGGCCGGCGAGCACCGCATGGGTATCGCGCGAGGGTGCGAATCGGTGGTCTACTTCCATGCCGGACACCGCTTCTCGGTCGGGTCAGTCGTCAACGGACGGGTGCTGCGCGGAAGCCACTACGCCGTAGGTGAGGTGGGTGGCGTGCTGTTCTCCCCCGATCGTGCCAATGCCGAATGGAAGTCCGCAGCGACGGCGAAGGACGTACTGGAACTCGCCGCACTCGGCGATGTGGGTGCGGAGGCGGAGGTCCGCGAGGTCGTCGGCGAGGCGGCGCGCGGGCTCGCGGCGATCGTGATGCTGATCGATCCCGAGATCGTGGTGATCGGCGGAGGGTTGTCGCAGGCTGGTGAGGCCCTCTTGCGACCGATACGTGCCGCGGTCGCCGAGCTCGTCGACGTCCCGGTGGAGCACACCATGGTGACCTCGCCGCTGGGCGCGGATGCGCCCCTCATCGGGGCGCTCACGCTTGCGTACGATCTCGCGGCCGAACCGGTGTTCGAGATGCCGGACGTCCCCTTGCCCGACTTGGCATCGTCGAGCTTGGGGCGCGGGATCGGTGCGCGAGCCGGTGCCGCTGATGAGTAGGCAGCACAAGCTGTTCGGCCGCAATCGAAGAACAATCACAACGAAACGAGAGACGACGTGAATCATCGACTTCGCATCGGGATGGTCGGCGCCGGGATGATCTCCGCGGCGCACGCGGAGGCGTGGGCGCACCTCGGGGCCGACGTGGCCGTCTACTCGCTCGCCGGCGCAGACGAGGTCGTCGCGGCAACCGGGGGGCGTGCCGTACCGGCGCTGGATGAACTCTGGGACCTCTGCGACATCGTCGACGTCGTCACACCGACGCCCTCACACAAGGAGATCGTCCTCGCCGCGATCGCCGCAGGGAAGGACGTGATCTGCGAGAAACCCTTGGCGCGGAACGTCGCCGACGCCACTGAGATGATCGCCGCGGCGCAGCACGCCGGTGTCCGGTTGATCCCGGCGCACGTCGTGCGGTACTTCCCCGAGTACGTGGCGATCAAGCAAGCAGCGGACGACGGCCTGCTGGGTGATCTTGCGGTGCTGCGATTCTCGAGGTCGAGCGGGGCACCCGCCGCTGGCTCCTGGTTCTTCGACGAGGAGCTCAGCGGTGGAATCGTGATGGACCAGATGCTGCACGATCTGGACCAGGCCCGATGGATCGCGGGCCCGATCACCAGTGTCTACGCCGCACAGGCACCGGCCTCCATCGGCGGAAAGACTCCGGATGCCGCAGCGGCACATGTCACGCTGACGCACGCATCCGGTGCGATCAGCCTGGCGCAGGGACTCTGGGGCGCGCGGTCGCTCCCCTTCGCCACCTCGGTGGAAGTGGCGGGCAGCGCCGGCGTCCTGCGCCATTCGAGTGCGGAGACCCGCACGGCCACGCGCGTGGGGAGCGAGCCGCCGGCCGGTTACCTGCCTGCCGGGGATCCCTCCCAGAGCCCGTACCTCCTCGAGATCAGGGACCTCGCCGAGGCGATCGTCGCGGGAACCGAGCCGCGGGTGTCCACGCGGGACGGGGTGATCGCCATCGCCCTGGCGCAGGCGGCATCCGAATCGATCGCGAGCGGCCGTCCCGTCGCCTTCGACGAAGCACTGCTATGACCACCGGAACCACGAAGGAGAAGACCATGGTCGAGAGCGCCGAGAACCCGATGCGGATCGTGGTCGTCTCCGCGGCCCATGTGCACGCGGCGTCGTACTTGGAACTGCTCGCGCGGCGACCCGACGTGATCGTGGCCCTGAGCGACGACGACGGCGTGACGAGCAACGAGGAGGGTCCCCGTGGAGCGGATCTCGCCGCGCAGTACGGGATCGACTACCTGGCGGGCGATGCGCTCTACCGGTGGCAGCCCGATGCGGTGGTGATCTGCGCCGAGAACGACCGACACCGGCGATTGACGGAGGAGGCTGCGGCCCATGGCGTGCACGTCCTCTGCGAGAAGCCGCTGGCGACCTCCGCCGAGGATGCGAACGCCATGGTAGCCGCTGCGGATGCTGCCGGCGTGCGTCTGATGACCGCCTACCCGGTTCGGTTCGCCCCCGAGTTCGCCGAGCTCTGCGATGCCGTCGAGCGGGGAGCGCTGGGGCGGGTGATCAGCATCCGTGGAACGAACAACGGAAAGATCCCCCAGGGGCGCAATTGGTTCGTGGACCGTGCGAAGGCCGGCGGTGGTGCGCTCACCGATCACGTCGTGCACTGCGCGGATCTGATCGACGCTCTGCTCGGCGAGATCCCTTCCCAGGTGTACGCAGTGGCGAACTCCGTCATTCCGAGCGCCGGCGATGTGGAGACCGCAGGCCTGGTGTCGCTCGTCTACCCGAGCGGCGTCATCGGAACGATCGACTGCTCGTGGTCACGCCCCGCTGCGTCGGCGCGGTGGGGCGACCTCACCCTGACTGTCGAGGGAACCGAGGCGACGATGTCGATCGCCCCGTTCGGGGCAGGACTGTCCGGAGACACCGTGGACGGTGCTGCGTGGGTGCCGTTCGGCGCAGATCTCGATTCCCGGATGCTCGAGGAGTTCCTCGCGAGCGTGCGGGAGGGCCGGGCGCCGTGGCCGGACGGTCGCGCCGGCGCACGCACGGCTGCGATCGTCGATGCCGCGCACAGTTCTGCGCGCGAGGGCATTGCTGTATCCCCGAAGGGATCGCCTATTCCAGCGGGCTCCTGATGGGAGTTGGTTCTTCCGGGTGGTGAGAAATTCTCCGCCCGGCTATAAGTGCGGTGAATTGCACTGGGTCGATTATCGATATTCGGCCGAATGGCAATCCGAACGTGTCAAAAATATGTGGCCATGCCATGTTTTCGGACGATCCCGTGCGCTCGGCCATTTCTGTTGTTCGGAGCACAAAAGGAACCGTGACCTGCGGTTTGTGGGCCTCGGTGGGCCTCGGAACTATTTTGATAACCCCCTTGCGTAACCCGGTCAGTACCAGTTATCTTCATCACACCCCAGAAGTGTTGTTCGAGGTACGGATGCTCCTTCGCGGCGTATCTCAGTACGAGAACTCGGAAACGGTATCCGTTGTGATTCCCACCCTTTCTGAACGGCACCCCGGGTAATCCGGACGCGCAGGATCCGGTCCTACGAGCAAGGTGTTGAAGTGAAGATCAATGTGTGGAAGGGCTGCGGTGCAATGGTCGCCGCCGTGGCAATCGCGACGATGGCGGCCCCTGCCGCGAGCGCGGGCCCGCTCCCATCCGGTGAACGTGCGGTTCCCGCACCGGAGGGGTGGTCGATCAACCTCAAGTCGTCCGGCAATGCCGTCGCCGTTCAACCGTCCATGGCCACACCCCAGTCGCGCACGGCGTGGCTCACCACCATCGGTGGGGTGTCCGTGAAGGCCCCTGCCGACGCGGTGATCGAAGGCAAGTTGGGTGTCGGAGTGATCGTGGGGTGCCAGTTCCCGGGTCAGATCGGCGTCGGTGTCGAGGTCACCGGACCGTCGGCCTCGCTCGGGTCCGCTGCGGGCTTCGGTCTCGGCGGGGTCTCTCCCACGGTGAGTCTCCCGTTGACCCCGGGGGCCACCAGCAGTGTCACGGGATTCGCTCGGAACGAGCCGCCGGGCTCCATCGACTCGATCAAGTTCACCAAGTCCGGTACCCACACCGTGACCATCAAGGACCACAACGTCGACATCAAGCACTGTTCGGGCTATGCGCAGGCCCGTGTCGTCACCTGGGTGGAGATCAAGGGCAGCAACAGAATCCAGGGATTCCTCTACGGCGCGCCGTTCTCGCTCGGCTGAGCCCGTCCGCGACCCGACCCCGCGTGTCCCGCTGACGCGCCATCACATACCCCAGAACGGAAAGACATGACCACGAATACTCTCCGCGGTGTCACCGCGATCGCCGGTGCAGCGCTCCTGTGTGGAGTCGCCCCTGTCGGCCAGGCCGCAGCCGACACCTTCCAGCGGCTCGATACGAAGACCGTTACTCATCGCGTCGGTGACTCGACGATCACCGTGACGGTGAACGATCACACCGCGCGATTCTCTCCGGGAATGGTGGCACTGCCGACCACGCGCAATGCGTGGGTGTCCGGCATCGTATCCGTCACGGTCACTGGAGGATCGGCCGACGGTGGTTCGATTCAGGCGGGATACGCCGTCGGGTGCCAGGTCGACGTGGGCAAGGCGAACGTCTCGCTCGGCGGTGGCGGCGAATCGGGTACGGGCGTCACGGACGGCAGTTTCGGTGTCGAGCCGAGTGTCAAGGGCACGTCCGGGGCAAGCCTCAGTCTGGCCGCGGGAAGTATCGGTACGCAGATGTTGACGTACGACGCAGCCAAGTGGCCGGCTCCGGGTGACGAGTTCGATGCCGGATGGATGGATCCCGGCACAGCATTCAACTTCAAGGGCCGCACGGGCTCACTGTCGTTCCAGGATCAGACGATCGGTGTCGACGGCTGCGCGGGATATGCGCAGGCGAAGTTCTTCGCCAAGGTGAAGGCCACCGTGGGAGGGGACAGAGGTTCCGTGGTCCTGTGGGGCAAGCCGTTCAGCCTCCGGTGAACGAGCCTCTCGCGGGCGCGGCGATGGTCGGCGAGTACGCCGGAGGTCACGATGGCAGGAGTGACTCCATGACTGGATCGGCACGGGCGACTCTCGGCTGGAGCGACGGCGAACTGCGTAAGAACGGCAGTCCACATCGGATCCTTGCGGGCGCGGTCCACTACTTCCGAGTGCACCCGGCACAGTGGCGCGACCGGCTCGAACGGCTTGCCGCGATGGGCGCGAACACCGTGGATACGTACGTGCCCTGGAACTTCCACGAGGGAGTTGAAGGACGGACGGATTTTTCGGGTGACCGAGACATCGTCCGGTATCTGGAGATCGCGGCTTCGCTCGGCCTCGACGTGTATCTGCGTCCCGGTCCGTACATCTGTGCGGAATGGTCGAACGGCGGACTGCCCGCATGGCTGACGGGGCGGACGCGCGCCCTGCGGACCTCGGATGCGCACTACCTGCGGGCCGTCGACACGTGGTTCGACGAGCTCATTCCCAAGCTCGCGCCGCTGCAGGGGGCGCACGGCGGCCCGATCGTGGCGGTGCAGGTGGAGAACGAGTACGGATCGTACGGCAGCGATACCGCCTACCTGGAACACCTGCGGGACGGGCTACGGGCACGCGGCATCGTCGAAATGCTCACCACTGCCGACGGAACCACCGCCCACATGCAGGAGCACGGCGCCGTACCCGGCGCTCTCCCGACGTTCACCCTCGGGACGGAGGTGGATCGTGCCCGGCAGTTGTGTCGCGAGGACCGGCCGTTGATGTGCAGCGAGCTTTGGGGTGGCTGGTTCGATCACTGGGGCGATGTCCACCACGTCCGATCCGCCGACAGCCTGATGGAGACGATGGACGACCTACTGGACGGAGGTGGCTCCGTCAGCCTGTACATGGCGCACGGCGGGACGAACTTCGGGTTGTGGAGTGGAGCGAACCACGAAGGTCGCCTGCAATCGACCGTCACGAGCTACGACTCCGACGCGCCGATCGGCGAGGACGGCAGGCTCACGGAGAAGTTCCATCGCGTGCGCGCGAGTTACGGGCGGTACCGCAACGAACCCTTGCCGCCCGTTCCCGAGGCGCCGGCCTTCCTGCCCGACTCCGTCGCTGAGCTTCGCCCGGCAGCGCGGCTCATCGATTACCTACGCGGACTCCCCGCGGCGGGCCCTGTGCGTCCGGTGCCCGCACGGTTCGAGGACCTCGCCGTTGAGAATGCGCCGGTGGTCTACGAGGCGGGGTTCGCCTACCCTCCCGACTCCGAGGTGACTATCGACGGCCTCCACGATCGCGCGGTGCTCTTCCTGGACGATCAGCCGCTCGGGATCGTGCAGCGGGGAAGCGAGTGCGCACTCCCGCTGCCGGCGGCGGGTGGGCGCGGCCGCCTGACGATCCTGGTCGAGTCTTTGGGCCGCATCAACTACGGCCCACTGGTGGGCGAGGCGAAGGGGATCCTCGGAGGCGTCCGCGCCGGGAACCGGATCGTGCACGGGTGGGTTCATCGCATCGTCCCCGAAGAGCGGCCGGAATTCGTTGGTACGGAATCGGATGTCCCCGTCCTGCCACGCGATGGAGGCGGGGTGAGCGTGGCGACGGTGCACGTCGACACGCCGGCCGACGCCTGGCTGAGCTTTCCCGGATCAGGTAGAGCCATGGTGTGGCTGAACGACGTGCTCCTCGGCCGGTATTGGGACATCGGGCCCACGCTGTCGCTGTACGCGCCGGCGCCATGCTGGAGGGCGGGAGCGAATGCGATCACCGTTCTCGCGACCGACCGGGTCGGCAGCGAGGTTCGTGTCGGCGACCGCCTTCGAGTGGACCGAATCGAATCCTTCGCGATGTGACTGCGCCGATTGCTGCGCGGCCCCGTCGGTCCCCGCAGGCTTCCGGCGACCTGTGTGGGATCACGGGTGAGTCGGCGACGGGGTCACTCCCAGTACGACCGCCACTGCTGCTCTTCACGCATCTTCTCCTCGTGCAGTTGTACGGAAGCGGGTGTCAGCGTCACATCGGGGTGCGGTTCGGCGAAGAAATCGCCCTGGCCGCGGGCGGATTCGTGGGCGCCGGTGTCGATGTAGCAGTACCCCAGCCCTGACAGGGCGGCCGTCGCATCGTCGAGTCCGAGGTGGTGCAGCACGTTCCGGGCCACCGCGGCCGCACCGTTCTTCGCGAAGATCGCCGCCTTCGGGAGCGGTCGGTCGGTGGGCGAGGTGACGGAGGACAGATCGCCGATCGCCCAGATCCCGTCGTGTCCGGTGCCCATGCTCGCGCGGTCGACGGGGATCCATCCCGCCCCGTCCAGCGATAGCGCAGGCTCGTGCGGCGGCACGAAGACGAGCAGATCGAACGGAGCGTTCTCGCCGTTGGCGAAGCGCACCGTCTTCGCCGCGGCGTCCACCTCCGTGACCTGGTGCAGCGGGTGCAGGCCGATCCCGGCGTCCCGGACGTGCTGGGCCAGTTCGAGACCCACATCGGGACCGGCGGAGGGCATCGGCTGCGGTTCGGGCGTGTACACGGCGATCTCGGTGCGATCGCGCACCCCGCGTTCGGCGAGCAGATCGGCGGCCAGGAAGGCGCCCTCGTACGGCGCGACGGGGCAGCGGAAGGGCATCGAGGCGACGAGGAAGACCAGGCGCCCGCCGGGGAACTCGGACAGCGCCCGGTGGGCGCGTTCCGCGTCGGCCGTGGCGTAGAAGTGCACCGCGATTCCGGCGTCGACGGCCTGCTGCAGTCCGGGGACCCGGTGCGGAGCGTTGCGCGCGCCCAGCGCCAGCACCAGGGCGTCGAAGGGCACCCGCTCACCGTCGTCCAGCACCACTTCCTTCGGCGCGGCGTCGACCCCGGTCACCGTGGCGCGGATCGTCCGAATCCCCGCGAGGCCGGCCTCCGAGGGGCGGATGGGGATGCTGTCCGCGGTGCGCCACCCCCGCATCACCCAGGGCAGGGTGAAACCGAGGTAGTGCTCGAAGTTCTCATTGATCAGGGTGATCTCGGCATCGTCGAGGGCGACGCCGGACTCCCGCAGTTCCTTGATCACGCTGAGCCCGCCGATTCCGGCGCCGGCGATGACGATTCGCTTCGTACTCATTCTCGCTCACTTTCCTTCCGGTCACTGCTCGGTGGTGTGGATGCGGGGTGGAGCCGCTGGACGGACGCGAAGGCGTCCACCGCGGCGAGGGTGTCGAGGGCGGCGAGGAGTTCTCGTCCGGCGGTGGGCTCGGGGACCGCGGTCAGTACCGGGCCGTGGAAGACCTTCCCGCCCAGGTCGATCAGGGGACTTCCGCCCGTGCCGCCCGCCGCGTCCTGGCTGCGGATGTGCGATTCGAGGACCGCGGCGTCGAGGGATTCGTCGGTGGTGTCCTGAGCGACCGGGCCGCCGAACTGCGCCTGCAGCGCCGCGACCAGCTCGTCGTCGAGCGTCCGGCCGTCCTCGTGGTAGCTACGGGTGAAGGCCCGCAGTGCCTCCCACCTCCGGTCGTGGTCCAGCGTCTGCGACAGGCGCGCGAACAGGCGTCCGGCGGTGCGGGAGTCGCGCATCCGGGCTCGGGCCCGTTCGGGCAGGTCGCGGCCCTCGTTGAGGATCGCGAGGCTCATCTGCTCCCAGCGCACCGCGGCGGTGTCGCCGGTGGCGTCGCGCAGCCACTGGGCCGTGGACCAGGAGTACGGGCACACGGGGTCGAGCCAGATCGTGATCGCGGGCGGCGCTTCGGTGTTCATCGACTGCCTCCGAGCTGGTGGTGCGGATGAGAAGAACGTGAGGGCAACGGATCCGCCGAAGCGGAAGATATCCCCCCGGGGGGATAGATTCAACGTAACACCGGTCCGCGCGGCCGGCAACGGCCCTCGGCCTCGGTCCGGGGACGTGACGCGCGCCCTCAGCGAGATCGGCGTGGTTCCCGGTGCACGCCGAAGATTTCCGAAACGCGCAGGTCAGGGCCAGTTAGGATGGCCTTTCATTTGGTGATAGAGCCCCGGGAAACTATCGTTTCGGGTACAGCCAACGATGCCTGAGGTGACGTATGCCGTCACCGAACCTTCATTTCCACCGTTCCGCCGTGAGGCGCTGCGCTAAGGCAGGTATTCGATGAGCCGTTTCGTCCCCCCGGGTCCGCAGGGGCTGTACCACCCCGCGAACGAGCACGACGCGTGTGGCGTCGCCTTCGTGGTGGACATGCACGGCCGCAAATCCCGCGACATCGTCGACAAGGCCATCACCGCGCTGGTCAACCTGGAGCACCGTGGTGCCGCCGGTGCCGAGCCGAACACGGGCGACGGCGCGGGCATCCTGATCCAGGTCCCCGACCGCTTCTTCCGCGAGGTCGTCGACTTCGAGCTGCCGCACCAGGGTGCGTACGCTACCGGCATCGCCTTCCTCCCGCAGGCCTCCGCCGAGGCCACCAAGGCGGCTGAGGGCGTCGAGCGCATCGTCGCCGAAGAGGGCATGACGGTGCTCGGCTGGCGCGATCAGCCCACCGACGACGGCTCGCTGGGCGCCCTGGCCCGCGACGCCATGCCCACCATGCGCCAGGTGTTCATCGCCGGCACCGACGCCGAGGGTGCGCCGCTGTCCGGGATGGACCTCGAGCGCCGCTGCTTCGTGATCCGCAAGCGGGTCGAGCGCGAGCTGGGCACCGACGGTGCCGGCGCGGGCTCGCAGGGCGAGGAGTCGGTCTACTTCCCCTCGCTGTCCGGCCAGACCTTCGTTTACAAGGGCATGCTCACCACCCCGCAGCTGCGCGGCTTCTTCGAGGACCTGCAGGACGAGCGCGTGGAATCGGCTCTGGGCCTGGTGCACTCGCGGTTCTCCACGAACACCTTCCCCAGCTGGCCGCTGGCCCACCCGTACCGCCGCGTGGCCCACAACGGTGAGATCAACACCGTCGGCGGCAACGAGAACTGGATGCGGGCGCGCGAGTCGCTGCTCGACCCCACCGTCTTCGGCGCCGACGCCGAGAACAAGATCTTCCCGATCTGCACCGAGGGCGGATCGGACACCGCGCGTTTCGACGAGGTCCTCGAACTGCTGCACCTCGGTGGCCGCAGCCTGCCGCACGCCGTGCTCATGATGATCCCGGAGGCCTGGGAGCGCCACCAGGACATGGATCCCGCACGCCGCGCCTTCTACGAGTACCACTCCTCGCTCATGGAGCCCTGGGACGGACCCGCCTCGGTGTGCTTCACCGACGGCACCGTGATCGGCGCCGTGCTCGACCGCAACGGCCTTCGCCCGTCGCGCATCTGGGTCACCAAGGACGGCCTCGTCGTCCTCGGCTCGGAGGTCGGCGTGCTCGACATTCCGCACAGCGACGTGGTCTTCAAGACCCGCTTGCAGCCGGGCCGCATGTTCCTGGTGGACACCGCGCAGGGCCGCATCGTCTCCGATAAGGAGATCAAGGACGAACTGGCCGCGGCCGAGCCCTACCAGGACTGGCTGGACGAGGGCCTGCTGCGCCTGTCGGAGCTGCCCGACCGTCCGCACCCGGTGATGCCGCACGATCGGGTCACCCAGCGCCAGCAGATGTTCGGCTACACCACCGAGGAGCTGAACCTGCTCCTGACGCCGATGGCGAAGACCGGCGCCGAGGCGATCGGCTCCATGGGCACCGACACCCCCGTCGCCGTGCTCTCGCTGCGCCCGCGCCTGCTGTTCGACTACTTCCAGCAGCTCTTCGCGCAGGTGACCAACCCGCCGCTGGACGCCATCCGCGAGGAGATCGTCACCAGCCTGGGCGGCACCATCGGCGGCGAGTCCGACCTGCTCAACCCGACTCCCGTCAGCTGCCGCCAGATCCACCTGGACCAGCCGATCCTCAACAACGACGAGCTGATCAAGCTGGTCAAGGTCAACGACGACGGCACCCTGCCCGAGTTCCGGTCCGTGGTGATCCCCGGCCTGTACGCGGTGGCCGAGGGCGGCAAGGGCCTGCACGAGGCGCTCGACACCGTGCGCACGCAGGTCTCCGAGGCCATCGCCGGTGGCGCGCGCCTGATCATCCTGTCGGACCGCAACTCCGACCGGCTGATGGCGCCGATCCCGTCGCTGCTGCTGACCGCCGCCGTGCACCACCACCTGGTGCGCGAGCGCAGCCGCACCAGGGTCGGCCTGATCGTGGAGTCGGGTGACGCCCGCGAGGTGCACCACATGGCCGCGCTCATCGGATGCGGTGCCGCAGCGGTGAACCCGTACATGGCCTTCGCCACGATCGAGGACATGCACCTGCGCGGTGAGCTCAACGGCATCCCGCTGGAGAAGCTCAACGCCAACTACGTCAAGGCCGCGGGCAAGGGCGTGCTCAAGGTGATGTCGAAGATGGGCATCTCCACCCTGGCCTCGTACACCGGCGCCCAGCTGTTCCAGGTGATCGGCCTCGCGCAGGACGTGGTCGACGAGTTCTTCACCGGCCTGCAGAGCCAGCTGGACGGCATCGGCCTGGACGAGATCGCCGCCGATGTGGCCGCGCGGCACAAGCGCGCCATGAACGACCGCCCCGAGGAGCTCGCGCACCGCGAGCTCGAGGTGGGCGGCGAGTACCAGTGGCGCCGCGAGGGCGAGTACCACCTGTTCAACCCGGACACCGTCTTCAAGCTCCAGCACGCGACGCGCACCGGGCAGTACAAGGTGTTCAAGGAGTACACCAAGCTGGTGGACGACCAGAGCGAGCGGCTCGCCTCGCTGCGCGGGCTGTTCCGCTTCCGGAGCGACCGCCCGTCGATCTCCATCGACGAGGTGGAGCCCGCCAGCGAGATCGTCAAGCGCTTCTCGACGGGTGCCATGAGCTACGGCTCGATCTCGGCGGAGGCGCACGAGACCCTCGCCATCGCCATGAACCGTCTCGGCGGTCGCTCGAACTCCGGTGAGGGCGGCGAGGATCCGGCGCGGTTCACGCCCGATGAGAACGGCGACTTCCGCCGTTCGGCGATCAAGCAGGTGGCCTCGGGCCGGTTCGGCGTGACCTCGCACTACCTGAGCAACTGCACCGACATCCAGATCAAGATGGCGCAGGGTGCCAAGCCCGGCGAGGGCGGCCAGCTGCCCCCGCACAAGGTGTACCCGTGGGTCGCCGAGGTCCGCGGTTCGACGCCCGGTGTGGGCCTGATCTCGCCCCCGCCGCACCACGACATCTACTCGATCGAGGATCTGGCGCAGCTGATCCACGACCTGAAGAACGCGAACCCGTCGGCCCGCATCCACGTGAAGCTGGTCTCCGAGATCGGCGTGGGAACCGTGGCCGCGGGCGTCTCCAAGGCGCACGCCGATGTGGTGCTCATCTCCGGTCACGACGGTGGCACCGGTGCCACCCCGCTCACCTCGGTCAAGCACGCCGGCGCCCCCTGGGAGATCGGCCTGGCCGAGACCCAGCAGACGCTGCTGCTCAACGGTCTTCGCGACCGGATCGTGGTGCAGGTCGACGGTCAGCTCAAGACCGGCCGCGATGTGGTCGTGGCCGCCCTGCTCGGCGGCGAGGAGTTCGGTTTCGCCACCGCGCCGCTGGTGGTCTCGGGCTGCATCATGATGCGCGTGTGCCACCTGGACACCTGCCCCGTGGGCGTGGCCACCCAGAACCCGGTGCTGCGGCGCCGGTTCACCGGCAAGCCGGAGTTCGTGGAGAACTTCTTCCTGTACATCGCGGAGGAGGTGCGTGAGCTGCTCGCCGAGCTCGGCTTCCGCACCCTGCAGGAGGCCGTGGGCCAATCGCAGGTGCTCGACACCGAGGCGGCGCAGCAGCATTGGGGTGGCGCCAAGGCCGGCAAGCTCGATCTCGCACCGATCCTGGCGCAGGTCGATTCGCCGTTCATGAAGCAGGACCCGTACTGCTCGCAGACGCAGGAGCACGGGCTGGAGAAGGCACTCGATCAGCAGCTGATCTCGCAGGCCCGAGTGGCGATCGACACCGGCGCGCCCGTGTCGATCCAGTCGGCGATCTCCAACGTCAACCGCACCGTGGGCACGATGCTCGGACACGAGGTCACCAAGGCCTATGGGGCCGAGGGACTTCCGGACGACACCATCGACATCACCTTCCGCGGCAGCGCGGGCAACAGCTTCGGCGCCTTCGTGCCGAAGGGCATCACGCTGCGGCTCGAGGGCGATGCGAACGACTTCGTGGGCAAGGGACTGTCCGGCGGCCGCATCGTGGTGCGCCCGGCGCAGGACGCCCCCGAGGGCTTCGTGGCCGAGGACAACATCATCGCGGGCAACGTGATCCTGTTCGGCGCCACCGCGGGCGAGGTCTTCCTCCGCGGCAAGGCGGGCGAGCGGTTCGCGGTGCGCAACTCGGGCGCGGTCGCCGTGGTCGAGGGCGTGGGCGACCACGGCTGCGAGTACATGACCGGCGGCCGGGTGATCGTGCTCGGCGATACCGGACGCAACTTCGGTGCAGGCATGAGCGGCGGCATCGCCTACGTCTACAACGCCGACGGCCAGTTCGAGCGCGACCTCAACACCGAGCTCGTGGAGCTCGAATCGCTCGACGAGACCGATATCGAGTTCGTACGCGCCACCGTGACCAAGCACTACGAGGCCACCGATTCCGCCATCGCGGAACGGATCCTGGCCAACTGGGCTCGGGAGCGCCAGCTCTTCGCCAAGGTGATGCCGCGCGATTTCAAGCGCGTGCTCACCGCCATCAAGCGTGCCGAACTGGACGGCCGCAACATCGACGACGCAGTGATGGAGGCCGCTCGTGGCTGATCCCCAGGGCTTTCTGAAGAACAACTCGCGCGAGCTGCCGGTGCGCCGGCCGGTTCCGCTGCGCCTGCTGGACTGGAACGAGGTGTACAAGCCCTTCGACGGCGGCACGCTGCGCAAGCAGGCCTCCCGTTGCATGGACTGCGGCATCCCGTTCTGCCACAACGGTTGCCCGCTCGGTAACCTGATCCCGGAGTGGAACGACCTGGTCTATAAGGACCGCTGGCGCGACGGCATCGAGCGCCTGCACGCGACCAACAACTTCCCGGAGTTCACCGGGCGGCTGTGCCCCGCACCCTGCGAGGCCTCGTGCGTGCTGGGCATCAACCAGGACCCCGTCACCATCAAGCAGGTCGAGGTCGAGCTGATCGACCACGCCTTCGACGAGGGCTGGGTCTCGCCCGAGCACCCCACCAAGCTGACCGGCAAGAAGGTCGCCGTCGTCGGGTCCGGCCCCGCGGGTCTCGCTGCGGCGCAGCAGCTCACGCGCGGCGGCCACACCGTCACGGTCTACGAGCGCGCCGACCGGATCGGCGGCCTGCTCCGCTACGGCATCCCCGAGTTCAAGATGGAGAAGCGGCACATCGATCGCCGCCTCGCCCAGATGAACGCCGAGGGCACCATCTTCAAGACCGGTGTCAACGTGGGCGTCGATGTGACCGTCGAGCAGCTGCGCGAGGACTACGACGCCGTGGTCCTCGCCAACGGCGCCACCCTGTGGCGCGACCTGCCGATCCCCGGCCGCGAACTGGACGGCATCCACCAGGCCATGGAGTTCCTGCCCTGGGCCAACCGGGCCGCGGTGGGCGACGACGTGGTCGATGAGGACGGACTGCCGCCCCTGCACGCCAAGGGCAAGAAGGTCATCATCATCGGCGGCGGCGACACCGGTGCCGACTGCCTCGGCACCTCGCTGCGCCAGGGCGCGGAGACGGTGCACCAGTTCGAGATCATGCCGGTCCCGCCGCGCGAGCGCGCCGAGTCGACCCCGTGGCCGACCTACCCGCTGATGTACCGCATCAGCTCGGCGCACGAAGAGGGCGGCGAGCGGGTGTTCTCCGTGAGCACCGAGGAGTTCCTGGGCAAGGACGGCAAGGTCACCGCGCTCAAGGCCTACGAGGTCAAGATGGAGGGCGGCCGCTTCGAGAAGGTCGAGGGCACCGATTTCACCATCGAGGCCGATCTCGTCCTGCTGGCCATGGGCTTCGTCGGCCCCGAGCGTGACGATCTCCTGGACAAGCTGGGCGTCGAGTACAGCGACCGCGGCAACGTGGCGCGCGGCGACGACTTCCAGTCGACCGTGCCGGGCGTCTTCGTGGCGGGCGACGCCGGCCGCGGCCAGTCGCTGATCGTGTGGGCCA
>NZ_BAAAII010000008.1:0-48133 GCF_039525985.1 Tsukamurella strandjordii | reverse complement strand
CCGCAGCGCTGCGGCCGCCGTCGATCGGTTCCTCATGGGCGAGTCGGCGCTGCCCGCGCCGATCGTGCCCACCGCTGCACCGCAGCGCTAGTCCGCGACGACGAAGGCCGGCACCCCGCGGGGTACCGGCCTTCGTCGTGCGTGGGACTACTTGCGGTTCAGCAGTCCGCCCAGGATGCCGCCGAGCACGTTGCCCGCGGCGTTGCCGGCGTTGCCGGAGGTGTTGCCCCCGCCGATCATGTTGCCCAGGATGCTGCCGAGCAGATCGCCGTTGCCCGCGGGGGCCTGCTGCTGCTGCGGCTGCGCGGCGGTGCCGCCGGAGAGCTTCTTCATCACGAAGCTGATCACGATCGGAGCCAGGATCGGCAGCAGCTGCTTGACCAGATCGTTGGTGACGCCCGACGAGAGCGGAGCCGCGGCGGCGGCGGCCACATCGTCGGTCTTATCGCCGAACAGGCTGGACACGATCTGCTGGCCGTTGCCGTTGTCGGCGGCCTGCGCGAGATCGGTCGGGGCCTCGGTAGTGTCCTGCGCCTGCAGGCCGGCCAGCAGCGTCGGCACCGTCTGGTTGACGGCCTCCGAGGCGACGTCCTGCGAGACGCCGAGCTGAGCCGCGATATCGGCGAGCGGGATGGACTTGAGCAGATCGTCAAGATCGGACACGGTACTCCTCGAGAGATGTGCGAACGCAACAATGGGACGGAACCCGCTCAGCCTAACCGTGCGTGCGGCGCAGGTCCCGAGAAGGATCCCGGCCCGTGGCTGTAACGGCTGTCACGAACGGGGAGTGACCACTGGACGCTCCCCGCATCAGGCAATACACTATCTGTAACCAACCGTTCCGCATCGACAGACACGATCTTCGGAGATTCGCAGTGAAGCAGCACCGCCGCCCCGTCAACCTGGGAACCCGGACGATCTACCGACTGCGGAACCTGCGCAAGCGCAGCCTCCTCGCCGAAGACGGTGAGCGGCTGGTCACGCCCGCGGAACTGCGCCTGCTCGGCGTCGGCTAGGCCGGAGTCGAGTCCAGGATCAGCGCCGCCACCTGCGCGGGCTGTTCCACCATCACGTGGTGCCCGCTGGGTGCGATCACGGCGAACCGGGCGTGCAACCGGTCCGCGAAGCCGCGCTGCTGCCGGAGCCACGACGCCGCCCACGGGGTGGGCTTACCGGTGTACGCCGCCCCCACCGTGACCGGCATGCCGGCCCGCAACGGGTACCGCTGCCGAACGTCCACCAATTCGTGCGCGATCACGGGGTACTGCCCGTTCTCCAGGAGCGCGGCGCGTAGGTACTTCTCCGACGACAGGATCTCCGCGTGCTCTTCGGGCGGCTCCGAATCGACGAACAGGCGGTGCATCGTCGGGGCGATCCGGTTCAGTCCGGCGGCTGCGGCGACATCGGCCGACTTGAGCACGAGGTCCTCGCGGAGGTTGCCCGGTAGTACCCAGCGGGGTGACTCCTCGACGCTGCCGTCCAGGATCACCAGGCCCGCGGCCCGCTGCGGGTGTTCGCGGGCGAAGGCCTCCACGTAGAAGCTGGCCATCGAGTGGCCGCACAGGACGGCGGAGTCGATTCCCAAGGCGTCCACCAGGTCCCGTATCCGGGTGACCTCGGAGTCGATCGTGGGCACCTCGCCCTCGGGCCACGGATCGGAGAGACCGTAGCCCGGCCGGTCGAAGCGCACCACCGTGCGGCCCGAGGTCAGCAGCTCGGTGCAGGCGTCCCAGTCGAACCAGTTGCCGGCCAGGCCCGACGACAGCACGACCGGCGGCCCGGTGACGGGGCCGATCGGATCGTCGACCACCACGTGGGTGCGGACACCGGCGAGCGTGAGGAACACCTTGCCGAGAGTAGTCCGGCATGATGGCAGGCGTGACGGACGCAATCGACGTGGAGATCTCCGACGAGGTGATCCGCCTGGGGCAGTTCCTCAAGCTCGCGGGTCTGATCGACTCGGGTGCCGAGGCCAAGGGTGTGATCGCCGACGGCGAGGTGACCGTGAACGGCGAGGTCGACACCCGTCGCGGCCGGCAGCTCGCCGTCGGCGATGTGGTCGAGGTGTTCGGGCGATCCGCCCGGGTCGCGCGGGGGTAGCGGAGCGCCGAGTGTGAAGCACGCGGATGCGGGCCGGACGGCGCGGTCCTAGCATCGCGCCATGACGTCACAACCCGGCCCTGATCGCGACGCACCCGGCCCCGACCGGTCGCTGGGCAGGCGGCATTTCCTCCGCACCGCGGCACTGGGCGCGGCCGTCGGTGCGGTCGGGGTGGCGGCCGCGGGGCAGGCCGGATCCGCCGGGGCGGCGGTGGCACCGCCGGGCTCCGTGTCCTATCGGATCGGTGAGATCCCGATACCGAAGAACAAGGTGGCGTGGCGGGTGGATCCACGTCGCGCCGCCCTACTGGTCCACGATGTGCAGTTCTACTTCACCCGGATCTTCGCCGAGCCCACGAAGCAGGAACTGCTGCGCAATGCCGCGCGGGTTCAGCAGTGGGCCAGGAGCAATCAGGTCCCCGTCGCGTACTCGGCGCAGCGCGGGGGAGCTACCCGGGAACAACGCGGCCTGATCTACGACTTCTCCGGGGCCGGAATGAGCTCGGACGAATCCGACCGTGGCATCGAGCCCGCCGTGGCGCCGCGCCCGGGGGAGCGCGTCCTCACCAAACACAAACTGTCCGAATACTTCCGGTCGGACCTCCTGGAGTACCTGCGGTCGCAGGGGCGCGATCAACTCATCCTGGTCGGTGTCTACGCGAACACCGGCGTCCTACTCACCGCTGCGGATTCGGTGCAGAACGACATCCAGGCCTTCGTGGTGGGCGACGCCGTCGCCGATCAGACCCCGAACGGGCACCGCGACGGTCTGGCCTGGGTGGCGGCCCGCGCAGGCAGCGTCGTCACCACCGCCGCGATCAGCGGCTGACTACCGCAGGACGATGCCGTCGTCGTCGCTGAACAGCACATCGCCCGGGTGGAAGGTGACGCCGCCGAAGGTGAGCGGCACATCCCGCTCGCCGGCACCGGTCTTGGTGGACTTGCGCGGGTTGGTGCCCAGCGCCTTCACGCCGATGTCGAGGGTGCCGATCACCGCGGCGTCCCGGATCGCGCCGTAGGCCACCATGCCGGCCCAGCCGTTGCCGCGGCCCAGTTCGGCGATGATGTCGCCCACGAGTGCGGTGTGCAGCGAGGGCACCCCGTTCTCGTCGGAACCGTCGATCACCAGCACGCGGCCCTCGCCGGGCTCGCCCAGAATCGACTTGAGCAGCGCGTTGTCCTGGAAGCACTTCACCGTGACCACCTCGCCCGCGAACGCGCGACGAGCGCCGAACTGACGGAACTGGGTGTCGCAGCTGCGCACGTCCTCCCCGATCTCGTCGACGAGGTCCGCGGTGGGGGTGAACTGAACATGGCTCATGTCGCGATCCTATCGACGTTCACGATGTCGGCCTCAGCGCGGTGACGCGGCAGGATTGTGTCGCGTGCGGACGGAGGGCCCGAAATCGTGAACCGGTCGCGCTATTGAGGCACCGTCAACAAGCGGGTAATCTGGCCGTCATGCCAGCACCCACCCAGGCCACGTTCGACCGTCTTCGCGCCCTCTCGGCGATCGACCACCCCGACCAGCGCGAATCGCGCGATGTGCTCGAGGCGTTCTCCGGGGAGAAGATCACCACCATCCCCGTGGGCACGGTCGAGGACGTCGAGCTGGCCTTCACCCGCGCCCGCCTGGCTCAGAAGCAGTGGGCCGCGCGCAGCGCGAAGGACCGCGCCAAGGTGCTGCTGAAGTTCGCCGACCTGGTCAACGAGCGCCGCGCCGACCTGATGGACATGGCCCAGTTGGAGACCGGCAAGGCCCGCCAGTACGCCCAGGAGGAGACCCTGGACGTGGCGATGACCGCCCGCTGGTACGGCAAGAACGCGCCGAAGCTGCTGGAGCAGAAGAACACCGCCGGCATGCTCCCGGTGTTCACCAACACCCGCGTGCGGTACCAGCCCAAGGGCGTGGTCGGCGTGATCGCGCCGTGGAACTACCCGCTGACCCTGGCCGTGTCCGACGGTGTCGCGGCGCTGGCCGCCGGCAACGCGGTGGTGCTCAAGCCCGATAGCCAGACGCCGTACTGCGCCCTCGCCGCCGTCGAGCTGCTGTACGAGGCCGGCCTCCCGCGCGACCTGTTCGCCGTGGTCCCCGGCCCCGGTGGCATCGTGGGCACCGCGATCGTCGAGCGCGCCGACTACCTCATGTTCACCGGCTCCTCGGCCACCGGCGCCACCCTGGCCGAGCAGTGCGGTAAGCGCCTGATCGGCTTCTCCGCCGAGCTCGGCGGCAAGAACCCCATGGTGGTCACCAAGGACGCCGACATCGCGCACACGGCCGACGGTGCCGCCCGCGCCGCCTTCTCCAACTCGGGCCAGCTGTGCATCTCGATCGAGCGCATCTACGTCGAGCGGGAGATCGCCGACGAGTTCGCCCGCGCCTTCGCCGAGCGCACCGCCAACCTGGCGCTGGGCGCCGGCTACGACTTCACCAACGAGATGGGCTCGCTGGCCAGCAAGTCGCAGATCGACACCGTGACCGCGCACGTCGACGATGCCGTCGCCAAGGGCGCCACCGTGCTCGCCGGCGGCAAGGCCCGGCCCGACCTCGGCCCGTTCTTCTACGAGCCGACGGTGCTCAAGAACGTTCCCGAGGAGGCCGTCTGCTACGCCTCCGAGACCTTCGGCCCCGTCGTCTCGATCTACCCCGTCGACTCGGTCGACGAGGCGATCGCGCGCGCCAACGACACCGAGTACGGGCTCAACGCCAGCGTCTTCGCCGGCACCACCAAGCAGGCCCAGGAGATCGCCGAGCAGATCAACGCCGGCACCGTGAACATCAACGAGGGCTACGCCGCCGCGTGGGGCTCCACCGCCGCGCCGATGGGCGGCATGGGCATCTCGGGCGTCGGCCGCCGGCACGGCGCCGAGGGCCTGCTCAAGTACTGCGAGTCGAAGACCATCGCGCAGCAGCGGATCATCGGCATCGGCGGGATCAAGGGCGTTCCGCGCACCGTCTTCCTCTCCGTGGTCCCCCCGATCATCAAGGCCCTCAAGTTCATCGGTCGCTGACCACCCCGACTGACCACCGTTACCGCGGCGCCGACCTGAGGTTTTCGCCGCGGTAACGGTGTTCGATCGGGCAGTATCCCGGGATATGGCGAACGAGCAGGTCCGGGCGGGTTCCGAGGAGTTGCGCCGCCGCACCCTCCGTAAGGTGGCGCGGCGGCTGATCCCCTTCCTCGCGGTGCTCTACTTCGTCAACTACCTGGACCGCACCAACATCGGCTTCGCCGGGCCGAACGGCATGAACGAGGACTTGGGGCTCACCCAGGCCATGTTCGGACTCGCCTCGGGCCTGTTCTTCATTGGCTACCTGCTGCTGGAAGTGCCGTCCAACCTGGCGCTGCACCGGTTCGGCGCACGTCGCTGGATCGCCCGCATCCTGGTCACCTGGGGCGCCGTCGCCGCGGCGATGGCCTTCGTTCCCAACCACGAGTGGCTGTACGCGCTGCGGATCCTGCTCGGCATCGCCGAGGCGGGCTTCTTCCCCGGGATCATCCTGTACCTCACCTTCTGGTTCCCCCAGGCCGAGCGGGCCAAGGCGGTCGCCTACTTCATGGTGGCCATCCCGCTGTCGACGGTCTTCGGGGCGCCCCTCTCGGCCTTCCTGATCGACCGCGGACACGAGCTGCTCGGCGGTATGGCCGGCTGGCGGTTCATGTTCCTGGTGGAGGGCATCCCGGCGATGATCCTGGGTGTGGTGTGCTGGTTCTACCTCACCGACCGGCCGAAGGACGCCCGCTGGCTGGCCCCCGACGAACGCGAGTGGCTGCGCACCGAGATGGAACGGGAGGAAGCGCAGACCGCATCCAGATTCCATGTACCGCTGCGCACCTCGCTGACGAAGCCGCGAGTGTGGGCACTGGCCTTCGTGTACTTCGGCATCGTCTACGGGCTCTACGCCATCAGCTTCTTCCTGCCGACGATCATCAAGGGCTTCCAGCAACGGTTCGCGGTGAAGTACTCGATCTACGAGGTCGGCCTGCTCACCGCGGTGCCCTGGGCCTTCGCCGCCGTCTTCATGGTGCTCTGGGCCCGGCACAGCGACCGGACCGGCGAGCGCGTGTGGCACGTGGTGATCCCCATGCTGCTCTCCGCGGGCGCGATCCCGCTCACGGTGATGGCCGGATCGCCGTATCTCGCCATGGCGCTGGTGGCCGTGTTCGCCTGCGGGATCGCCGGCTCCCTCGCGACCTTCTGGACCCTGCCCACCGCCTTCCTCAGCGGCACCGCCGCGGCGGCCGGTGTGGCCCTGATCAACTCGATCGGCAACTCCGCGGGCTTCTTCGGCCCGTACATCACTGGATTCCTCGCCGATCGCACCGGAACCCAGAACGCCGGAATGTGGGCCATCGCCGCCGTGATGGCCGCGGCGGCGGTCCTGGTGCTGATCCTGGGGGCGGTGCCGAAACAGGACGCCGGGACGCCGCCCGCGTAAAAGCCGTTGCGCCCCGCCTGGTCCCGGCCGATCCTGGATACATGGACGTCACCTTCATCAAACGCGCGTCGGGCTACGACGTGCGGGTGCGTCGGGACCGCGGCCCGGAACTCGCTCCGCGCGGAGGCCCGGGCGCCAGCCCGACGGTGCCGCACGACGCCGCGCACCTGCTGGTGGAGATCGAGGCCGGGCTGCGCGGCGGCGTCTTCGGCCGGCTCGCCGACGCGAACGGTCTCGACGGCCTGTTCTGGCCCGCGGACCCGGCGCAACGCCGGGCCGCGAGCCGCAAACGCAAGCAGCCCACCGCAGCCCAATCCGCGGATATGGCGCGCTCGGAGTACCTCGCCTCGCTCACCGTCGCCCTGTGGGAGGTGGAGCGCGGGCACCGTGCGCCCGATGCCGCGTGGCCCGGGGCCCTCGGTGACGCCGATATCGCCGCGGACCTGCGGGAGCGGATCTTCGCCCGCTACGACGACTTCGCGGCGCGGTGGCGTGCCCTGCGGGACGGCGGCGAGCTCACCGTCGCCTGGCCCGGACCGGGCGCGGTCAGCGGGGACCGACGGCGGGACCGGAAGCCCGCACGGCGCGGGTGACCGCCGCCGCCACCGCCTCGCCCTCCGCGGGGAACGGGTGCATCCCGGCGGCCCGCGGCACGTCGGTGACGCCGTTGATCCACGGGCGGGTGCTGCACACCTCGTGGCCCCGCGAGGCGGGCTCCATGTCGATGTACTCGACCCGCTCGGTGATCGCGGTGCGCTGCACGGCCCGGTTGAGCCGCTCCGTGAGGATGCTCCGCATCCAGCCGATGCTGGCACTGTGGAACGGGGCGATCGCCCCGCACGTGCGATCGGCGGCGAACACCGCCGGATAGCCCACCAGCAGGATCCGGGCCTGTGGCGACCGATCGCGTACCGCGCGGATGATCCGCTGGTTGGCCGCCGTGATCCGCGCCAGCCGGTCGTCGATGGCACCGTCGGAGAGTTCCGCCGGACGGGAGGCCTGATCGAAGGTGCAGCGCGGGGCCGCCGCGTGCGGCACGCTCGCGCATGCGCGCAGGATGGTCGAGTAGAGGGAGCCGTCGTTCCCGCCCAGCGACACCGTCACCAGCCGGGTCTGCGGGACGATGCCGTCGAGCTGCGCGGGCGCGTCGTAGTACCCGGTCTTCGCGTCACCGGCGCGCTGGCTGGCGAAGGCGTCATCGGTATCGGCGCCACCACAGGTGTTGTCGCGCAACTGCTCCCGCGGGATCCCGAGTGCATCGGAGACCAGCTTCGGGTAGTTGCGCACGGACCGGCCGCACGAGCGCTCCTGCTGCGAGCCGCCCACCGTCGCATCGGCCGGCAGGGACGAGTACGAATCGCCCAGCGCCACGTAGACGGGCGGCGGCGGGGCCGCGTTCGCCGGGACGGCGAGGCCCGCCGCGCAGGCGGCCGCGACAGCCGCGCCCAGACCGAGGAGGGAAGTCCGTACGCGCATCGTCGAAGCCACCCGACGACGGTAACGCCCCCGCGGGCGCCCCGCAGTGCTAGGAGCTGATGCCGAGGCGGTTGAGCAGATCGGCGTCGATGCCGTCGAGCTCGCGGGCGATCGCCTGATGCGCCGGACGGCGCCGCGCCGGCGGCATCGCCTCGGACGCGGTGATCGCGGCCGACAGATCGTCGAGTCGCTGGGCGACCGCGGCGACGAAGGCCTTGGTCTCGGCATCCGGATGCGCGGACGCCAACTGGTCGAGGGAGCGACGGGACGCGGCCACCCGCGCGGCGAGGCCGCCGCCGAAGCCGGCGAACTGGGCCACCTCGTCCACCGGCACACCGAGCCGGGTGGCGCGTGCCGAATCGAGCTTGTTGCGGCCGGCCTGCGCGGCGCGGTACGCCAGCGGCACCACCACGGGCGCGAGCAGGCGCGCGGTGGAGATGTAGCGCTTGAGGCGGGCCTCCGAGAGCAGCTTGCCGTCGACCGCGGCGCGGGCATTGGTCTCGGCGATCTTGAGGTTGAGCTTGTCCGACTTACCCTGCATCCGCGCGATCACCTTCGCGCGTGCCACATCGGACTTCTGCGCGCCGCGCTCGGACTTCACGGCGTTCTTCGCCGAGCGCTTCGCGCTCCTGGCATCGTTCTTCGCGGCCAGCTTCGCCTCGAGCCGCGCCTTCGACTTGAGCGCCTTGGCCTGCGCCTTCCGCTCCGCGCGCGAGGACTTCGCCTTCTTGCCGAACAAACCCATCAGTGCACGTCCTTATAGGTCAGTACTGCTTTCGCCTACAGCATTGCACAGCGTCCGCGTCGTGGTTGTCAGTGCCGCCCGCGATAATGCAATGCAGTGGACATCGACGAGCACATCACGGCACCACCGGTGAGCGCCAGGGCGCTCACCGGATGCCGTCACCGCCTGGCACTCGACGCGCGGGCACCGCTCGCCGATCCCGACCCCTCCATGGCGCTGCGCGTGGAGGCCGCGGCGGTCTTCCGCGCCTCGGTACGCGACCGGCTGGCCGCCGCCGCGGACCTCACGGTGATCGAGCCCGGCGAGGGCGCCGTGACCCGCACGCTGGCGGCGATGGACTCCGGTGCGGAGCGGATCTGGGGCGGCGTCCTGCCCACCGCACACGGCCGCCGCGGGCACAGCGAGCTGCTGATCCGCGTGCGGGACGGCTACCTGCCGGTGATCGTGGTCAATCACAAGGTCTCGGACCCGGGCTCCGGCGCGCTGACCACGCCGTTGGACCGGTGGTCACCGTCGCCGGACGAGACGGTCCGGGCGCGCCAGCACCGGGGCGACCAGATGCGGCTGGCGCACCTGACCCGGATGCTGCAGGACGCGGGCCACGCCTCGACGTCGCTGTCCGGCGGGTCGCTCGGGATCGGCGGTGAGCGGATCGTGGTGCACGATGTGGCGCCGCTGCTGGCCGCCTACGACGAACGCTTCGCGGACCGCCGGGACGTGCTGGCGGGCACCGTGGAGACCGAACCGGTGCGGGTGGCCGAGTGCCGGCGCTGCCCGTGGTGGCCGCAGTGCGAGGCGACGCTCGCCGCGCGGCGGGACGTGAGCCTGGTGGCCGACGGTCGCTCGGCGCCCGGGCTGCGCGAGGCCGGCATCGTCACGGTGGATCAATTGGCCGAGTACACCGGCCCGCAGCCGGAGGACGTGCCCGCGTCGATCGCCGATCTGCGCGCGATGGCCAGGGCCTGGCGCGATGGCCAGGTGCTGGTGCGGCGCCGCCCGGAGGTGAAGGTACGCCGCGCCGATGTCGAGGTGGACGTCGATATGGAGAGCTACCAGGAGTACGGCGCCTACCTCTGGGGCACCTGGCTGCGCCGCGACGGGGTCGAACTGGGATACCGCCCGTTCGTCACCTGGGAGCCGGTGCCCACCACCGACGAGGGGCGTTCCTTCGCCGAGTTCTGGGCCTATCTGATGGACCGCCGGGCGGAGGCACATGCGGCGGGGAAAACCTTTGCGGCGTACTGCTATTCGCAGCAGGCGGAGAACAAGTGGCTGCTCTCCTCCGCCGATCGGTTCGCGGGTGCCCCGGGCGTCCCCAGCCGCGCCGCCGTCGCCGAGTTCATCGCCTCACCGGAGTGGGTGGACATGTTCGACGCCGTGGGCGATGCCTTCCTCTCGCTGGAGGGGCGCGGCCTGAAGAAGGTGGCGCCGGTGGCCGGATTCCATTGGCGCGATGCGGAAGCCGGGGGAGAGGCGTCGATGCTGTGGTACCGCGTGGGCGTCGGGATGGACGCCGGCCACGACGAGGCGGAGCGCGCCGCGCAGCGGCAACGGATCCTGGAGTACAACGAAGACGATGTGCGGGCCACCGCGGCCCTGCGCGCGTTCATGTCCAGTGAAGCGGTGAACGCGCTACCAGTGGTCGACTAGCGGAACGCGCTGCGGCGCAGCGGATCAGGCCTGGGCTTGGCGCAGGTGGGCGCGGCGGAGCGCATCCACGAAGGTGCTGCTCCCCAGCAGGGCGATACCGCCCAGCACCGCGAACAGCGCCGGCGAGAGCTGCCGGGCCGTCTCGGTGGCCACGGGCGTCACCCGCTGGGCGGAGGAGTAGGCCGCGGTGAGGAGTGTGGGCTCGCTGCGCTTGTCGTCCTTGCCGGGCGGTGCCGCATCGTTGCCGGCGTCCTTGTCGGACGCGCCGTCACCGGCGGCGGGGGTGCCGAACTGCACCGGCTGGGGACCCGCGGCGCGCGGACCGGCCGCGACGATCACGGGCGGCAGGAGAACCGGAACCGCGGGGACGGCGACCACGGGCGGCACGACGGGCGCCGCCGCGGGCGCACCGGCCGACGGTGCGGGGGCGGCGTCGCGGCCGCCCGGTGCGGTGGCGGGTGCCGGATTGCCGTTGCGGACGCCTGCACCGCTCGCGGTGGCGCCGCCCTCGCGGACGCCGACGCCCTGGGGTTCGGGGTTGCCCGAGCGGATACCGGCGCCCTGTGCGGCGGGGCTGCCCCCTCCCGAGCTCGGGGTCTCGATCGATGCGCCGCCCGCGGGACCGGTGGCGGCGCCCGTGGAGCCGCCGGTGGATCCGGAGCCCGATCCGGCGGACGAGCCGCCGCCCAGGATGCCTCCGATGATCTGGCCGATGCTGGGCAGGCCGTGCTTGTCCTTGTCGTCCTTGCCCTTGCCGCCCTGGTCTTTGTCGTCCTTGTCCTTGCCGCTCTGGTCCTTGTCGTTCTTGTTCTTGTCGCCCTTGTCCTTGCCGTCGTTCTTCGACGAGCCGGTGGCGTCCTTGTTCGAGTCCTTGATGGAGAACTCCGCAGAGGTGCCGCCGGAGGAGGTGCCGCGCAGGGTGTTGCCGTCGGAGGACGACTCGACGGACGAGGAACCGCTGGAAGACGAGGAGGAGCCGGAATCGGGCTCCGCGAAGGCCGGCGCCGCGGAAATGGTGCCCACGGCGAGCGAGACGATCACGGCGGCACGCAGACGTGCCGAGAGGTGCGTTGGAGCGGACACGCTACCCCTTCCGTTGTATCTGCGCGCGCGTAGGTAACAATACATCACGAGCGCTGCGGACTGATAGTCGATCCCAAAGGGGATGTACCTATTGGCAAACTACGCTATAGTGTGAGGAAGCTTGGACGTCGTGCAATACCGCACTCGGCGGACAGGTGGCAGGTCGTGCCGAAGAGAGAGGGATGGCACAAAGTGGACGCAGGTAACACTAAGTACGACAGCGAGGCTCTGGTCGGCCAGGGTCTGTTCGCGAGTCGGCTCGAGGAGCTGTTCCGTACGGTGCCCGGCCCGAACGGCCGCGCGTTCACCGCGAAGGCCATCGCGCAGCGGTCGACCGCTCTCGGCTTCCGCCTGGGTGAGTCGTACCTGAGCCAGCTCCGGTCCGGCAAGGCGAAGTCGCCGTCGTTCCGCACCGTCGAGGGGATCTCCGCGGCGTTCGGCGTGGACGTGCACTACTTCCTCGAGGACGAGGCCGCACAGCGCACCCGTGACCAGATTCACCTCATGCGGCTGCAGGCCGACACCAAGGTGCAGATGGCCGCGTTCCGCCTGGCAGGGCTCTCGCCCGACTCGGTGAACATGGTCAACGAGCTCATCAAGGTGCTGCGGGTGCAGCAGGGCTTGCCCGCGGACCCGCCCGAGCTTCCCGTAGACTCGCGCGAAGCTGAGGGTCAGTAACCACACCGGAGTCCGATCCGGAGCGGACGCCGCCCCTCATGCGTCGATCGACGGAGGAGGGGCGTGCGTACCGCAAAGGCACTTCGTCGTCTCTGTGAGCGCGAGGTGCGCAGTCTCGACCTCGACCTGCCGTTCGACGCTGTGCAGCTCTGTGAGAAGTACGGACGGCGCCGAGGCCGCGACATCCTCGTGATCAGCCAGCCGCTGCCTGTTGGGATGCCCAACGGGTTGTGGCTCGTGGGCGACGATGCCGATTACTTCTTCTATCAGGCCAACACCTCGCGCACCCACCGTGACCAGATCATCATCCACGAGTTCGGTCACCTCATCGCGGGCCACCAGCACGTCTCCGCCGCCGGCGACGATGCGGCCACGATGCCGCCCGACGAGGCCGCGGCCGCGCTGCACCGCACCTGCTACGACGACGAGAACGAGTGGGAGGCCGAGATGATCGCCTCCATCATCCTCGGCTGGGCCGCACAGGCCGGCGCCACAGCGGGCCGCACCGCCAAACACGACAGCCTGCGCGGTATCCAGCGCGCGTTGGGAGGCCACTCCCGGTGGCTGTGAAGCTCGTCAACGTACTGGGCGTCGCATTCTTCACCATCGTGTTGTGCTGGCGCATCGATCGTCTGTACCGGTCCAAGGCCGGTGTCCAGGCGGTGGCCGTCACCGTGGCCATCGCCGCACTCACCGTGGCCGTCCTGCTGCTCGGCTCGCCCCTCGCGACCACCGTCGACGGCAGCCTCTGGAAGGGCGCCTCCCGGCTCGGCGGATACGTGGGCCTCGCGCTCGGCGTGGCCGCCCTGGCGGTGGCCTTCTTCTACGGCCCCACCGAGAGCGCCCGGCAGAAGCGTGCGGGCATGGAGGCCATCCCGCTGCTCGCCGCCGTGATCGGGCTGTCCGTGGCGATGACGGCGACCCCGCCCTCGATGCGGGACGCGTCCCTGGACTCACTCACCGTGCAGGAGTTGGGTTTCGCGGTCTTCTTCGCCATCGCCGGCGCCTACCTGATGTACGGCCTCGCCGACTGCGTCCTCTCGCTCACCCGGCTGATGCCCTTCGCCGACGGCTACCTCGTGACCTCGCTGCGGATGATGGCGGCCGGTCTCGGGCTCACCGCCCTCGGCTCGCTGACCCAGGTGGTCTTCGTGGTCACCAGCGTGCTGCAACTGGTCTCCTGGCCGGCCCTGCTCACCGTCTCGCAGGTGTGCACCGGCATCGGCATCCTGCTCTTCGTGCTCGGCCTGAGCTACCCCGGCGTACGGGGCTTCTTCATGGAGCTCAAGTACCGCAAGCGGCACCGCGAGGACTACAAGCGCCTCGCGCCGCTCTGGGAACTACTCACCACGGCGGTCCCCGAGGTGGTGCTCGACGCCGGGCGCGCCGGGCGTGATCCGCACGTGCGGTTCCAGCGCCGCGTGGTCGAGATCCGCGACGTGCTGGTGCAATTGAGCCCGTACCTGCCAGACGACTTCGGCGACGGTACGCCGGAGGAGAACGTGCACAACCTGCTCGTCGCCATCGACCTGCGCGCCGAGGCGGGCGGGGCCCCGGCACCGTCGGCCATGGTGCTGCCGCCCGAGGGCACCTCGATAGACGACGACGCCGCCCCGCTCCTCGTCCTCTCGGACGCGGTCAGGGCGACGCCGGCGGATGAACTGCAGATCTAGTTAGCGCGGAGCCATCCGGAGCGCACCGTCCATGCGGATGGTCTCGCCGTTGATGTAATCGTGCTCCGAGAGGAAGTAGGCCAGCTGGGCGTACTCCTCCGGCTCGCCCAGGCGCGACGGGAACGGGATGCCCGCCTCGAGGGTCTGCTTGAACTCCGGGGTCACGCCGGCGAGCATCGGGGTGTTGATGGTGCCCGGGGCGATCGTGTTCACGCGGATCCCGAACTGCGCCAGGTCGCGCGCCGCGGTGATGGTCATCGCGTGCACGCCGCCCTTGGAGGCGGTGTAGGCGATCTGGCCGATCTGGCCCTCGAAGGCAGCCACGGAGGCGGTGTTCACGATGAGGCCGCGGGAGCCCTGCGCATCGGCGGTCTCCTGCTTGCTCATCTGATCGGCGGCCAGGCGCATCACGTTGAACGTGCCCACCAGGTTGATGTTGATGACGGTCTGGAACAGGTCCAGCGCGTGCGGGCCGTTCTTGGACAGGATGCGGCCGGCCCAGCCGACACCGGCGCAGTTCACGGCCACGCGCAGCGGGCCCGCCTTGACGGCCTCGGCGATGGCGTTGTTGACCTCGTCCTCCTTGGTCACGTCCGTCGGCACGAGGTGCACGTTCTCGACGGGGGTGGCCTTGTCGATCGAGGGCTGCAGGTCGAGGCCGAAGACGGTGGCGCCGGCCTCGGCGAAGCGCTTGGCGGTGGCGGCACCGAGGCCCGAAGCGCCGCCGGTGACGATGACGGAGGAGCCGGAGACGTCCATGGCTCGATTCCCTTCTGTATGGCGCCGCCGACTCGGAACGTGGGGCGCGACACACCTCACACTAGTGAATCGGCGTTCTTCACCTGAGCCGGGTCGGCGAGACGGCTCCGGTGCGCCCGGCGCACTACGAACAAGCCGCCCAGCACCGTGACCGCGACGATCGCACCCGTCACGATCCGGGCCACACCGTCGAGCTCCGGCCAGGCCTCGAACAGCAGCCAGCCGCCGAAGGCGAAGAAGAGGATCGTGGCGCCGATCGCGACGGCGCGCTCGGGGAGCTTCGAGCCGAGAACCGCGCCGACGGCGATCGCCAGGGCGTCCGCGGCCACCATGCCGACGGTGGAGCCGAGCCACACGCCGAACCAGTTGTACTGAGTGGTGAGGGTGACGGTGGCCAGCATCGTCTTATCGCCCAGCTCGGCCAGGAAGAAGGCGGAGGTGACCGCGAGGAAGACCGAGCGGGTGACGCGATCGGCGGTGGTGGACTCGTCGTCGGACAGCGCGTCGCCGCGCCAGGTCCAGAAGGCGAAGACCAGCATCGAGATGCCCGCGATCGCGGTGATCAGCTGGGTGGGGATGCTGGACCCCAGCGCGTAACCGATTCCCACCGAGGCGATGTGGACCACGGCGGTCGACAGCGTGATGCCGGCGAGCACGATCCACCATTTGAACTTGGCGGCGAAGGTCATCGCCATGAGTTGCGATTTATCGCCGAGCTCCGCGACGAAGACCACGGCGAAACTGACCAGCAATGCGTTGAGCACGGTGGAACCTCCCGAAAAGACCTGTGCCACACGGATCCGACGATCGGACCGCGCAATGGCACAAAGGTCTCGCCCACCGGTGCGCCGCCGGCGCGAGGTCTCGCGCAGCGACTCGGGTGTCTCCGGTTCGCGGGCCGGGCGGATTCGCCAGTATGTCGACCACGCGATTGGGGGCTACTCCCCTTCGTGCGATTCCCAGAATAGTCGCCGATTGGTGAATCGACAAGTCCTGCTTAAGTTTTGGAAACCGCAAGGGGTTGTTGGCGGGGCCTGTGCGGAGTTTTCGGCTACCCGGAAAGCTGCTGCTCGGGCGGCCTGTCCGCCGAGGTCACTGTCCGGCGGGGTCGCCGCCGACATCGGTGATCAGCCAGCCGCGGTTCTTGTCCAGGGTGATGACGTACTGGGTGGTCATAGTGCGCCCCTGCGGCGCATCCGTGTTCGTGACGTGCACGTTGATGAAGCACTTCGCGCGCCAGACACCGTTGCCCAGGTCCTGGGTCTCGGCGCCGGCGAAGCGGCCGGTCGAGACCCACTGCAGCGGCTGCAGCAGCTGGTTCATCGCTTCCGTGGTGGCGTCGTACTTCGCGGACAGTTCGGGCGAGACGCCCTGCTTGAGGCGCTGCTGCCACGGGCGCAGGTCGCGGTAGTCGAACGTCGATGCGCCCACCGCGTACTGCTCGCAGGCGATGCGGCGCACCGTCTGCGCATCGCCGGGGTCGGCGATCGCGGGCGCGGCGGACCCGAGTGCAACGGCCGCTGTCGCGGCGGCGGTGAGAACGATCGCGGTGCGAGACATGAGAGACCTTTCCGGGATGACGTATTGATTCCTCACGATAGCGAACCATCGTGGACCGGTGCCTCCCGCTCCCGTCTTCTTCTCCCGCTCCCGTTACCCCGGGAGCGAGAGGACGAAACGGGAGCGCGAACGGGGAGGCGTACCTGTCAGGCCCCGGTGGCACCATCGCGACAGGCGACCTTGGGGGAGGTTCGACGATGCCGGACGATGCGGTGCCGGGGTATCGGCACAGGCGGGAACTACTCGCCGTGGGAATGCGCGACAGTGAGATCCGTGCGGCGGTCCACCGGCGTGAGCTCACGCGAGTGTGGGCGGGTGCGTATCACCGAGGGGACGCGCTCGCGCCATGGCGGGAGTTCGCGGTCACGGTTCGCGCGGCGGCCGACCGCACCTCGCGCCGGTTGGTGCTGAGCCACGCCGCGGCCGCCGCGCTGCACGGCATGCAGATCCTCAACAACGATTGGCGGACTGTCGATTTCACCGGTACGGGATCTCGCGGCGGATCCGTCCGGGGAAACCGGCGGGTGCACCTGCGAAGGCTCGATGCCCACGATGTCTGCGAGATCGACGGCTACGCGGTGACCACACTCGCGCGCACCGCGCTCGATCTCGCCCTCGCGGGCACCTTCGAGCAGGCGGTGTGCGCTTTGGATGCGGCGCTGCGGGCCGGTGCTTCGATGGGGGAGCTGGAGGCGGCCGCGGACCGTCTGGGGCGGCGTCGCGGGACGGCGACCTTGCGGGCCGCGTTGCCGGAGGCCACTGCGCTCGCGGAGTCGGTGGGCGAATCGCTGAGCCGGGCCCTGATGCTCCGGTGGCCGGAGATCCCGCGCCCCACGCTGCAGTTCGAGCTGTTCGGCCCGGCGGGCAACCTGGTGGCGCGCACTGATTTCCTGTGGTCGCACCTGGTGGTCGGCGAGTTCGACGGGCGGGTGAAGCTGAGCACCTCCGAGGCGGACCACCAGCTCACCCGGGACAACCTCCTCGTGGAGAACGGTCTCTCGCCGCACCACTGGCGCTGGCTGGAATGCCGCGAGCCGGACCGACTCCGGAATCGACTGCACGCGGCGCTCGGTCCGCGGGGTCTGCTCCTCTCGCGGCGCCTTCCCGCTCCCGTTTCGACATCCCGCTCCTGATGCATCGGGGGCGCGACGAGGAAACGGGAGCGGGAGCGGAAATCAGGTGGGGAGCCAGGGCGCCGGGCCGGACGGTGCGGCGCACCGTCGACACGCCGAAGCCCCGCCGGCGAGGGTGCGCGGGCGGGGCTTCGGACGAGGGCTGCGAGCGGGCTGTCAGGCCTTCGCGGCGGCGTAGCGGGCGGCCACGTCGTCCCAGTTCACAACGTTCCACCAGGCCTTGACGTAATCGGCCTTGACGTTCTTGTACTGGAGGTAGAAGGCGTGCTCCCACATGTCCAGCATGAGCAGCGGGGTGAGGTTGATCGAGATGTTGCCCTGCTGATCGGTGAGCTGCTGGATCACGAGGCGCTGACCGATGTGGTCGTACGCCAGCACCGACCAGCCGGAGCCCTGCAGCGAGTTCGCGACGGCGGTGAAGTGCGCCTGGAACTTATCGAAGCCGCCGAAGTACTCGTCGATGGCCGCGGCGAGATCGCCGACCGGCTTGTCGCCACCGTTGGGCGACAGGTTCTTCCAGAAGATCGAGTGGTTGGTGTGGCCACCCAGGTGGAAGGCGAGGTTCTTCGAGAGCAGCGGCGCCTTGGTGGCGATGGAGCCGTCCTCGCGAGCCTCGGCGAGCTGCTCGAGGGCGGCGTTGGCGCCGGCGACGTAGGCGGCGTGGTGCTTGCTGTGGTGCAGCTCCATGATCTCGCCCGAGATGTGCGGCTCCAGCGCACTGTAGTCATAGTCGAGATCCGGCAGAGTGTAGACGGCCACGGCATTCCCTTCTGTTGCGGGAGCGATCGCCCCCTCGGTGATCCTTCGGTACCGCTCCAGCCTTTCTTATCTGGAATGGTTCCGCAATAAGGACGGACGAATGCGCATCAAGCGCAGTTGAGGTTCGGCGGCGACGGTCAGCGCAGGACGAGAATGAGCACCAGCGCGAGCGCCAGGACGGCCACGGTGATGCTGGTGCGCGTGAGCGACCGGGAGAAATGGACGGTGGTGCAGCGTGCGGAGGAGGTCGCGTGCGAGTGCTCGTGCTCGACAGTCATTCCTCCGCCTCTCCCAGCCCGAGGGCTGTGAATCCCGTCACAGCGTGTGATGTCGACCACCATAGCCGACCTACTCGCGAGTAGGAAATCCGTCGATGCCCACTGGGGTGTGAGTGGCATATGTCTGAAGTTTGTTGTTCACCTATGCTCGTGTGACGAACTAGACGGAGAAGTGGTTTACACCTCCCAACCTGGGATGCGACGAAATGTAGCGATAGAAACGACCTGAATCTCTATCGGAAAAGCTTGGAATCCGGGCCCCCGAGCCGGATCATGGTGGCATGACCGAATACAGCATCGGGGTGCGCGAGCCGTCGCCCCACGCTGGTCGGGCGCACCGTATTCGAACCCTCGTCGGCGGTCGTCAGACCCGCACCGACATCGTGGTGGCGATCACCCTCCTCGCCGTCTCGGTCGGCGCGACCCTCGCGAACCTGTACCTCACCGTGCAGGCGCTCCCGTCCTTCCGGGAATGCGCCGCGATGGCCTGCACCTACGGCCCCCGGTTCGACGTCTTCGCGATCACCTTCGTGGTCTCGCTGCTGGTGGGAACCACCTTCGGTGCGCACGCGGTGCTCAACCTGCTGAACCGTCGCAATGCCTGGGGCTACGCGCTCCTGGACGCCCTGGTCTCGGTGGGCAGCCTCGTGATCGGCCTGATCTGGGTCTCCGCGTTCTGACGCTAGCCTGGAGCGCATGACGGCAAGCAGCAGTCCCGCCGACGGTCGCCTACGCGCCGCCGCCGCGCCGCTGCTGACCGCCTCCGGTGTGGGCGGGCTGGTCCTCGCACTGCATCTGCGCGACCCGCACGTCCAGAACAGCTGGGGCGTGTGTCCGCTGTACGCGGTCACCGGTCTCTACTGTCCGGGCTGCGGCGGCCTGCGCGCCGTCAACGATCTGACCAACTTCGATTTCGCCGCGGCCTTCTCCTCGAATCTGCTGATCTACCCCATCGCCGTTCTCCTGGTGTGGCTGTGGGCGCAGTGGCTGGGGAACCGGGTGGGCTTCCGGGTCCCCTCGCTGCCGAGGAACAAATGGCTGTGGATCGGGCTCGGGGCGCTCGCCGCGGTGTGGACGGTGGCCCGCAACTTCCCGGGATCCCCGTTCGCGCCCTGAGAGCGACCGCCGCACAGGCGCTACCTTCGAGGGTATGAGTGCACTCGTCACGGAACTGCAGGACGCGGCCAAGGCCGCCAGCCATCGGGTGCGCACCGCGCTCGGCCAGGCCGGCGGGGTGGTCCCCGTCGTCCGCCTGGAGGGCCCGATCGCCGCACCCGCCATGTCGGGCGGGCTCAGCAGCCGCGGCGTGCTCAACCTGGCCGGCGTCGAGACGGTGCTGCGCAAGGCCTTCGAGACCGACGATGCGGTGGCCGTGGCCCTCGCCCTCAACAGCCCCGGCGGCTCGCCCGCCCAGTCCGAGCTGATCGGCGCCCGCATCCGCCAGCTCGCGGCCAAGCACGACCTGCCCGTGCTCGCCTTCTGTGAGGACGTGGCCGCCTCGGGCGGGTACTGGCTGGCCTGCGCCGCCGACGAGATCTTCGTGACCAGCACCTCGATTGTCGGCTCGATCGGCGTCATCTCGGCGGGCTTCGGCGCCAAGGAGCTCATCGAGAAGATCGGCCTGGAGCGGCGCGTCTTCACCGCGGGCGAGTCCAAGCACCGCCTCGACATGTTCGAGGACGTCCGCGAAGCCGATGTGGAGTGGCTGCACGGCGTGCAGGGCGATATCCACACGGCCTTCCGCGGTTGGGTCACCGACCGCCGCGGCGCCAAGCTCGGCGACGATCCGCGGCTCTTCACCGGTGAGGTGTGGATCGGCGAGAAGGCCGTGGAGCTGGGGCTGGCCGACGGTGTCGGCACCCTGCGCGGCGTGCTCGCCGAGCGCTACCCGGACGCCGAGGTCGAGACCATGCACACGCCGAAGCCCCTGCTCGCGCGCCTGCTCAGCGGCGGGACCTCGATCGCCGACGGCGGGCTGGCCGGGGCTGCGGCCTCCCTCACGACCGGCGTGCTCGACGGTGCGCTGTCCGGCCTGCAGCGGCGGGGCCTGTGGGCGAGTTACGGTTCGTGATTCCACACGCTCCACAGGGGGCGGAATCCGCGCTGGTGAACGCCGATATGAATGAACCTCAAGCTGTGGATGAGCCTGTGGAAACTGTGGATGAATTCGTTGCCCTCGCAGAAGGTCGTGCCAAACTGGTCCCCATGACGGACGCGCACGGAATCCCCGCCGCCGGCCCCGTGCACGACGGGCTGATCGGGATCGACGCCCTGCCCGCGATCGAGGGCATCACCCTGCTCGACGTGCGCGAACCCGATGAGTGGGACCTCGGTCACGCACCGGGCGCCGTGCACATCCCGCTGATCGAGCTGCCGGCGCGCTTCGGCGAACTCGACCTCGACTCCGAGGTGTACGTGATCTGCCGCGGGGGCGGCCGCTCCGAGAGCGCTGTGCGCTACCTCGAGACCGTGGGTGTGGAGGCCGTGGTCGTCGACGGCGGAATGATCGCCTGGGCCGCGGCCGCGAAGCCGGTCGTGCGGCCGGACGGTGGCCCGGGGGCGGTCTGATGCAGCCCACCGCGCGCACCCAGCCCCCCGGCCGGCGGATCCGCTGGCTGGCCCGGCGCCCACCGGAGACCCTCCCGGTGCCGCGCCGCGCACCGTCGGAACAGGGGCCCACGCCGAAGTACACGGACGTGCCCCGCTGGGGCCTGCGGCAGGAGTTCGCGCCCGCGCCCGTCACCGAACAGGGCCGGCGGGCCGAATCCGCCACGACCGCGCTGGTCTCGGTGCTGCAGGGCACCATCGCGGTGCTGGTGCTCGCGGCGCTGGCCGAGGCCGCCGCGTACCTGTTGCTGGTGATCAACCGCGCCGGACCGATCTCGAAGTACCTGGCCTGGGGTGCCGAGGTCTCCGTGTTCGCCATCGGGTGGCTCGCGGTGATCGCGCTCGTGGTCCTGTACATCGTCTTCGCCCGCTGGCTGCAGGCCGCGCGCGCGGCCGTCTACGGCGAACTCGGCACGCTCGATCCGCGGCCCACCTGGCAGCTGTGGGTGTACTGCCTGGTTCCGGTGGTCAACCTCGTGGCGGCGCCCGTCCTGGCCATGGAACTGGTGGGCGCGCAGGACCGTGTCGCCGGCCGCGCACCGTCGTCGGATGGCCGCCTGGAGTTCATCCGCCGCTGGTGGGCGGGGTGGGTCGCGCTGAGTATCGTCACGCTCGCCTGTGTGGCGTACGCGCAGGCGTCCGGCGGGCTGCAGCACCACGCGGATGCCGTGCTGTACACGGCGATCACGTACGCGCTGGGCGCGGCGTTCCTGGTCGTGACTCTGCGTGTGGTGCGCGCCATCGACGCGGGGCCGGACTCGCAGAAGGACTCTGAGGAGGGCCGATGGTTGGCGGTGTAGCGGGCATCGTGGCGCATCGCGGTGCGAGCGGCGAGTACCCGGAGCACACGATGAGCGCCTTCGAGGCCGCCGTGGCCGAGGGCGCCGACGCGATCGAATGCGATGTCCGGCTCACGCGCGATCACCACCTCGTCTGTGTGCACGACCGCACCGTGGAGCGCACCTCCGACGGCACCGGGGCGGTGTCCGAACTCGACCTCGCCGATCTGCGGGCGATGGACTTCGGCTCGTGGAAGCGGCCCGGCCATCCGGAGTCCGTGGTCACCCTCGACGAGCTGATCGATCTGGCCCGCAGCGCCGATCGGACGCTGTTCGTGGAGACCAAGCACCCGGTGCGGTTCGGCGGGCTCGTCGAACAGAAACTGCTGGCCACGCTGCAGCGGCACGGGCTCTCGCGACCCGGCGACCCGGCCTCCGCGCCGGTGGTGGTGATCTCCTTCTCCGGATCGGCGGTGTGGCGGGTGCGTCGCAATGCGCCCGGCGTCCCCGCGGTCCTCCTGGGCGAGGCCTCCCGGCTGCTGGGCGGCGGAGCGGCCACCGCCGTGCGCGCGCAGGGCATCGGACCGTCGGTGGAATCACTGCGCGAGCGTCCCGACACCGTGGCCAAGGCGCGCGCCGCCGGACGGTTCACCTACTGCTGGACGGTGGACACCCAGGCCGATGTGGCCCTGTGTCACGGCCTGGGCGTGGAGTGGATCGCCACCAATCGCCCGGCCCGCGCGCGGTCCTGGTTGCAGGGCTGACCGGGGCTCTTGGGTACCCTGCGGGGCATGGGTAGACGCGAACGCAATGCCACTCCCCGCGAGGGATCGAACCGCGCCGAGAAGCTCGCCGCGCAGCGTGCACGGTCGGCGGACGACGCCGTGGCCGCGCGCCGCCCGTTCGAGGGCCTCGCCGCCGAGTGCGATCTCGTCGCGCTGCGGCAGTTCGTCCCGAGCGCGACGGCGCCGCTCGCCGTGCAGGGCTCGTCCCGCGACGTCCGGCTGGCGACGGTGCTGCCGGGTGCCTCCTTCGCGCTGGTCCGCGAGGAGTCCGACGGGCCCGTGGGCTACGCCGCGCTGCAGACCTCGGTGCGCCCGGAGGATCCCGCCGCCGCGCTCGCCGGATCGGCCCGGTTCGCCGCCGATACGGCGCCCGGTGAGGCCCTCGCCGAGCCGACCGACGCCGTGCCGAGCGAGGTGCTCGATACCGCGGCGGCGCTGGAGATCACGGTGCACTCCGACTTCGACTGGTGGCTCGCCGGCGAGACCGATGCGCAGACCCGCCAGCTGGTGGAGCACGCGAACTCGCTGATCACGCCCGCCGCCCGGCTCGACCTCGGCGCCGACGGCGTGGGCGCACCCTGGTGGGCCGACACCGGCTCCAAGGCGCACCTGCGCTGGGTGCATCCCGCTCCCGAGGACGAGCTGATGGCCGCGCTGGCACGCGTGCACGCCGCCGGCGGCCTCACCGTGGGCGAGGGCTCGCGGTTCGCCGGCTCGTTCCGCGCCGACGGCCTGCTCATCCCCGTCTTCGACCTCGACCGCGAGTCGCATCCCGACGAGTGGGTGCCGGGCACCGTCGAACTCGCCAAGCGGCTCGCCGAGGCACTCGCGGACGATTCCGAACTGACTGCGGCGCAGCGACGTTCACGTGACGGCCTGCGCGGCCGCCAGGTGTCGATCTAGGCGGACTACCCCAGCTTGCCGGCCAGGTACGCGCGGAGGGTGACCTCCACGTCGTAGGCGTTGATGCCGTCGTCGACGTTGCCGAGCGCCCGCATCAGGCGGTCGCGCTCGGCGACGTGGGCCGGGACCTCGCGCTCGTACCAGGGCGGCGTGGGCCGCTCGTTGCGCATCGCGATGTTGTTGCGCACCACGACCTCGCCGACCACGATCCGCCAGATGCCGAACAGCAGCTGGAGCGAATCGGCCTCGTCGATGTCGAGTTCATCTGTGGTGATGAGGAACTCGTTGAATGCCCACGCGGAGAAGGCGTCGATGATCTCGTCGGCCGAGAGCACGTCGATCACCCAGGGATGCCGGGACAGGTGCGTGATCACCGCCAGGGGCAGCTCCACGAGCCGCTCGCGGGGGTCGGCGGACAGCTCCGGAACGGGCGTGTTCCACGCCTGATGTTCGAGAACGGCTCCCAGCAGGTCGTTCTTGGAATCGAAATAGTGATAGATCCCCATCGCGCTGATGTCCAATCGGGACGCCAGGGCACGCATGGAGAACTTCAGCGGACCATCATTGGTGAGGATGTCCGCCGCCGCGGCAACGACCTGCTCGCGGTTCACCTTGGGGGGACGGCCGATCCGGCCGCGCTCATCGGTCATAGGTTCACCTTATCCGGAATTCGCGGGTGCGCTGAGCAGGCGATCGGGCACCGGTTGATCCGCCGCGATGAGTCCGAAGAACTCGGTGGTGTTCTTGCCCCAGAGGAGCGCATCGCCCTCGTCGGTGTTGCTGCTGCCGCCCGTGGGCGTGGTGGTGGTGACGGGTGAGCTGCTCAGCGCCCATGCCAGGCGCCCCAGGTCCCACAGGTGCGTGTCGGTGTCCACGGTGAGCGCGCCCACGGTGGCATCGGCCAGGCTCCACATCTCGAACGGATTGAGCAGCGTGCTGGGCGATGTCGCCTTCTTGAACAGCGCCGTCATGAACTCGCGCTGGTGCGTCACCCGATCGAGGTCGGCGTTCGGCGTGGCGCGGGTGCGCACGTAGCCGAGGGCCTGCGCGCCGTTGAGCGTCTGGCAGCCGGCCTGCAGCCGGATTCCGGCCTTGGGGTCGTTGATCGGGTACTTCGGGCACATCTCGATGCCGCCGAGGGCGTCCACCATGTTCGCGAAGCCGCCGAAGCCGATCTCCGCGTAGTGATCGATGCGCACCTTGGCCTTCGATTCGAAGGTCTGCACCAGGAGCTTGGGGCCGCCCAGGAAGTAGGCGGCGTTGATCTTGTAGCTGCCCTGTCCGGGGACCGGGACGTAGAGGTCGCGGGGGATCGAGATCAGCAGCGGCGAACCGGACTTGGGGATGTGCACCAGCATGATGGTGTCGGTGCGGGCGCCGCCGAGGTCGCCGCCCGTGGCCAGGTCCTTCTGCTGCTGCGGGGAGAGTCCCTCGCGGGCATCGGATCCCACCAGCAGCCAGTTGGTTCCCGGGGTGTCGGCGATCCGGCCGGCGTAGGCGGCGAGGGAGTCGACCCGGTTGAGTTTGCCGTCGAAGTAGAAGGTGGCGGCCGCGGTGCCCACGATCACCAGGACCAGGAACAGGCTGATCCAGCGCAGCGGATGAAGCCGCCGTTTGCGTGTGACGCGGGGCGTAGCGGCCGGCTTCGGCGCCTCCGGTGCGGCCCGGCGCCGGCTGCGGTCGCGGGGCGGTGGCGGCGGCGGGGGCACCCGGCCGCTGCTTCCGCGCGCGCCCACACTGCTGCCGCGTTCTCCGACGCGACCGGTGCCCCGGCTGCGGCGCTCCGCGCTCGCGGGGATGGGCTCGGGCGTCTGCGGCGGGGCCCAGTCGCCCTGCGGCGGCGCGGGCTGCGGGCGCTCGACCCGGGTGGGTCGCGGCTGCGGAGCCTGCGGACGGAAGGGCTGCTGTCCGCGCGGCGGCTGCGGCGGCTGCTGCGGTCGCGCCTGCCGGGGCGGCTGCGGACGCGGCGGGCCCTGCCGGTTCCCGACGGGGCGCCGGGTCACCGACGGCTCGCCCTCGGGTACCTGGGACCAGGCGAGCGGCCGCTCGTCGCCCCGGGATCGTTCGTCGTTCACGCATTCCGACTGTACGGGCAGTATCTGAGAGATCGGGTGACCCGAATGTCGGGTTTCGCGAGCGTACGAGCCGAATCCTGCCTCGTGAGGGCATGGAACCGGGCGTGCGCCGCGGGTGATCGCTAGCTGAGGAAACCGAGGTGTGATCTGAGCAGCGCGTAGCCGAGGTAGGCCACCACGTCGATCACGAAATGGGCGATCACCAGCGGCCACAGCGTGCGCCACCGGTCGTAGACCGCACCGAAGATCACGCCCATCACCACGTTCCCCAGACCGGCTCCGAACCCCTGGTACAGGTGGTAGCTGCCGCGCAGGAGCGCGGAGGCGGCGATCGTGCCGCCGCGCCCCACCCCGAGCTGTCGCAGCCGGGTCATGAAGTAGCCCACCACCACGACCTCCTCGGCGACGGCGTTGCCGGCGGCGATGAGCACGTAGGTCACCATCCGCCAGCCGGGGTCGCCGCCCGCCGCGGGCAGCACGTTCGCGGTGACGCCCAGCGCACGTCCCGCCACGTAGAGGGCCAATCCGGGGAGGCCGATCAACGCCGCGAGCCCCGTCCCGAGTCCGATGTTCTTGAGCAGCTCGCGCCGGGAGCCGCGCAGCGCGAAGCCCAGATCGGCCACGCCGATGCCTGAGCGCCACAGCAGATAGAGGGCGAGGGCGGCCCAGGCGAACAGCTGCACCGCCGTGAGCGTCTGGAGCAGGAAATCGATGGGGATGTGCGGACTGCGCGAGGGGTTGAGGCTCACCGTCGTGCCGCCCACACCGGGGCCGAGTTGATAGCCGATCAGCCGGATCAGCGAATACATCCCCGACCAGCCGAAAGTCACCAGCAGGACGATGGCGATCTCGGCGCGCAGCGGACCCTTCTCGCTCGCGGGCACGGCTTCGGGGGCGCTCACCGGCCCACTGTATCGGCGTGTCATACGATTGCGCGGTCCCGCTCACGATCGCCGAGGTGAACGCCGTGCCTGCACCTGTCGAGCCCCGCCTGGGGCCTGTCGACCGCTACTTCCAGATCAGCGAGCGCGGCTCGACGATCTCGCGCGAGCTGCGCGGTGGCCTCGTCACCTTCTTCACGATGGCCTACATCGTGGTGCTCAACCCGATCATCATCGGCGGCATCGTGGGCAACAACAAGAACACCGACGTGCTCGGCAACGTGCTGCCCACCGCGCAGGTCGCCGCCGTCACCGCGCTCGCCGCGGGCCTGATGTGCATCGTCTTCGGTGCGATCGTCAACTACCCCTTCGGCATCGCCGCCGGCCTCGGCGTGAACAGCCTGCTCGCGGTGAGCGTCGCGCCGCAGGTCACCTGGCCCGAGGCCATGGGCCTGGTGGTGATCGACGGCATCATCATCGTGATCCTCGGCGTCACCGGCTTCCGCACCGCGGTCTTCCGCGCGATCCCCGCCGAACTCAAGGCCGCGATCGCGGCCGGCATCGGCTGCTTCATCGCGTTCATCGGCTTCGTGGACTCCGGGTTCGTGCGGCGCGTCCCGGACGCCGCGGGCACGACGGTGCCGGTGACCCTGGGGATCGGCAACTCCGTGGCGTCGTGGCCGACGGCGGTGTTCGTCTTCGGCGTGCTGCTGATGGGCATCCTGGTGGTGCGCAAGGTGCCCGGCGCGATCCTGCTGGGCGTGGTGATCACCACGATCGTCGCCCTCGTCGTGCAGAAGCTGACGGGTCTCGGACCGTCGATCAAGGATCCGCACGGCTGGAGCCTGAACATCCCGGAGCTGCCCAGCTCGCTCGGCGGGCTGCCGGATCTGTCGCTGGTGGGCGAGGTGGACATCTTCGGCGCCTTCACCCGGATCGGCGTGCTCGCCGCGTCGGTCCTGGTGTTCGCGCTGGTGCTGTCGAACTTCTTCGACGCCATGGGCACCATCACCGGCATGACCAAGGAGGCCGGCCTGATGAAGGAGGACGGCAGCGTCCCCAACATCGGCAAGGCGCTGGCCGTCGAGGGCGCGGGCGCCATCGTGGGCGGCGGCGCCTCGGCGTCGTCGAACACCGTCTTCGTGGAGTCCGCCGCCGGCATCGCCGAGGGTGCCCGCACGGGCCTGGCGAACATCGTGACCGGCGTGCTGTTCCTGCTGGCGATGTTCTTCACCCCGCTGTACGAGGTGGTGCCGTCCGAGGCCGCCTCGCCTGCGCTGGTGATCGTGGGCGCCATGATGATCGGTCAGCTCAAGGACATCGACTGGACCCAGTTCGGCATCGCGCTGCCCTCGTTCCTCACGGTGGTCACGATGCCCTTCACGTACTCCATCGCCAACGGCATCGGCATCGGGTTCATCACCTGGGTGGTGCTCGCCGTGGCGCAGGGCAAGGCGAAGACGGTGCACCCGCTGTTGTGGGTGGTGGCCGGCCTGTTCCTGGTGTACTTCGCCAAGTCGCCGATCGAGAGCCTGTTCGGCATCGGATAGCTGGTCACCGCAGCAGGTTCGGCGCCATACAATCGCGGCATGTGGCGTAGACCGGGGCGGCGAGCCGACGATGCCGGCGACGCGTTTGTACAGCTGGGTCGTGGCGCGATGCAGGTTTACGACGCCGCGACGTCGTCGCTCATCTCACGTCTCGTGGGGGCGATTCTCGGGCGGAAGGTCCACGTTGTCGCGGGGGACTGGCGCGGTGTCGTGTACGGGGTCGACGGTGAGCCGCGTGCTCAGCCGGCATCGGTCTGGATTTTCGATCCGTCGACGATGGGTTGCGATCCGACGGTCGATCTTGCGACCTTCACCCGGCTGTTGCCGACCCAGGCGATGCTTGACGCCGTCTGCGCGGCCGAATTCGATCAATGGCTCGCGCGCAGCGGAAATTCCAGGCTTGAGCCGGCCGAGTGTGCCCCGGTCATGCCGCCGCAACTGGTCACGGGTGAGGTGTCCGCTACGCGAGCCGACATGGCGATGCCGATCGCGGACTATCTCATCTACTGCGGCAAGGCCCTGCGTGTCATGAAGGACCTCGGGCTGCAATCGGGAGACCCCGTTCCGCCCGACTTCGGCGAGCGGATCAACCGGATCTGATCTAGCCCGACGAGCTCGAGGTGGAGCCCGGTTGCGCGGGCTGATCGTCGTCGAGGCTGGACGCGGCGGGGGCGTGCCCGCTCTTGAGCGCCTTCTCGGCCGCCTTGGCGTCCTTCTCCGCCTGCTTGGCGGCTGCCTTGGCCTCCTTCTCGGCGGCCTTGATCTGCTTCTTCTTCGCGCGCTTCTTGCGCTGCACGGCGAGGAAGATCGCCAGGGCCACGGCGAAGAGGGCACCGACGATCACGCCGATCAGGGTGGCTCCGCGGAAACCGGGGGAGTCGACGTTCATCGTCTGGCGGCCGGCGTTGGCGCCGCTGCCCACGCCGATCACCACCGACAGGGTCATCAGGTTCGGCACCGATGCGGCCACCGCGAGGACGCCCGCGATGGTGGCGATCGCGGGATGGCTCTTCACCCGCCGCGCGGCGAACACCAGGATGAGAAGTGGTACGGCCGTGCTGGCGAAGCCGATGCCCAGGCCGAAGAGGGTGCCGCTGGTCATGCTCGAATCCACCCAGCGGCCGACCTGTTGGGCCCACCAGCGCGGAATGAAGGCGGACAGGCCGAAGTACACCGCGATCAGCACGCCCACGAGCACGAAGGCCGCGATGGCCTTGCGCAGCCAGGACTTCGCCGTCTCGCTCACAGTCTCCTTGACGGAGTGCTTCGTCGAACCCTCTGTGGTGTTCATCGCACCAATCTAACCGGTTCGGGCTGCAAAAGAACACCGCGCGGGTGAAGAATCGACAACACCGCGCCTTGATGTACAGTTGTACATGTACAGACGTACATTAGGAGAATGAGCATGAACGACACACCGCGCCGCCGTGACCCCGAGCGTCGCCGCCGCGAGATCGTGGACGCCGCCGCGGCGCTCGTGCTGGAGGCCGGACCCGATGCGCTGACGCACCGCAAGGTGGCCACGCGTGCCGGCGTCCCGCTGGGATCGACCACGCAGTACTTCGCCACCCTCGACGATCTGCGCGCCGCGGCGCTGCAGAGTCTCATGGCCGAAGCGGAACAGTGGCTCGCCGAACTGGAGGCCGAGTTCGTCCGGGAGGGCGCCTCGTCGACGGCCTACACCGCCGCCCTGCACCGCTACCTCGAGGACCCGCAGCTCGTGCGCGGCGATTTCGCCGTCACCTGCGCCTCGCTGCTGAGCCCCGAATTGGAGGAGCTCGCCCGGCACTGGACTGCGCGACACATCGAGACCCTGTCGCGGTACATCCCGCCCGAGAACGCCCGCGCCGTGGCGATGCTCACCGACGGCGCGACCATGGACGCCGTCATCGCCGAGAAGCCCATGGACCGCGACCTGCTCGACAGCGCCATCGCGGCGCTCTGGACCGCGCCGCTCGGCGCGACGAAGGGAACCCAGTCATGACTCAACTCACGACCGATGGCCCCGCCACCATGTCGTTCGCGCGACGGTGGGCGGCGGCGGCCGTTCTCTCGGTGAGCCTGTTGGTGATCACCGTGGATCTGACGATCCTCAACATCGCCATCCCGGATCTCTCCGCGGATCTGCGTCCCACTGCGGCGCAACAACTCTGGATCATCGACGCCTACTCGCTGGTCTTGGCCGGGCTGCTGGTGTCGACCGCCTCGCTCGGAGACCGGTTCGGCCGCAAGCGGATGCTGCTGCTGGGCTACGGCGTCTTCGGCGTGGCATCACTGTTGGTGCTGTGGGCGGAGACGCCCGGCCAGGTGATCGCGCTGCGCGCCCTGCTGGGTGTGGGCGGCGCGATGATCATGCCGACCACGCTGTCGCTGCTGCGGGTGATCTTCACCGATCCCGCCGAGCGCGCGAAGGCGCTGGGCCTGTGGGCGGCCGTGTCTGGCATCGGTGCCGCAGTCGGACCGATCGCGGGCGGCGTTCTGCTGGAGAACTTCTCGTGGCGGGCCGCGTTCCTGGTGAACGTGCCGTTCATGGCCGTGGTGCTCATCGCGGGGCTGCTCATCCTGCCCGAATCGACGGTGCCGAGCCCCGGCCGCTGGGACTACGTGGGCGCCCTCCTGTCGATCACCGGCATGGTGGCCCTGGTGTGGTCGATCAAGCGGTTCGCCAAGGACCACACCTTCGCCTCGGCGCCCGCGCTGCTGGCGCTGCTGCTCGCGGTGATCGCGCTGTCGCTGTTCGTGTACCGCTCACTGCATCGCCCCGACCCGCTGCTCGACGTGCGGCTCTTCGAGCGGCGCCAGTTCACCGCGGCCATCCTCGCCGCCCTCGGCGTGATGTTCGCGATGGCCGCCGCCCTGCTGCTGCTCGCGCAGTGGATGCAGCTGGTGGAGAACTACACACCGATCGAGACGGGAGTGCGGCTGCTGCCGGTGGCCGCGGCCGCGACCATCGCGTCCATCGCCGCGCCGTGGCTCGCCCGGGTGCTGAACGCGCGGATCGTCTTGGCGGGTGGTCTGGCCCTGGCGGGTATCGGCATGGTGTTGATCGACGCCTCGGGCGAGCTCACCTACGCGACGCTGATCGCCCCGCTGGTCCTGGTGGGCATGGGCATGGGGTCGATGACCGTTGCCTCGGCGATGATCATGTCCGGCACGCCGGAGGACAAGGCGGGCAACGCCGCCGCGCTGGAGGAGACCTCCTACGACCTGGGAAACGTGCTCGGTGTGGCCGTCCTCGGCAGTGTGGCAGCAATGCTCTACACGGCCGATGCGGACTTCGCGGCGATCCCGGGAGTGGATGCCGCCACGGCGGATGCGGCGGGCGAATCCCTCGGCGCCGCAATGGCGATCGCTCGGGAAGCGCAGATCCCGGCGCTGGCGGAGCATGCGGCCACCGGGTTCACGGCCTCACTGCAGACCACCGGTCTGGTGGGTGGCGTGATCCTGCTGGCCGTGGCGGCGGGCGTGTACCTGCTCACCCCGAAGGGCACTGATATCACCGTGCAGGCGCACTAGCGCTTCAGGAATTCGGGTTCTGCGGGCGGACGAGGCCGAATCCGGCCGTGTGTCCTCGCAGAACCCGAATTCGTGAGCGGATCTAGCTGGCGGCGCGCAGGCCGTTGAGGAACGGGCAGCCCAGCAGGATGCGGATGCCCCGCTGCAGGGCGGCCATATCGGTGGCGGGTTGCGCGAAGTTCAGGCGCACATCCACATCCGAGAGCTCGTGGTGCTCGGCACGCAGCCGGATACCGAAGCGATCGATGCCCAGCAGCCGGATGCGGTGGTTGCGCAGCTTGCCCGGAATGCGCCGGGACAGTTGGCCGACCATCTCCGGATGGTCGTTCTCCACGTGTGCCAGCCACGCGGATTCGTAGCCCGCGAACGGATCCGGCTCAGCCGCCGCGAGTTCATCGCCCGTCACCGACGAGGCGCCGGCGGTGTCGGCCAGCACGGCGGTCTCCACCGGCAGGGTCAGTAGGCGCGAGCCGTTGCCCACATCGAGCAGCGATTCCAGCGGATTCTCGATCGCCACCCGGGCGGCGAGTGCGGCACCGTCGGCCACCTCCGAGAGGGTGCCGGACAGCCACACCAGCGACCGGGTGCGTTCGCGCAGCGCGAGCGGCGAGATGTCGTTGATCTCCACCATGGCGCGCACGCCGTCGAGCCAGGGGACGTCGTCGGCGATGGCGATCACCAACCGGTCGCCGAGCACGTGGTGGAGCAGGACGGTGATCGGTTCCTGGCCGTCGGCCACCAGGACGGCCGCGTGCGGCACGACGGCGACGGTGCGGACGCGCTCTGCCGGGGTCGGCTCGGCGATCGTGGGGGCGCTCATGACGACTCCTCTCACTCGGTGGGTATGCCGTAGAAGGTAACCCTAACCTAATTGAGTCGGCAACCCGGGACAAGAGTTATCGTCATGGTGATGGCGATCGAACTGGAGCTGCTGGCACCCCCGCGCGAGCCGATGTCCCTGGTCGACGGCCTGGCGATCGCCGGACCGTCCGACCTCACGACCCATGGATTCGATCCGGACAAACCGCGCGAGCTCGTCGACTTCCTGATTCGTGGCGTCCACGAGACCGGTCCCGGATTCGCCATCGCGGTCGCCGGACCGGATCAGGCCGTGGCCGTGCTGTGCGGCACCGTCGCCGCGCTCACCGGCGACGACATCGAGGGCGCGCTCGCCGCACCCGACGAGACGCGATTGGCCGCGCTCAACCCCATGGCGCAGGACGCCGTGCGCGAGCGTCTGCGCCACCTGCTCACCCCGCAGCCACAGGCCATCACCGACCGCCTGCACGCCCTCGGATTGCGGTAGGGCTCAGGACACCTCGTCCACGGGAACGGTCCACACCGCGCGGCACACCTCGGGCGTGGGGGACTGGCTGCCGCGGTCGAACCAGCCGCGCGCGGTGGCCGACGACACGGGACGATTGTCCGAACCCACCAGCGACCAGGTGCCCGCCTGCTCCGACGCCCGTGCCAGATCGCCCGCGGCCACCCCGCGACCCACCAGCCGGCCGACCGTGGTGCCCGCGAGGCACAGGCCCTGCATGTGCTCCCGCTTGGCGTAGTCGAAACCCTGCGGACCGGTGTCCCCGCCCGCGGAGCGGATCAGCGCCCGGGCATCGGCGCTCACCCCGCTGCGTACCTCGGCCTGGCCGGCCGCGGCGAGGCCGAGCCACTGCAGCGCACCGCCCGCCTGATTTCCGATGCTGGACACCATGCGGTCGGCGTTGACGTACAGGACGTCGTTGCGGGCGCCGCACACGCCGAACGAGGTGATCTTCCAGTCCGGCGGACAGTCCGAGCCCGGCACCGCCCCGTCGGGGGAGGAGAAGAGCTCGACCCGCATCGTCGGCAGCGCCCACACCGATTCCAGGCAGGCGAGCGCGACCTCCGAGAACCGCTGCATCGCCGCACGTTCGGTGGACCACGGCGGCAGCGCGCACGACGCCGGTGTGACGAGCGCGGTGGTGAACACCGCGTTCGCGGCGATCTGGTCGACCGACGGCGGCACGGGCGCCGCCGCGGTCCCCGTGGGGGCGACGGCCGTGGGCCCGGTGGTGGCCGCGCCCTCCTTCGTGACCGCCGCCCAGCCGACGGCGCCCGCGAGCAGCGCCACTGCGGCGATGAGGGCGAGCCACCCGGCGCGGCCCAGCCGGCGCCGGCGATGCACATCCCCGGTGCCGTAGAGCCCGTTCGAGTAGGGACTGCCCGTGGGCAGCCGGTTCGCCCGCCACGGGCTCGGCCCCTGCGGCGCCGGTCCCGAACTGATCCGGTCCAGCGGGTTGTCGTCAGCCATGCGTGCCCCCATGCTCCAGCCCCACAATATCGAGATCACTATACTGAACAGTGCGGGTCGCGGGTTGTGTGTCCCTCGTCGCAGGGGTCGGCTCCGATAGGCTTTCGGGGTGACGCGCATCGCCTATTTCGGCCCTGAGGGGACCTTCACCGAGATGGCGCTGCTGCAGTGCCTGGACCTCGCCGCCCGGGGTGCGATGGAGGTGCCCGGGGTGAACCTGGTGGGCGCGGAACGGGTGAGCGCGCCCTCCCAGATCGCCGCCCTCGAGCTCGTGGCCGACGGTGCCGTCGACCTCGCGTGCGTGCCCATCGAATCGTCGGTCGAGGGTCCGGTCACGCCCACCGTCGACACCCTCGGATTCGGCCCGGCGCTGCAGATCTACGCCGAAACCGATCTCGCCGTCGCCTTCTCGATCGCCGGACACGTCCCCCTGGCGCAGGCGCGCACCGTCGGCGCCTATCCGGTCGCCTCCGCGCAGGTGCGCGGGTGGCTGGCCGCGAACGCACCGCAGGCCGAACTCGTGCCCGCCGCCTCGAACGCCGCGGCCGCTGTGGACGCGGCGGAAGGGCGGATCGACCTCGCCGTCACCACCGCGCTCGCCGCGCAGATGCACGGCGTCCCCGAACAGGCCACCGGCGTCGCCGATGTCGCCGACGCCCGCACCCGGTTCGTGCTGTGCGGGCGGCCCGGTCCCGCGCCGGCGCGCACCGGTCAGGACTGCACCTCCGTGGTGCTCGATGTGCCCAGCCGGCCGGGTTCGCTCGCTCTCGCGATGGCCGAATTCGCGCTCCGTGGAGTCGATCTCACTCGCATCGAGTCCCGGCCCAAGCGCACCGTGCTGGGGCGCTACGTGTTCCACTTCGACTGCGTGGGCCACATCGACGATCCGGCCATCGGGGAGGCGCTGCGCGCGCTGCACCGCGTGTGCGACGACGTCCGCTTCCTCGGCTCCTGGCCGCGGCCCGGCGGCCCCGGGATCGCGCCCACCGATCCCGGCGACTCCGCCGACTGGTTCCAACGATTGCGCAGGGGAGAACGATGACGGGGCTGTTGCATCTGGTCCGGCACGGCCAGACCACCGCCAACGTGGCCAAGACCCTGGACACCCGTCCGCCCGGGGCGCCGCTCACCCCGGAGGGCTCGGACCAGGCCCGACGGTTCGCCGCCGACCGTCCCGGGGTGGTTCCGGCCGCGCTGCTGTGTTCGGTCGCGCGGCGCGCGCAGCAGACCGCGGAGCTGATCGGCGCCGGCTGGGAGGCACCCGTCACCGTGATCGACGGCGTGCACGAGGTGCAGGCGGGCGACCTGGAGGGCCGCAACGACGAGGCCTCCGTGAAACAGTTCCAGGAGGTGGTGCGGCGCTGGCACTCCGGCGACCGCGCCGCGGCGCTGCCCGGCGGCGAATCGGCCGACGACCTGCTGGCCCGCTACCTGCCCGCAGTCGAGGCGGCGCGCGCGCAGTACCTCGACGGGGACGATCAGGGCGACGTGTACCTCGTGAGCCACGGCGCCGCGATCCGGCTGGTGGCCGCGCACCTGGGCCGGGTGGACGGCGAGTACGCGCACAAGCACCACCTGCCGAACACCGGGGAGATCGTGCTGCGCCCCGTGTCCGGTGGCTGGGAAGTGGTCAGCTGGGCCGACGCACCGTCGCCCGTCGATCCGATGGGCTGAGGCCGTCGGCCCGATGGGTTGAAGCTCAGGCCCAGCCCAACTCGTGGAGTCGGTGGTCGTCGATGCCGAAATGGTGGCCGATCTCGTGCAGCACCGTCACCCGGATCTCCTTGCGGAGCTGCTCCTCGGTATCGCACATCTCCATGAGCGGCTCGCGGTAGATGAAGATCCGGTCGGGCAGGGTGCCGAAGTAGGTGCTGGTGTCGCGCTCGGTGAGCGCGATGCCCTCGTACAGGCCGAGGATGGTGGGGTCCTCGTCGTTGCGGTCCCGCACCAGCACGACCACGTTGGTCATCGCCTCCGCGAGCTGCGGCGGCACATCGTCGAGCGCATCGGACACCCAGTCCTGGAAGGCGCGGCGCGAGACGTGCACGGGCTATCCGCCCGGCTTCGGCGCGGGCGCGCCGGGGAACGTGGGCATCACCGGTTTCTTACCGTCGATCAGGAGGTTGGGCGATTTCGCCGAGCCGGTGATCGGGGTGAAGGTCTTGCCGTCCGAGGAGGCCACGAAGCACACCGCGGTGCGCGCTCCGGCGGTCCACGAGGGCTGCGAGATGGTGTTCCACTGCAACTGCAGGCCCGATTTTCGGAGGCCGTCCTGCGCGCCGAACCACGCCGTGGTCCGGTCGGGGCACACCCCGCCCAGGTAGTCCTCCTGCTGCGCCGCCGTGGGCCACGAGGCGTCGGGGAACTTCTGCCGCAGGTCGACGGTGGCGGTCACCTCGAAGGCGTGCGGGGCGCTGCAGTCCACCGGCACGGTGGGCTGGCGCCGGTCGTTGATCCCGATGCAGGTGCCCACGGGCCAGGACGTGGCCTTGTCCTGGTTGGCCACCTTGCCGGTGGTCTCGATCACGGTGCCGGCGCCGTCCACGGTCTGGATGCCGCAGCGCATGGTGCGGTCACCGCCCTCCCAGGCCTTCTCCCCGGCGGTCAGCAGGCCCAGCTGGTAGCGGCTCTTCGGGTCGAGGCGCTGGCCCAGGTATTCGGCCACCACGGGTGTGCACACCTGCTCGCGCAGCGCGGCCAGCTGCTGTTCCGACGGGTACTTCGCGTCCGCGGGGAGGGTGTTCGCGGGCTCGCCCGCCACCTCGAACTTGTGCGGTGCCGAGCAGTCCACGGGGGCCAGCGCGCCGGACTTGTCCCAGGTGATGCACGCGCCGGGCTTCGATCGGGCCAGCGTGGAGCCGTTCGCGGCCAGGCGCGGACCGCCGTTCTCCTCGGCGACCGGGTCGAAGTACCCGGCGGCGAAGAGTGTGGCGCCCAGCGCGACCGCGCCCACGATCACCGCGATCAACACGGCGCGCACGTTCGCGGCGCTCACGCGGCCGGCGGCCACGTCGGTCACATCCGTCTCGGCCGCGCCGGCGCGCGGGTCGGTTCGCGCCTGCTCATCGTGATCGGAAGCCGGACGGTCCGACCCGTCCGGGGGGAGGACGGGCTCGGGCTGGGTATCGGTGTCGTCGGCCATCGGATCCATCATGCCTGGCCCCGCGGGCGAATACCGTGTGGGGCACGGTACCGGCGGCGTAATAGGCTGGTCGGGTGATCGACGTCAAGCTGCTCCGCGAGAATCCGGATCGCGTGCGCGCCTCGCAGCGCGCCCGAGGGGAAGACCCTGCGCTGGTGGACGCACTGCTATCCGCCGACGCGGACCGTCGGGCGGCCGTGCTGGCGGCCGACAACCTGCGAGCCGAGCACAAGGCCTCGTCGAAGTCGATCGGCAAGGCCTCGCCCGACGAGCGCCCGGCGCTCGTGGCCGCGGCCGGTGAGCTGGCCGCGCGGGTCAAGGAGGCCGAGGCCGCGCAGGCCCGCGCCGACGAGGCCTTCGACGAGACCGCGCGCAAGATCGGCAACGTGATCGTCGACGGCGTGCCGGCCGGCGGCGAGGACGACTTCGAGGTGCTCGAACACGTGGGCACGATTCCCGAGATCGCCGAGCCCAAGGACCACCTGGAGCTGGCCGAGGGCCTGGGCCTGCTGGACATGGAGCGCGGCGCCAAGGTGTCGGGTTCGCGGTTCTACTTCATGACCGGCTACGGCGCGCTGTTCCAGATGGCGCTGCTGCAGCTGGCGGTGCAGAAGGCCGTGGCGAACGGCTTCACGCTGATGATCCCGCCCGTGCTGGTGAAGCCGGAAGTGATGGCCGGCACCGGATTCCTCGGCGCGCACGCCGACGAGATCTACCGCCTCGAGGCCGACGACCTGTACCTGGTGGGCACCTCCGAGGTGCCGCTGGCCGGATACCACATGGGCGAGATCGTGGACCTGGCCGACGGCCCGATCCGCTATGCGGCGCAGTCGAGTTGCTTCCGCCGCGAGGCCGGCTCGTACGGCAAGGACACGCGCGGCATCATCCGCGTGCACCAGTTCGACAAGATCGAGATGTTCGTCTACTGCAAGCCGGAGGACGCCGATGCCGAGCATCAGCGGCTGCTGGACTTCGAGAAGGAGATGCTGGCCGCCGTCGAGGTGCCCTACCGCGTGATCGACGTGGCCGCGGGCGATCTCGGCAGCTCGGCCGCGCGCAAGTTCGACTGCGAGGCGTGGGTGCCCTCGCAGGGCCGCTACCGCGAGCTCACCTCCACCTCGAACTGCACCACCTTCCAGGCGCGTCGCCTCGGCGTGCGGTACCGCGACGAGGACGGCCGCCCGCAGGTGGCCGCCACGCTCAACGGCACGCTGGCCACCACCCGCTGGCTCGTCGCGATCTGGGAGAACCACCAGCAGCCCGACGGTTCCGTCCGGGTCCCCGCCGCCCTGCAGCCCTTCATCGGCACCGACGTCCTGCGTCCGTAGCTACCGAAACCGGCGGTTTCCTGCGCTATCCGGAGCCATTGTGGGTATCACCGCGGATATCGCCGGTTTCCGTCATGCGCGGATGATGATCTCGTCGGTGTCGTCGACGAACGCGACGTACGGGGTGCCCAATGCCGGTGCCCGGCGGTGCCGCCGCCAGCCGTAGTAGCGGGAGGTGAACTCCCGCGCCGCCCCCGTCACCGGGTCGGCGCCCGACATCGTGGCGACGACGACCTTGTGGGTCTTGCCTTCGACATCGGTCGATTCGTCGTCGCGGAGATCCGTGACCGACAGCGGTATCCGGGTGCCGTTGATCGCGGTCAGCTCCCGCTGGCTCTGCTTGCGGCGCATCCAGCGTTGAACGGCGCCGAAGAGGGCCGTCCAGAGCACTCCGAAGCCGATCGCCAAGGGGCCGATCCACTTCCGCAGGAAGGCATCGATCATCGCGTCCTGCGGATCGTCGGGGTTGTAGTACACGGTGACGGGATCGCCGATCGCCGGCTCGGAGGACGATGCGCCGGACTCGCGCTTGCGGTACTCGACACCGTCCACCGTGTACCCGACGATCCGCTGGTAGCTGTAGCTGATCCGGCCGTCGTCCTCGCGGCTCTCGCTCTCCTCGTAGTCCACGACCCGCCCCTGGGCGGTGACGCTCGACGCCAGGAAAACCGTATCGACCACCGTGAAGTAGCAGCCCACGACCACGGTGATGATGCCGACGGCGATGAAGATCCGGGTCATCAGCGAGGACTCCCGCACCGAGCGCACGGCCGCCCGGCGCTGCGGATCGAGCGCGGAGTAGTCGGTCACGATCGGCCTTTCAGTCGAAGATCTCGTTGACGAGCCACCACTGACCGTCGAAGTGCTCGACGGTGTTGTACGTCGGTCGGCCCTGCGCGTGCACGGGACGATTCTCGGGCGAGTGGACGAGGTAGGTGGAGTTGAGGAATCCGGCGTCGGTGATGCGGAACCAGACATTGCCGTCCTGGCGGTCGTGGAAGCTCAGCGCGTAGCTGCCGATGCGCAGATCCTCGGACTGAGCCACCTTCATGGCGCCGCTGCGGATCGCGGCCGAGGCCGATTCCATGCGCGGTTTCGCGTACGCCCAGCGGGCCTCGCGCGGGAGATCGAAGGCGGCGGCCACGAGCCCGGTCAGGCAGATCACCGGGATCACCAGGTACCGCGCGTCCCACCGCGGACGGTGCGGGGTGGCCAGCGCGACACCCACGCGGATGACCCACACCAGCGCAAAGATCGCCGTCGGCCAGAAGGCCACCAGCAACAGCATGAAGTTGCCGCCCGGCAGCGACACCGCCCAGGCGAGAACGAGGACCAGCGCGATGGCGGTGAAGGTCATCGGCCGCCCCGGGGGCCGCTGCCACCACTGGCGGTCCGGCGCATCGATGCTTTGCATGCGAAGTACGGTACGTCAAACTACGGATCGTCAGTACATATCGACCACGCGCCACCACGGCCCGTCGATATGCGTGACCTTGTCGCCCGCCGACGGTGGGCCGTAGGTGTGCGGCACGCCGTTCGCGGCGTACACGATGTAATGGGTATCGCCGATCGACCCGCGCCCGAAGCGGAAGCGCACCGTCCCGTCGATCACGGTCTGATCGACCTCGAAGGTCCCCAGCCGCATGTGCTGACGGATCGGGTGTCCCGTTCTCAGTGCGCTGTGCGCGGCATGCTCGAATGCGGGTTGCGCGTGTGCCCAGCGGGCCTTGAAAGGGGCGTCGACGTAGACCAGGCCGAAGGTGGTCAGGCCGATCAGGGGCACTGCCAGGTACCGCGCGCTCCAGCGCGGCCGGCCGGCGACCGCGATCATGGTGCGCCCGATCCAGGCGAGCGTGACCAGGCCGATCCCGCCGATGATCGCCACCCCGACCGTCGGGCTGCCGTCCTGCGGTGTGCTGGCCTCGAGGATCCAGGCTCCGCAGACGACGAGGCTCGCGATGGCGAGTGGCCATCCCGGCGGACGGTGCCACCACGCCGGCTTCTTCGGCGAGACGGACATGGTTGTGGTCATCAGGTCGATCGTACTGATTCCGAGAGAGATTCAGTCCGCATCGAAGGTCCACCATCGCGGTGCCCACGGCCGGTAGTAGCCCTGCGGATCGTCGGGCGACGGATCGGGCAGGCCCTCCGGGACGTACATCAGGCCCGTCCAGCTGTTGCCGAAGCGGAACTTCACCGCACCGTCGTCGCGCGTGAACACCCGCGCCCAGTAGGTGCCGATCCGCATGTCCCTGCCCTCGCCGCGCGGCGGCGGGTTCAACGCGATGGCCTGGAAGTCGTTCTTGGCCAGCGCGTACCGGGCGTCGGTGAGTGCGCTCGTCGCGGTGAGTCCGATGGTGATCGCCACGATCAGGGGCACCGCGACCGTCAGTCCGATCGGGACTCGGCGCCAGGTCGCGGCGGTCCGTATCACCCAGATCAGCAGCAGGACCGGAGCCACCAGGACGAAGACCAGCGGCCACCCGCCCGGTTCGGCGGGGCTGATCGACCACGCCAGAGTGCCGCAGACCGTGACCACGGCGACCATCAACCCGAGGTCGTACGCGACGAGCGGCGCCGGCTTCCCGTGTGCGCCCCGTCGCCGTGCGAACCAGGAGCCGAGCGCACCGAACCCGGCCACCGCGAGGAGCTCCTTCGGGTTCGCGAAGGTGGTCGCGAACAGCACCACCGCGGCCGTCCCCGCGACGGCGGCGACCGCACCGAGGACGGCGCCGAGCCGCGTCCACTGCCGATCTGTCATCCCTCAATGGTAAATCGTCGATTCACCATCGGCGACGATCAGACCTCGATCTGCTCTTCCAGCTTGGTGAGGCGGAACCGGGCCATCGCCAGGTTCGCGCGCGAACGATCGAGCACCAGGTACAGGAACAGCCCCTCGGCGCCCTGCTTGATGGGGCGCACGATCTGGTACTGCGAGCCCAGCGTGATCAGGATGTCCTCGATGTGATCGTCGAGGTCCAGATCGCCCAGCGTGCGGCTCATCGCCTGCACCAGCGCCGAGTTGCCCGCGGCGGCCACCTCGAGGTTGAACTCCGTCGGGTCGCCCGCGGTGGCCAGCGCCATGCCGCTCTGCGAATCCACCAGGGCCACGCCGAGTGCGCCCTCGATGCTCATCGCTTCCTTCAGCGACTCGTTGAAGTCGGTCATGTCACCGGGCTCCTTCGGTTCGGGCAGGACCGCCGGGTCCACGTAGGACTCGTCGATCTGGGTGTACGGGAACGCGTCGATCGCCAGCGTCTCACGGACGGGCGGGGGTTCGTGGTCGACTTCGACGACGTCGACCACCTCCACATCGATGTAGCCGTCGGGGTGATCCGCGGGCGCCGGGGTGGGCTCGTCGGTCACCGTCGGATCGGGCGACGGTGCCTGCGCGCCGGCCGACTCCGACCACGCGCTCTCGGCGCGCGGTTCGAACCGCGGCGGCGCGAACTGGTCGTACCCGGCGTCGAATGTCGGTGTCTCCGCGGCGGGTTCGCTCTGCGGCGGCTGCGGTGCCCCGCCGTATCGGAACGCGCCGGTGACCGCTGCCTCGAAGGTGTCGGACTCCGGCTGCACACCGAGGAAGGTCTCCGAGGTCAGCGGATCGTTGAGCGGGTCGGGCTTGCTGCGCGGCTCGGGAGCCGGCGGCCGGGGCTCGACGCGGGGCGGGGCGGGCGGAGCCTGCGGCGGTGGCCCCTGGGGCGGAAGTCCCTGGGGTGCGGCGCCCGGCGGCGGTCCCTGGACCGGTCCGGCCGGCGGGACCTGGCGCTGCGGAGCCTGCTGCGGGCCCGGTGGCACCTGCGCGGGAGACGGTGCCGCGGGCCGCTGCGGCGGGGCCTGCGTGGCCATGCCGGTGTCGTGGACGCCGTAGTAGTCGTCCACTCGCTTGCGGTTGTTCCGCGGGAACCTCGGTTTGCTCACGTCAACCTCTTCGCACGCAGTTCGTGCCCGCTCGACGTGAGGCAGCGACCCGATTCCAGGTCCCACTGCCAGCCGTGCAGGTTGCAGGTGAGCTTGCCACCCTCGACCACGCCGAACTTCGACAGGTCGGCCTTGAGGTGCGGGCAGCGGCGCTGCACCTCCCAGCCCTCCAGATCGATCGACGCGGAATCGTCGTGCGCCTCGGAGAACCAGCCGTCCGCATAGGCGATCCGCTCGGGCGTGAGGCACTTGAAGAAGGTGTAGAGGAACTCGTTGTAGCCGCCGATGCGCCAGGTGGTGAACCGCGTCGACAGGAAGATCGTGTTCACCCAGTCGGGCTCGTCGTCGCGCAGCACCGTGCGCACCAGCTCCGGCGCGATGCGGAAGCCGTACCGGTACTTGCCCTCGCCCTCCACGGGCTCGCGCACGGTGCGGTTCGGGAAGTCGAGCACCACCGTCTCGTCGCCCATCTCCAGGCCCACGGCGTACCCGATACCGTCGCTGATCAGGGCCGAAGCCTGCATGATCGGCTCGAACTTGGCCTTGAGTGCGCCCAACAGCGGCACCCCGTCGTCCTGCGCCCAGGTGGCCTTCTCCGCGGCCAGCACCGGGGCCTGACGCTCGGCGAAGGCGTCGAGGTAGGCGGTCTTGTTCTCGAAGATGTCCATCACCTCGGCCTCGGAGACCGGGTGCGACAGCGAGACCAGTTCCTTACCGCGGAAATCGCCGACGGTGCCGGGGATGAACAGCAGGCCGCCGTCGTTGCCGTTGGTGCGCATCTCCTCCAGGAACGTGATCTGGTCCGGGAAGATGTTCGACGGGTCGCCGAGCACCGTCTCCTCGCCCGTGCGGCCCTCGTCGTTGAGGTAGCGCAGCTCGGGATCGAGGAAGGCAGGCGGTCCGGCCGACGGGACCACCCAGGTGCCCGCCACCTGGTCGACGTAGCTGCGCGCGCGGTCCATGCCGCGCTGACGCTTCTGCTCCGCGAAGCGGCGCTTGGAGCCCTTCGGCATGTCGTAGACCATCGGGTACCAGATGGCGCCCGAGTACTGCAGCAGGTGCACGTCGATGTCGCCGAAGTTGTCGCCGAGCACGTCCATGTCCACCGGGCGGGCGTCGTTCATGTTGAACAGCACCGTCTCGCCGTCGGAGACCACGATGCCGGAGTCGCCGATGGGGCCGTCGGCGGGCGCGCGCAGCGCGATGATCATGATGTCGAGATCGCCCTTGGGGCCGCTGACCTTGTGCTTGACCGAATCCTCGGTCTCGAAGAACTTGGTGAAGCCCAGCTGCTCCAGCTCGCGCCGCAGGTCCGGCACGGGGTAGTCCGGCAGCAGGACGGTGGCGTCCTTGCTCACGTTCTCGGCCAGGTTCTTGGCGTCGAAGTGATCGCGGTGCAGGTGGGAGACGTACAGGTAGTCCACGTCGCCGAGGGTCTTCCAGTCCAGCTGGGTGTTATCGGGGAACGGGAACCAGGAGCCGAAATAGGCGGGGTTCACCCACGGATCGCACAGGATGGTGCCTGCATCGGTGGTGATGTGGAAACCCGCGTGCCCGACGCTGGTGACCTGCACGGTGGAGCCTTTCGCTGACATCAGTTACTGCTACAGGGTAATGGGCAACGCCCATGGACGACCTTGCACGGCTAGTCTTGCGGGCGTGGAACCCGTCTACGGCACGATCATCAAGGTGGCCCGCGGCATGTGGGCCTACCAAGGCATCAAGTTCACCGAGGTGGACTTCCAGAAGTTCCCCCGTGAGGGCGGCGCCGTCGTGGCGATCAATCACACCGGATACCTCGACTTCCCGTTCGCCGGTAAGCCCGCGGATGACGCCGGCCACCGCAAGGTCCGGTTCATGGCGAAGAAGGAGGTCTTCGACAATTCGAAGACCGGCCCGCTGATGCGCGGCTGCAAGCACATCCCCGTCGACCGAGAGGCCGGCGCCGACGCCTACCGCGCCGCCGTCGACGCCCTCAAGGCGGGCGAGCTGGTGGGCGTGTACCCCGAGGCCACGCACAGCCGCAGCTTCGAGCTCAAGGACTTCAAGTCCGGCGCCGCGCGGATGGCGATCGAGGCGAACGTGCCGATCGTTCCGGTCGTGGTGTGGGGCGCCCAGCAGATCTGGACCAAGGGGCTGCCCAAGCAGCTCGGCCGCAACAAGTTCCGCGTCATGATCGGCGTGTGCGATCCGCTCGATCCGGTGGGTCCGCCCGACGAGCTCACCGCGCGGCTCAAGACCGAGATGAACACCATGCTGCACCAGCTGCAGGACCTCTACGGTCCGCATCCGCAGGGCGAGGCCTGGGTGCCGCGCCGGCTGGGCGGATCGGCGCCCACGCTGGAGGAGGCCGATGCGATGGACGCCGCCGATATCGAGGAGCGGCGGCGTCTCCGCGAGGAGCGGCACGGCTCGGGTGAGAATGCCTGACGCTGCGCTGGGGGAGCGGCCCGTTCTGGTCGCGAGCGATGTCGACGGGACCTTGGTCGACGATGCCGAGCAGATCAGTGCGCGCACCCACGCCGCACTCAACGCCGTCCGTGATGCCGGCAGCCATTTCGTGCTGGCCACCGGTCGCCCGCCCCGCGCCGTGGACCCGATCGCCGCGCAACTCGACTTCGCGCCGCTGGCCGTGTGCGCCAACGGTGCCGTGCTGTACGACACCGGCACCTCGAAGGTGGTCTCCGCCGCTCTGATGTCGCCGGAGCTGCTGGCGCACGTGGCCGAGCTGGTCTACCGCTACCTGCCGGGCGCCGGTTTCGCCGCCGAGCGGGTGGCGCAGGGCGAGCACGACGCCGCCACCCCGCGGTTCGCGGCATCCACGGGCTACCAGCACGCCTGGCTGGAACCCGAGACGGTCTCTGCCGAGGATGCCGTGGTGCTCAGCCATCCCGCGGTGAAGCTGCTGGTCCGGCAGCCGGGGATGACCTCGGACGAGATGCACTCCCGCATCGCGCCGCACCTGGACGGCATCGCCGACGTCACCTACGCCACCAACAACGGGCTGATCGAGTTCCACGTACCCGGCGTCACCAAGGCGACGGGGATCCAGGCCGCCATGCGGCACCTCGGGCTCGACGCCGCCGCGCGCACCGCGGCCTTCGGTGACATGCCCAATGATGCGGAGATGCTGCGCTGGGCCGGTGTCGGCGTGGCCATGTCGAACGCGCATCCCGTGGCACTCGACGCCGCCAACCTGGTGACCGCCACCAACCTCGACGACGGCGTCGCACAGATCCTGGAGCGCTGGTTCTGACGGTCCCTGTCCGGCGCAGCAATAAGCCAGCAATCAGTGAGGTTGCGGAACATCTTTCATGTAGACATCGGATATATTGCGATAGCTCAAGCTAAGTGGAAAGGTTAGCGGATCGCCATTGTCGTAGTCGTAGTAGTAGACGTTCGGCGAGGATGAGTTTGAATATTTGTAGAGCCAGTCTACTCCGGCTTCGTCTTGACTGATGTGATGCTTGTTCCAATGCGGTGCGAGCCCGATGTCGAGCCATTGATGAAATGGGTTGTCAGCCCAGATCTTCGTTCTGAATCCACTGTTCTGCCTGACAAGGACGTACTTGCCCACGAGTTCAAAATTCGACGCCTTCCACTCTTGACGTCCGGTAAACGTGTCTGCTCTTTCGTACCCAGTTCGCCGCAGGCTGTAACCATCGTCGTCCCTGGTGATGGACAGATGAATTTCTCCGTCGTCCATCTGGTTCCTGGCGGGACCGTTGGGAAGTATCAGCGTGCACTCGTCCTTGAGATAGGGGCGACCGAATGCCACCAGTCGTGCGCCGGCGGTACGTTGAGCTTCGATTCCTTCGAGATAGGTTTGAACGTCGGTCCAGTACTCCATGGTGTCGACGAATTCATCTAACGTTTCCCAGGGCATCTTGTTTTCCATTCCTTGCGGATCACGGTCTCTTCACGTAGCCGTAGTTAAGCAATTCGTCGACAGAAACTCTTGTCATCTTACCGTCTGTACCTGGCTTCATTACGACGTATTGAGTACCTCCACCACCTTGATCGAATGCCTCTGCAATTTCGCCGGAACGGAATTCCCAACCGGACGGGAGCTGTTTTCCGGTACCAACAAGTGTGGTATATTCTCCTGTTGATCCGGGAGCCAATGCCCGCTGTGCGTAAGAGTCTCCCTGGGCGCCCATGAAGCTACCCTCGGTTGGTCCTATGCGGTCGATCTGCAAGGAATCAGGAATTCGATCAGACGTCACGTACCGGCCGCCTGCCGGCGCCCGGAGATATGGCCAACGCACGCGGGGCGGGCGTACCGGACGGGTCTCGGCGCAGTCGTTCGCAGGATGAGAGCGGCGCGGCCCTTGCGGTGCGGTCGGCGGCCGGCCATGCGTGGGACGCATGGTCGAATCGTGATTTAGTGCTCTGAACTGGGCGAATGCAGGTATGCGCGGGACGCATGACTGCTGCGAACAGACCCGTCGCCGACGCCTCGAGGGTCGCCCCCGATCGGCCCCCACCCCCCGAACATGTGACTGATGTGACGAAAGTTGCTCACGTGACGAATGTTGCAAATGGTGTTAGTCTCAACCTCACGTTGAGCCCTCGGATGAAACCGATGGTGCTCACACGCGTCGAGGTGAAGGAGAAACCATGCCCGTGTGGATCGACGGCGGTCCCCGTCGCCGCCGCGTGCGGCGCACGCTCGCGATCGCGATGCTCCCGGCGATCGCCGTGGGCGGAGCGGCCGCAGTGCTCAGTGGTGCCACCAGCATCAACGACCCCGCCCTCACGGTGGGGAACAGCGTCAGCTTCACCGGCCAGGGCAACGGCCACGGCCGCGGCATGGGCCAGTGGGGTGCCTTCGGCTACGCCAAGGGCGGCTGGAAGGCCGAGCAGATCGTGGCGCACTACTACGGCGGCAGCGTGCTCTCCCGCGCCGACGTGAACCTCCCCGTCAAGGTGCAGCTCACGCAGCAGAAGAACGTGAACGTGTACGCCCCCGCCGGCGCGAAGGTCGGCGATCAGCAGGTGGCCCCCGGCCAGGCCGTGCGCATCGAGGGCGGCAACGCCGTGATCACGCAGGGCTGCGGCGGCTCCGTGGTCAAGACCGTCCCCTCGGACGGCACCGTCAGCCCCGTCAACGACGCCGCGGGCCGCCCGGAGAACGAGATCCTCCGCTTCTGCGGGAGCAACGCCACCTACCGCGGCGCGCTCGTCGCGAAGGACGGCAAGGTCTTCAACACCGTCAACATCGAGGACTACCTCCGCAGCGTGGTCCCGGTCGAGAGCAAGGCCGAATGGGCCGACCAGGGCGGCGCCGAAGCACTGCGCGCCCAGGCCATCGCCGCCCGCTCGTACGCGCTCGCCGAGAGCGCCAAGCGCGGCGACCGCTACAACGACACCCAGGACTCGCAGGTCTACGGCGGTTTCGCCAAGGAGGACAAGCGCACCGACGCGGCCGTCAGCTCCACCGCCGGCCTGGTGATGTCCAAGGACGGCTTCGCCGTGCCCACCGAGTTCTCCAGCTCCACCGGCGGGTACACCGCCGGCGGTGATTTCACCGCGGTCAAGGACGACGGCGATGTCGTCTCCCCGTTCCGGAACTGGAATCAGTCGGTCCCGGCCTCGAAGATCGCCTCGGAGTTCGGCGTCGGCGAGTTCAAGTCGATCCGCGTGACCCAGGTGCAGTCGGCCGCCGCCCCGCGCGTGGCGAAGGTCGAGATCGTGGGCAGCAACCGCACCGTCACCGCCACGGGCGCCGACGTGCGCAAGAAGCTCGGCCTGCGTTCGGACTGGTTCGTCATCGACGGCCAGGGCCCCGTCGCGGGCGCGGCACCCACGTCGGGCGCCCCGGGCGCCCCGGGCGCAGCGGGTGCCCCGGCGCAGACCCCGGCGCCGGTCGCCGGCCGGGTCGTGGACCGCCAGATCGTCGCGGCCCCCGTCGACCCGTTCAACCCCGTTCCCACGGCACCGAACGCGGCGCAGGTCGCGCCTCCCGGCGCCACCACGCCCACGGTCAACCCGTCGGCTCCGGCAGCACCCGCCGCG
>NZ_BAAAII010000007.1:0-6163 GCF_039525985.1 Tsukamurella strandjordii | reverse complement strand
CTGCGGTCTTGTCTGCGGCGGCCCGGTCGGCGGCTGCTTGGTCGGCTGCCTTCTTCGCGGCGTCAGCAGCGACCCGGTCGGCATCGGCACGATCCTTCGCCGATGCGGCCGCGGCCGCGGCATCCCCCGCAGCCTTATCGGCGGCGGCGCGCTCGGAGGCGGCCCGATCGGCGGCGTCCTTGGCGGCGGCCGCTGCCTCGGTGGCCTTCTTCGCGGCATCCGCCGCATCCCGATCGGCAGCAGCGGCGTCGCTCTGCGCCTTGGCGGCATCGGCCGCTGCCCGATCCGCGGCGGCCTTCTCCGCGGCGGCCTTGTCCGCCGCGGTCCGTGCGGCGGAAGCCCGGTCCGCCGCGGCGGTGGCCGCGTCCGCTGCCCGCTGCGCTGCGTCAGCGCTATCGGCGGCCTGCTTGTCGGCGGTCGCCTTGGCGGCAGCTGCTTGGTCGGCTGCGGTCTTGGTGGCGGTGGCCTTGTCGGCGGCGGATTTCGCCGCGTCGGCTGCGCGGGTTTGGGCTGCGGTGGCGTCGGCCTGTGCCTTGTCTGCTGCTGTCTTGGCGGCGTCGGCGTTCTGGGCTGCGGTCTTGGCTGCTGCTGCCTTGTCGGCGGCGGTCTTGTCGGCGGCGGTGGCGGCATCGGCGTTGCCGGCGGCGGTCGTCGCGTCCTGACGGGCCTTGGCGGCTTCGGCTGCTGCCTTGTCGGCGTCGGCCTTGGCCTGGTCGGCGGCGGTCTTGGCTGCTGTGGCCTGGTCGGCTGCGGTCTTCGCCGCGTCGGCCTTGGCCGCGGCGTCCTTGGCCGCTGCGGCCTGATCGTCGGCGGCCTTCTGCGCGGCCGCCTTGTCCGCTGCGGCCTTGTTCGCGGCGGCAGTGCTCGCCTGCGCTGCGTCGGTGGCGGTCCGAGCGGCGGAGCGGGCCGCGTCGTCCGCTGCGGCCTGATCCGACGTGGCCTTCTGTGCCGCGGTCGAGTTGGAGCTCACCCGGTCCGCAGCGGCCGCAGCGGAGGCCGCGGCATCGCGTTGCGCCGCCGCGGCGGCCGAAGCCGCCCGATCGGCATCCGATTTGGCCGTTGCCGCCTGATCGGCCGCCGCCCGGGCGTCCCGGGCCTTATCGGCCGCGGCCTGAGCAGCTGCGGACGCCGAATCCTGCGTCGCCGCTGCGTCGGCGGCGGCCTTCTCCGCGGCGGTCTGGGCGGCTGCCGCGGTGTCCGCAGCGCTCCGATCGGCTGCGGCGGTATCGGCGGACGCCTTGGCGGCGGCGGCCTTCTCCGATGCAACCCTCTCCGCGGCGGCCCTCTCCGCCGCGGCGCGTTGGGCGTCCTTGTTCGCCGCGTCGGCGGCATCGGCCGCGGCCTTGTCGCTCGCCGCTCGTTCCGATGCGGTCTGCTGTGCCTTCGTTGCGGCCGCACGTGCCGCTTCGGCATCGGCCAGCGCCTTATCGGCGGTGGCGCGCGCAGCCTCGGCAGCTTGCTGATCGGCGGCCGCCTTGTCGGCCNNNCCCGCCTTGTCGGCCGCTGCCTTCGCGGCGGTGTCGGCATCCCGGCGCGCCGCAGCCGCATCGGCCGCGGCCTTGTCGGCGGCCGCCTTGTCCTGCGCGGCCTTCTCCGCCACGGCCTGAGCCGAGCTCGCCCGATCGGAAGCGGCCTTCGCCGCGTTCGCCGCGTCCTGCTCGGCCTTCGCTGCATCGGCAGCGGCCTTCTCCGCGGCGGATTTCGCTGCGGCGGAAGCTGCCTCAGCGGCCTTCGCGTCCGATTCCTTCTTGGCGGCATTCGTCACGGCTGCCGCAGCGGCGGAGCTGATCGCCTGCCGCTCGGTCTGCGCGGCATCGGCAGCGGCCTTGTTCGCCGCCGCCCTGTCTGCGGCGGCCTTCGCCGCGGCCGCAGCATCGTTCGGGTTCGCCGCAGCAGCCGCCGCGGACTTATCGGCGGTCGCCTGCGCCGCGGCAGCCTTGTCCTTCGCGGCCCGCACCGCGGTGTCGTCGTAGGTCACCTGACCGACGGCGGCAGCGGACCGGTCCGCGGTCGCCTGCGCGCTGGTCGCCCGGTCGGTCGCCGAGCTCAGCGCTGCATCGGCGTTCTGCTTCGTCGTGTTCGCCCCGGCGAGTTGGTCCTGAGCCGCGGTGTTCGTGGCGGCCGCGGCCTTCGCCTCATTCGACGCCGCGGTCGCGGTGGTGTTGGCAGTGCCCAGCGCCGCTTGCGCCGCGTTATCGCGAGTGGTTGCGTCACGGAGCGCATTCCGGGCGTCGGTGAGAGCTTGACGCTCTCTGCGGGCAGAGTCGAAAAGCAAATTGATGATCGGGGTCAACAAGCCGCCGGTCTTCGCGCGCAGCTCGGCCTCGCGCTGCGCGACCAGAGCCTGGGCGTTGCGAACGTCGTTGCTCGTCTGGTTCGCGGTCGCCTGCGCCTGCTGCTCCGCAGTGTTCGCCGCGGCGGACTTGCTCTGTGCCTCCTGAAGCGCGGCCGCGCTCGACTGGGCTGATCGTTGTGCATCCTGCTGGGCCCGCGCGGCATCCGCCGCCGCCTGGCTGGCGGTGGCCCGCTCATTCGCCGCCGTCGCCGCCGATGCCGCGTCCTGCTGCGCCTTCACCGCGGCGGCGGAGGTCGCCTGCGCCTTCGTGCTGTCGGCCGCCGCCTTCTCGGCCGCCGCCTTGTCGGCCGCCGCCTTGTCCGCGGCCGCCTTCGCCGAGGTATCGGCAGCAGTGCGGGTAGCGGTGGCGGTTGCCGCGCTGCGGTCCGCCGCCGCCCGATCCTCGGCGGCCTTCGTGGCCGCGGCACGCGCGGCATCGTTGCTCGACGATGCCGACGCAGCAGCGGAATCCGCATCCTTCTGCCGTGCCGCCGCGGCGGTCGCCGCCTGCCGTGCGTCGGATTCGGCTGCCGCAGAGCGCTCCGCGGCGGCCTCCGCGGCGGTCGCCGCATCGGCGGCGGTTCGTGCCGCGGCGGCCTTCTCCGCGGCGGTCTTGTTCGCCGCATCCCGTGCGGCGTTCGCTCGATCCTTCTCGGCGCGGGCGGCGGAGGCGGCCTGCGTCGCTGCTGCCGCCTTGTCCGCTGCCGCCTTGTCAGCGGCGGCCTTCTCAGCGGCGGCGCGATCCGCCTCCGCGCGCTCACGATCGGCCTTCGCCCGAGCATCGGCCGATTCGGCGGCCTTCGCGCTCGCTGCCGCGGCGCGATCTGCCGCATCGCTCGCGGCGGCAGACTTCTCCTCGGCAGCACGAGCGGCATCCGCGGCGGCCTTCTCCGCGGCCGCCCGCGCAGCATCGGCGGCGTCGGCATCCGACTTCTTCTGAGCCGCAGTGGCGCCGGCCTGATTCGCGGTCGCAGCCCTCGCGTCGCTGGCCTTCGCGGCCTCGGCCGCGGTGCGGTCGGCGGCGGCCTGGTCGGCCTGCGCCTTCTGCAGCGCGGCGTTGGCGGCCGCGGTGCGGTCCGCCGCGGCGCGTGCGGCCGAGGCTCGATCGGCCGCGGCGGTGGACGCGTCGCCGGCCTTCGTGCGAGCGGCGTCCGCAGCCGCAGCGGAGGCATCCGCCGCGGCCTTCTCTGCGGCAGCCCGTTCGTCGGCTGCCTTCTTCGCCGCGGCGGCGTCCTGCGAGGCCTTGTCCGCGGCAGCGGCGGATTGCTGTGCCGTGTTCTGCTTCACGGAGGCATTGGCAGCAGCGGAACTCGCGGCTGCGGCCTTCTCGGCGGCGGTCTGCGCCGCCGTCGCCTTCTCCGCCGCGGCAGTCAACGCGGCGGCCTTGTCCTTGGCAGCCTGCGCGGCGGCGGCGTCGGCCTGCTGCTGCCCGGCGCGGGCGGTGTCCGCCGCGGCGGCGGCGTTCTTGGCCGCGGTGGTCTTATCGGCCAGGTCCCTATCGGACGCCGTCTTGGCAGTGTCCGCAGCGGTCTTGGCGGTCTGCGCCTGTGCCGCTGCGGTGTTCGCCGCGTCCGACTTCGTCGTCGCGGACGCCGCAGCCTGCGAGGCGCTGGTGGCGTTGCGCGTGGCCTGATCGGCGGCCTGATCGGCGGCGGTCTTGGCTGCGGCCGCGGAATCGGAGGCGGACTTGGCACTGGCGGCCTTGTCGGCGGCGTCCTTGGCTGCCGTGGCCTTCTGGTTCGCCGCCGTGGTGGCGTTGTCGAGGTTCTTGGCTGCGGCAGCCCTGTCGGCGGCGGCCTTATCGGCGGTCGCCTTATCGGCGGCGGCTCGATCGAGGGCGGTCCGCTCGGCGGCGCGCTTGTCGGCGGCGTTGTTGGCTGCGTCGGCGGCGGCCTTCTCGGCGGCGGTCTGCGCGGCGGCGGACTTGTCGGCGGCGTTGTTGGCGTCGGCTGCGGCGGTGTCGGCGGTCTTCTGGGCGGCCTGCTTGTCGGCGGCGTTCTTGGCTGCGTCGGCGGCGGCCTTCTCTGCGGCGGTTTGTGCGGCGGCGGAGTCGGCTGCGGTCTGCTTGTCGGCGGTGGCCTTGTCTGCTGCTGCCTTGGCGGCGTCGCGGGCGGCGGTGGCGTTGGAGGTGGCCGAGTCGGCCTTGTTCTCCGCGGCCTTCTGTGCAGCGGCGGAGTCGGCTGCGGTGGCCTTGTCGGTGGCTGCCTTGTCGGCGGCGGCCTTCGCCGTGTCTCGGGCGGTGGTGGCCTTCGATGCGGCGTCTTCGGCGGCCTTCTGGGCGGCGGCTCGGTCGTCGGCGGCCTTCTGCGCGGCGGCCTTATCGGCGGCGGCTTGGTTTGTGGCGGTGCGGCGTTCGTTCTCGCGGTCGGCTGCGGCCTGCTCGGCTGCCTTCTTCTCTGCGGTGGCCTGTTCGGCGGCCTTGGCCGCCTTGTCGGCGGCGGCGGTGGCGTCGTTGAGTTTCTGCTGCGCGTACGTGGCGGCGTCGGCAGCGGACTTGTGGGCGGCGTCGGCGGCGGCCTTATCGGCGGCGGCCTTCTGCGAGGCGTCCTCGGCCTGCTTCTGCGCGTCCCGTGCGGCGGCGAGCCGGTCGGCGGCGGCCTTCGCGGCGGCGGTGTTGTCGGCGGCGGTCTTGTCGGCGTCGGCGCGCTCCTGAGCGGCCTTGGCGGCGTCCGCGGCGGCCTTCTGCGCGGCATCGTTCGCGGCAGCGAGCCTGTCGTTCGCTGCGGTGGCCGCAGCCGCGGCATCCTTCGCCGCCTGGTCTGCACCCTTGGCCCTGTCCTGCGCTGCGCGCTGGGCTGCGGCGGCGTCATCGGCCGTCGACTTGGCGGTGTTCGCGGTGTCGGTGGCCGTCCGGGCCTCCTTGGCCCGCGTATCGGCGACGGTGACTGCGGTCGCCTTGTCCTTCGCGGCCTGAGTCGCTGCAGCATCGGCCTGCTGCTGTCCGGCGCGGGCGTTGTCCGCGGCGGCGGCGGCATCCTTGGCCGCGGTGGTCTTATCGGCCAGGTCCTTATCGGCCGCCGTCTTGGCAGTGTCCGCGGCGTCCTTAGCGGTCTGCGCCTGAGCGGCAGCGGAGTCTGCACGCTTCGCCGCATCCGCAGCAGCAGTTGCGGTATCGGCAGCCGACTTCGAGGTCGCAGCTGCCCCGGCCGCCGCGGCGTCGGCGGCGGTCTTGGCGGTGGCGGCGTTGTTCGCTTCGGTGGTGGATGCCTCGGCCTTGTCGGCGGCGTCCTTGGCCGCGGTGGCCTTCTGGTTCGCGGCCGTGGTGGCGTTGTCGAGGTTCTTCGCGGCGGTGGCGCGGTCGGCACTGGCCTTGTCCGCAGCCGCCTTGGCGTCGGCTGCGGCGGTGTCGGCGGTCTTCTGGGCGGCCTGCTTGTCGGCGGCGATTTTCGCTGCGTCGGCGGCGGCCTTCTCCGCGGCGGTCTGTGCGGCGGCGGACTTGTCGGCGACGTTGTTGGCGTCGGCGGCGGCGGTGTCGGCGGTCTTCTGGGCGGCCTGCTTGTCGGCGGCGTTCTTGGCTGCGTCGGCGGCGGCCTTCTCAGCGGCGGTCTGTGCGGCGGCGGAGTCGGCAGCGGTGGCCTTATCGGCGGTGGCCTTGTCGGCGGCGTTCTTCGCGGCGTCGCGGGCGGCGGTGGCGTTGGAGGTGGCCTGCGCGGCGTCTTTCTGTGCTGTGTCACGGGCCGCTGCCGAGTCGTTCGCGGTCCGCTTATCGGCGGTCGCCTTGTCGGCGGCGTTCTTGGCGGCGGTGGCGGCGTCGGTCGAGGCCTTGGTGGCGTCGTCGGCGGCCTTCTGGGCGGCGGCTCGGTCGTCGGCGGCCTTCTGCGCGGCGGC
>NZ_BAAAII010000006.1:575962-693536 GCF_039525985.1 Tsukamurella strandjordii | reverse complement strand
CGGGACGCGGCGGCACGGGCGGAGCAACGGGCGCCTGCGGAGGCTGGGCGAATGCGGCGGCCGGCGCCGCGGTCGACTCCTCCCCGTCGGCGAGCGGCGGACCGAAGCGCGGCGGCACCGGCCGCAGCCCGGGCACATCGTCGGGCAGCGGCGGCAACGACGGGGGCTGCAGCCGCTCGCGCGGCTCGCCGTCCGCGTCGTCGGTCAGCGCATCGGTCGGGGCGGCGTCGGCCGGGAGCGGGGTGGGGATCCGCTGCAGCGCCGAATCCTCGGCGGCGTCTCCGGCGACGAGGCCGCCGAGCGGGCCCGACGGGGTCGCCGGCTGCGGGCGGGGCTCCTCGGCCACCACATCGGCACCGTCGACCACAGTGGTCTTGGAGGCCTTCTCGTGGATGCCGCGGCGCCCGCCGTCGGCCAGGATCGACCAGGCCGGGAGGTACACCAGCGGAGCGAGCACGTTGAAGACCACCGAGCGGATCGCGGAGGCGGGGTAACCGAGGGCGCGGCGGGTGTCGGCGTCGACCACGGTGAGTCCGGCGAGCATCTTGCCGGGGCTGGCACCGAAGGCGCCGTGCAGCACGATCGAGATGATGATCGCGACGATCACGCCGCCGCCGAGGAAGTACGGGCCCTTCTCGACGCCCGCGAGGACGTTGATGATCAGTGCGATCGCTACGACCGTGGACGCGAGACAGAGGTCGGCGACGTACGCGAGCACCCGTAGCGCGATCGGCGCGCCATCGGCCCGCTGTCCTCCGGTTGCTTGGTCTGTCATCCTCCGCCTCACCTGCTACATCGACAATCGTGCGTTGCTATTCGGCTCGTCGCCCGAGTGACCGGGAAACGCGCAGCCTCGACGCTAGCGCGATTCCCCCGACACCGGCAGGCGACATGCCGTTACCAGCCGCGTTCCGCCAGCCGGTGCGGCTGCGGGATGTCGTCGACGTTGATGCCGACCATCGCCTCGCCCAGCCCGCGCGAGACCTCGGCGAGCTTGCCCGGGTCGTCGTAGAAGGTGGTCGCGGCGACGATCGCCTTCGCGCGCTGCTCCGGGTTGCCCGACTTGAAGATGCCCGAGCCCACGAACACGCCCTCGGCGCCCAGCTGCATCATCATCGCGGCGTCGGCCGGGGTGGCGATGCCACCGGCGGTGAACAGGGTGACGGGCAGCTTGCCGTTCTTGGCGACCTCGACGACGAGGTCGTACGGAGCCTGCAGCTCCTTCGCCGCGACGTACAGCTCGTCCTCCGGCAGCGAGGTGAGACGGCGGATCTCGTCGCGGATCTTGCGCATGTGCGTGGTGGCGTTCGAGACGTCGCCGGTGCCGGCCTCGCCCTTGCTGCGGATCATCGCGGCGCCCTCGGTGATGCGGCGCAGCGCCTCACCCAGGTTGGTGGCGCCGCAGACGAAGGGCACCGTGAAGGCGAACTTGTCGATGTGGTTGGCGTAATCGGCCGGAGTCAGCACCTCGGACTCGTCGATGTAGTCGACGCCGAGGGCCTGCAGGATCTGCGCCTCGACGAAATGGCCGATGCGTGCCTTGGCCATGACCGGGATCGAGACGGCCTCGATGATGCCGTCGATCATGTCGGGGTCGGACATGCGGCTCACGCCGCCCTGGGCGCGGATGTCGGCGGGCACGCGCTCCAGGGCCATCACGGCCACGGCGCCGGCGTCCTCGGCGATCTTGGCCTGCTCGGGGGTGACCACGTCCATGATCACGCCGCCCTTGAGCATCTCGGCCATGCCACGCTTCACGCGCGCGGTGCCGGTGACGGGTGCGGTCTGGGGATCAGTGGTCACTGACGGGTCTCCTTGAGCGGGGTGGGACGTGTGAAGTCCCAGTATTCCCGATGCCGGTGCACCGATCGCCGGGTGGGTCGCGGCCACCTGCGGCACCTACACTCCAGCCATGGGTGGGTTCATAGGCGTGTACTCGATCGAACCGGCGACCGACAGCCTCGGACCCGAGTTCGATCCGGCACTGGTCGCCGCGTTCGTCGCTCGGTGGGCGCTCGCGCCGGTCGGTGAGGGCGAGTATCTGGCACCGGAGAACGAGTTCGGATACCAGTCGGAGATGTCCGTCGGTATCGATGGATTGTCGATCAGCCGGCCCACCGAGGCCGATGTCGACCGTGCGATCGACTTCATGGTCACCGTCGGCGGGACGCTCGCGGGCTCGATCTCCCCTTTCATCTCCACCGACACCCGCTGGCTGGCGGTACCGCCGGACGATCAGCGCAGGATCTTCGTCGTCTCCGACGCCACCGGCGCACGGAATGCCTTCGATGCCGTCGACTCTCCACCGGGAGTCTGGGACGTTCGCGGGCGCTCCGAATCGGAGTGAGACACAAACCGGGGTTTTCCTCGCTCACATGACGAATCACGGCCTGTGAGCGAAGATCGCGCCGGTTTCTGAACTAGTCGATGGCGCGCGGGGCGCCGTCGGGCGGGGTGCCGGCGCCGACGGCTGAGCGGACGTCGGGGATGAGCGCCGGCAGCGCCTGGGGATACACCGGGTCGGCGAGGGTGGCCAGTTCGTCGGGCCTGCACCAGCGCAGCTCGTCGATCGTGCGCACTTCCAGCTCGGTGAGACCGGCGGGGGCGGGCTCGAACCGGTCGACGATCGCGCCGAAGAAGTACTCGTCGGAGTCCATCACATCGCCGTCGAAGGCGAACACGGCCTCGCGCCGGTACAACGGCCCGATCAGCGCTCCCGGTGTCAGCTCCAGCCCGGTCTCCTCGCGCACCTCACGGATCGCCGCGAGATCGAGATCCTCGCCCGGTTCCACGCCGCCGCCGGGCGTGAACCAGAACCGGTCGGCCGCGTTGCGCGGATCGTGCCCGTGCACCACGAGCACGGCGCCGTCGCGGTCGACGAGGATCACCCGCGCCGACACCCGCCGGTCACCGCTCTCCGCGAGCAGTGCCGCCGGCAGCACGCCACCGCGGTCGACGATGTCGAAGTACCGCGGCATCGGTGCGGTGCCGCCGAGGTGCAGCCAGCGCACGAATCGGCGACCACGCAGGGCCCGCGTATCGCGCACGGCGTCGTTGTGGAACCGGCGAGCCATGGTGACCCGGGTATCGGCGTCGGCGATCTCGGCGACCAGGGACCGCGGCAGTGTCTCCACATCGATCGCCCCGATCGCGCTGGACAATTGGTTCTCGCGCACTTCGCGGTCGTCGCGATCGGCGTTCTCGGCGCGGTCGGCCACCACCCGCAAGGCGCGCCCCTGCTCCGCGGGCAGGGTCGCGGCGACCGCCCGCACGACCACGGCACGGCGGGCCAACGCGGATTCGAGCGCCTGGTAGGACAGATCGGTGCGCACGTGCAACCGGTCCAGACGGTGCGCCGTCTGGTACGCCAGCACGGCGACGATCAGCACCATCGACACGATGAGGCCGATGACGAGCACGGTGGTCGCGGTCAGATTCAGCACGGCTGCCTCAGTCGTCGATGCTCACGACCACGCCGGGCACGGCGACGGTCTCGTACACGCGCAGCACCTGTTCGGCGACCACGGACCAATCGAATCGCCACACCGCATCCGAGGCGCGCGCCACCTGGGCGCGGCGGGCATCGTCGTCGGACAGTAGGCCCGCGACGGCGGCGCCGAGCGCGGCACCGTCTCCCACCGGAACGAGGACGCCGCATTCTCCCCCGGACAGCACCCGTTCGAAGGCGTTGAGGTCGCTCGCGACCACGGCGGCGCCGGCTGCCATCGCCTCGACGAGCACGATGCCGAAGCTCTCGCCGCCGAGGTTCGGGGCCACGTAGACATCGGCCGAGCGCAGCGCTGCCGCTTTCTCCTCGTCGGTGACCGCGCCCAGCAGGCGCAGGTGTCGGGCGTACTCCCCCGCCTCGCGCAGCAGCTTCTCGTCGTCGCCGCGACCGATCACCAGCACCTCGACATCGGGCTGGGCGGCGACGATCGCCGGCAGCGCCTCCAGGAAGACGGCCATCCCCTTGCGCGGCTCGTCGTACCGGCCGAGGAACAGGACCGTCCGTCCCGGACGCGGGTACCCGGGAAGACGGTCACCGCGCGCGAAGTGCTTGACGTCCACGCCGTTCGGGATCTCGATCGCATCGGAGCCGAGTGATTCCATCTGCCAGCGGCGCGCCAGCTCGGAGACCGCGATCTTGCCGCGGATCTTCTCGTGCGAGGGCCGCAGCACGCTCTGGAACACCGAGAGCACCAGGGACTTCTCGGTGGACGTGTGGAAGGTCGCGACGATCGGGCCGTCGGCGATGGCCAGCGCCAGCATGCTCAGGCTGGGGGCGTTCGGCTCGTGCACGTGCAGCACGTCGAACTCCCCGTCGCGGATCCACCGGCGCAGGCGGGCGAAGGCCACCGGCCCGAAGCTCAGGCGCGACACCGAGCCGTTGTACGGGATCGCCACGGCCTTACCGGAGGAGACCGCGAACTCGGGCAGCACCGTCTCCTTCGACGACGGCGTGAGCACCGAGACCTCGTGGCCGCGGGCGATGAGCACCCGGGCGAGGTCGACCACGTGGGCCTGCACTCCGCCCGCGACGTCGAACGAGTAGGGGCAGATCATTCCGATCCGCATCAGCGCACCTCGGAGCCCTCGCCCGGGGTTCCCAGGATCCGATCGCGGCGGGACTGCGACCAGTCGGCCTCCCACAGCGGCTGCAGCATGTGCCAATCCTCGGGGTGCGCGGCGATGTTCTCCTCGAAGGCGTGCGCCAACCGCTGCGTGGCGTCCTCGATCCCGCGGGAGACGTCGATCGGGGCGCCGGCCTTGAAGCCCCAGTCCTCGCCCTCGAACCAGCAGTGCACCGGGAGCAGCGGGGCGCCGGTATCGATCGCGAGCTTCGCCGGGCCCGCGGGCATCCTGGTGGGCTCACCGAAGAAGGTGACGGGCACACCGTGTTTCGCGAGATCGCGCTCACCTAGGAGGCAGATCGGGCGGCCCTGCCGCAGCCGCTCGGCGAGGGCCTGCATGGGCGGCTGTTCGCCGCCGGAGGTCGGGAAGATCTCGAAGCCCAGGGACTCGCGGTAGTCGACGAACTGGCGAAACAGCGATTCCGGCTTGAGCCGTTCGGCGACGGTGGCGAACCGGCCGTAGTGCTGCGCGAGCCAGACACCCGCCATGTCCCAGTTGCCGCTGTGCGGCAGGGCGAGTACGGCGCCGGTGCCCGCTTCCATGGCCTCGTGCACGCTGGGCGCGTCGACGAACGGATCGAGCCGCCGGCCCAGCTCCTGCAGATCCATGGCGGGCAGCCGGAAGGACTCGCGCCAGTACCGCGCGTAGGAGCGTGCCGACGCCTCGATCAGGCTCTGCGGCACCGCATCCGGGGTGGTGCCGAGCACGCGGGCGAGATTCTTGCGCAGCTGCACGTTCTCGCCGCGCGCGCCGAGCCGCCCACCGAGATCGTCGAACAGGAACTTCGCGGCGAACTCGGGCATCCGCTTGGTGACCGCCCAGCCCGTGCGGTAGGCGAGATCGGCGGCCTCTTCGCGCGGATTGATCACGCCTGATCCTCCCCGTGCTGTTCGACCGCCTGCGGCAGCGGCAGCAGATCGGTGGCACCGGGCGAGCGGCGCACGCTGAGCGCGCGTTGGAACACGGTGACGATGCTCGTCACGGCCAGCAGCCACATCGCGATGTGGATGGCCCACCACACGCCGAGGCCGGTGAAGCCCGCGCCCACGAGCACGATGATGAGCCGCTCCGGGCGCTCGATCCAGCCACCGTCGCCCTTGAGCCCGGAGGCCTCGGCGCGCGCCTTGGCGTAGCTGATCACCTGCGAGGTGACCAGGCAGATCAGGGTGGCGATCAGCAGGTTGTAGCGGTTGTCCTCGGTGAACACGGCCCACCAGGCGAGGCCGGCGAAGATGGCACCGTCGGCGATCCGGTCGCAGGTGGCGTCGAGCCACGCGCCGAACCGGGTGCCGCCACCGCGGGCGCGGGCCATGGCACCGTCGAGCATGTCGAACATGACGAAGAACCAGATCACCAGGGTTCCCGCGAACAGGTGATCGGTGGGGAAGAGCCACAACGCCGCGGTCACCGAGCAGACGGTGCCGAACAGCGTGACCGCGTCGGGGGTCAGGCCCGTCTTGATCAGCGTCTTACCGATCGGATGGGTGACCTTGGACACCGCCTCGCGACTGAAGATCGAGGACACTAGACCTCCTCCCAGGCCTTCGCCATGAGCGCCCGGGTCTGTCCCAGAAGCTGCGGCATCACCTTAGTGCCCGAGAGCACCGTGATGTAGTTCGCATCGCCGGGCCAACGGGGCACGATGTGCTGGTGCAGGTGCTCGGCGATGGAACCGCCACCCGCGCGCCCCAGATTCAGGCCCACGTTGAAGGCCGCGGGCCGGGAGATCCGCTTGATCACGCGGATCGTCTTCTGGGTGAGCCGCATCATCTCGGAGGCCTCGTCGTCGGTGAGGTCTTCGAGATCGGCCACCTGGCGGTAGGGCACCACCATGCAGTGCCCCGGGTTGTACGGGAACAGGTTGAGCACCACGTAGCAGTGCTCGCCGCGGGCCACGATGAGGCCGTCCTCGTCGGCCAGCTTGGGGATCTCGAGGAAGGCGGTGCTGCCCTCGGGAACGGGAGGGGTGTCGACGAGGTAGCGCATCCGGTACGGCGTCCAGAGCCGTTCGATGCTCTCGTCGCCGTCGCCCACGCCGAAATCGCGGTGTGCGTCGCCGGATTCGTCCACCATCTCGCTCCCCTCCCGTCTCGATCGTTCCGTCAGGGCGTCACGACGGTGCCGAGCAGCTCGGCGGTCGGCGATTCGTTGCGGCGCGCGCGCACCCATTCGACGATGCGCTGCACGGCATCGTCGACGGGCACCTCGTTCACCTGGGTGCCGTCGCGGAACCGGAAGCTCACCGCGCCGGCCTCCTGATCGCGCTCGCCGGCGAGCAGCATGAACGGAACCTTCTGCGTGGTGTGGTTGCGGATCTTCTTCTGCATCCGGTCGTCGCTGTGGTCGACGTGGGCGCGGATGCCCTCGGCGCGCAGCTTGCGGATCACGGACTCCAGGTGGTCGCCGAACTGGTCGGCGACGGGGATGCCCACGACCTGTTCCGGCGCCAGCCAGCCCGGGAAGGCGCCGGCGTAGTGCTCGGTGAGCACACCGAAGAAGCGCTCGATCGACCCGAACTTCGCCGAGTGGATCATCACCGGCTGCTGCTTGGTGCCATCAGCGGCGGTGTACTCGAGATTGAATCCGGCCGGCTGATTGAAGTCGTACTGGATCGTCGACATCTGCCAGGTCCGGCCGATGGCGTCCTTGGCCTGGACGGACACCTTCGGGCCGTAGAACGCCGCGCCGCCCGGGTCCGGTACGAGCTGCAGGCCGGACTCGAGGCAGACCTCTTCGAGGATGCCGGTCGCGACGGCCCACTGTTCGTCGGACCCGATGAACTTGTCGGAATCGCCGCGCGTGGACAGCTCGAGGTAGAAGTCATTGAGGCCGAAGTCGCGCAGCAGGCCCAGGATGAAGTCGAGGAGGTGCTTGATCTCCCCCTTCGCCTGTTCCGGGGTCACGTAGCTGTGCGAATCGTCCTGAGCGAACCCGCGCACACGAGTCAGCCCCTGGATGACGCCGGACTTCTCGTAGCGATAGACGTGGCCGAACTCGAACAGTCGGAGCGGCAGCTCGCGGTACGACCTGCCGCGCGACCGGTAGATCAGGTTGTGCATGGGGCAGTTCATGGCCTTGAGGTAGTAGTCCTGCCCCTGCTTGGTGATCTCGCCCTCGGCGTTGCGCTCCTCATCCACGTGGAGCGGAGGGAACATCGTGTCCGCGTAGTACGGCAGATGTCCCGAGGTGTGGAACAGGTTCTCCTTGGAGATGTGCGGGGTGCCGACGTACTCGAAGCCGTGCTCGATGTGCTTGGCGCGGACGTAGTCCTCCATCTCGCGCTTGATGATGCCGCCCTTGGGGTGGAACACCGGCAGGCCGGAGCCCAGCTCGTCGGGGAAGCTGAACAGGTCGAGCTCGGATCCGAGCTTGCGGTGGTCGCGCTTCTCGGCCTCGGCGAGCAGTTCGAGGTACTCGTCCTGCGCCTCGGGCGACTCCCACGCGGTGCCGTAGATGCGCTGCAGGTCGGCATTGTTCTGATCGCCGCGCCAGTACGCGGCCGAGCTGCGGGTGAGCTTCACGGCCGGGATGTACTTGGTGGTGGGCACGTGCGGGCCGCGGCACAGATCGCCCCAGATCCGCTCGCCCGTGCGGGGATTGAGGTTGTCGTAGGCGGTGAGCTCGGCGCCGCCGACCTCCATCACCTCGGCGTCCTCGGCCGCGCCCTTATCGTCGATGAGCTCGAGCTTGTAGGGCTCGCCGGCCAGCTCGGCGCGGGCCTCGTCCTTGCTCTCGTACACGCGGCGGCTGAACTTCTGCCCCGCCTTGATGATCTGCTTCATCTTCTTCTCGAGGTTCTTCAGATCCTCGGGAGTGAAGGGCTCGGCCACATCGAAGTCGTAGTAGAAGCCGTCCTTGATGAACGGCCCGATGCCCAGCTTCGTGCCGGGGAATCCGTCCTGCACAGCCTGCGCCAGCACGTGCGCCGCGGAATGCCGGATCACGTTGCGGCCGTCCTCGGTGTTCGCCGCCACGGCCTCGACCTCGGTGTCGGTCTCCGGGACCCAACTGAGGTCCCTGAGAGTGCCGTCGGTCGTCTTCACCACCACGATGGCCTCAGGGCCCTTGTTGGGAAGATCCAGCTCGCGCATGGCGGCCCCGGCGGCGATACCGGCGGGGACGACGAAGGTGGTGCTCACGGTGCTCCTATTTCATGCGGGCGGCATACCTGGCCGCACGCGGGTTGTCGGTACACCGATCCTATCGGTCGTCCGCCACCGCTAATCGACCGTGGCGTTCCTCGGGCGTCTGCCGCGGGCAGCTCAGGCATTTCTCGTTTCCGGGGCACAGGTAGAGCAGGCAGCACGAGCCCCGTCGAACCACGGTGCCGCGGCCCGGTGCGGCCTCGAAACGGGCGGGCGGCGCCTCGGGACCGCATTCTGCGAGCACCGCAGCGGCGAGCGCGGCGGGGTCCGGTGCCGCGAGGGCCACCGAGGCCACCGAGTCCGTCCCGATGGCCCATAGCGCCCGCGTGGGCGCCCCCGATGCGGCGGCCACGGCGGAGATGGTCGACCGGAAGTGCCGCCCGAGTGCGGGCAGTGGATCGGGGGTCGGGGGCGCACCGTCGACCTGGGGCCAGCCGCCCGGCCCGACGGTGACCCGGGCGCGGTCGGCATCGAGTCCCTCGATCAGAGCGAGGCGCGCGAGCGCCCCGGACAGGGCGTACCAGTAGAGGATTCCGGCGACGCGGCGCTCGGGTGCGCGCATGGACCGCTGCAGCTCGTCGATGGCGGCGGCCGGGTCCGCCTCCGTCATCAGTCGTCGCCGAAGATGGGGCTCTGCAACCACGACCAGTCGATGCCCACCCAGCCGCCGGCCATGACGAGTGCGCCGAGCAACCAGAGCGTGAGCAGGACGATGGCGCAGGTGCCGAGCCCGAACAGGCCCTTGACCAGAATGTTCTGCTTGCCCAGCCAGTCCGCGAAGCGGTCGTACCGGGCACGCGCGAAGCGGAGGAGGCGGTGCGCCCACTCGAATTCGGTGGACAGGATGCCGAGGCCCGCGAACACGATGAGCCAGCCGGGCCCGGGGTAGGGAATGGCGATGATGCCCGCGATGAGCACGGCCCCACCGATCACGCCGACGGCGATCCGCCACGCGAGCCGCCCCTGGCGGTTGGACTTCACGCGTTCGCGCCACGTGTGCAGTCGGCTCAGGGGTGAGCCGCTCTCGGTGTCGTGGTCAGGCATCCTCCCAGCGTACCGATCAGTTCGCGATCTCTTCGAGCAGCGGCAGCGCCACGGCGTCGCCCACCGTGGGCGCTGCGGCCTGAAGCTCGTGGTCGAGGATCTGAACCGCGACTCCGAATGCGCGTTCCACCTCCACATAGTTGTGCGAGGACGGGAAGGTCGCCCGGATGGCGTCGCGCTCCTCGCGCGGGAGGTAACCGTCGGGTGCGGCGGTCCGCGCGCCGGCGAGCGCCACGAGCGCGTCGCGGAGGAGATCCAGCTGGGCCGCGGCGGCCGGTCCGTCTCCGCGGCGCAGCGCGGCCCGGGTGCGCAGGGCCGCGAGCCAGGTGGGTCCGATCAGGTCCACGGTGCCCGCGGTCGGAGCCGCACCGGCGGTGCCGAAGAGTTGTTGGAAGGGCTCGCCGGGCCGAGGCCCGAAGAGTTCGGCGGGGACCACGCCGATCCGGGCGGTGAGCAGGTTCGGCAAGAGGTAGACCACCGCTCCGGCGTCGGCGGTGTGATGCACGGCGCCGAAGTCGCGGTACATCGCGCGGGTCAGGAAGCCCCGGATGTCGTCGATGTTCTTCTCGCTGGAAGCCGCGAAGCGCAGATCGATTCCGGTGACGTCGTCGAGTGCGCCGACCGCGGCGGGGCCCACCACTGCGCCGGCGACGAAGTCGTCCGACTGCTGCGCCGCGGCGATCAGCCGATTGGCGACGTCCTGACGTTCTGCTGCCGTGAACATGATCTTCACGGTAGCGCAACCGGATCGGTGAACGACCAGGCGGTCGGTGCGCGGTTCGACGTCGCCCCGCGGCTGTGATTGGCTGAGTAGAGCACCTCGGTGCTGCGCCCCCTGTTCCGTCCGGGGAGCGCCCACAGTCTCCGTCAGGGCGGCCGCGAGGCCGCATGTCGTTCCAATCCCTCACCACGTTCGTCCGTGTCCGCCGACCACTCCTCGGCTTGTGGGTGGTGTTCTTCGTCAACGGCGCGGTACTCGCGAGCTGGGCGCCCCGAATTCCTGAAGTGCAAGGTGCGCTGTCGATGTCGGACAGCACACTTGGTTTGGTTCTCTTCGGCGTGGCGGCCGGATCGGTGCCGGGACTATTGGCCGCTCCGCGATTGGTCGCGGCGTTAGGTAGTCGACGGAGCTCTCTCGGAGCCGCCGTGGCGTTCGCGGCCGGACTTCCGCTCATCGCCGCTGCGCAGGGGGCGACATCGCTCGCGTGCGTTCTCGCCGCATTGGGATCTGCGTCCGGCATTCTCGACGTGGCCATGAACACCGCCGGCGTGGAATTCGAGACCAGAAGTAATAGACGGGTTCTCTCCCGTCTGCACGGCGGCTACAGCCTCGGAGTGCTCTGCGGCGCATCAGGCGGAGCGATCGCCACGAGCGTCGGTGTCCCGCTCCGGGTTCACTTCCTCGCGGTCGGGTTCGGCCTCGCACTCCTCGCCACCGGGGCCGCGCTGCAGCTCGACCGAGCGGACCACCCCCGAGGATCAGCGATACCCTCCGCCCCTTGGTCGTTGATGACCACGATCGGCGCTCCGATCGCCGCGATCGCCGTCGCGGCATTGCTCGTCGAGGGCATGCTCACCGATTGGTCCGCGCTGCTGATCGGCCGGGAACGCGGAGCCGGTGTCGAGGTGGGCTCCACCGTGGTGGTCGCTTTCAGCGTGGCGATGTTCGTGTCCCGCTCGCTCGGAGACAGGTTGCTGCACCGCATCGGAGCGTCCCGCCTCCTCGCCACGGCCGCGATCGCGATCGGGACTGGCACGGCGACCGCTTCCCTCTACGACGGATGGGTGGGCGCGTACCTCGGCGTGGTCGCGGTCGGCCTGGCCGTGGGACCGGTGTTTCCGCTCGCGATCGGGCTCGCCGCCGCGCGTTCCCCCAGCGCGGCGCCCGCGGCGACGGCAGCCGTGAGCTGTGTGGGATATCTCGCCTACCTGGGCGGGCCACCTGTCATCGGCGCCGGTGCCGATCTGGTTTCACTCCCCGCCGCCATTGCAGGATGCGGGATCACGAGCGCGGCAGTGGTGGCGTTCGGCGCGATGCGTCTCGCGCGCGATCACCGGGCCGGACCGAACATTCAACCAAGTTCGCGATAGAAGTAGCAAGAATCTCTATCATGTCGTAGCGTGCGAGAATGACGGTTCACATCGCCGAGACCACGCAGGTCACGACAGAAGACGGTGCGCGCCTGCGAGTGCAGACCTTCGGCGCATCCGATGCCCCGACGATCGTGCTCTCCCACGGTTGGGCCTGCCGTATCGAGTACTGGAAGCCCCAGATCGACGCCCTCGCGTCGTCCTATCGCGTGATCGCCTACGACCAGCGCGGCCACGGCCACAGCTCACGAGGGCGCACTCCCCTGACCGCGGACGTGCTCGCGGACGATTTCGCGGCGGTGATCGACCACGTGATGGGAGGCGGCCGTGCCGTCACCGTCGGACACAGCATGGGCGGCATCACCCTCATGGCCTGGTGGCACAGACACCCCGAGCAGGCGGCACGGACCAGTGCAGCCACCGTCCTCGCCAACACCACGACGGGAGGATTGGCGCGGGGCACGCGCATCTTCCCTCTCCTCAACGGCGTGGTCCCGGCGCCGGTCGCTCTCGGAAAACTGGTGCTGGGCACACCGATCCGCATCCCGCGCGGCCCCGTCGTCCGAGAGGCGGTTCGACAGCGCACGATGAACCCGCGGACGGCGACGAGGGCCCAGGCGGCGTTCGTGGCCGATATCGTCCGGCGCTGCGACCCGGTGACCCGCGCCGGCGCCGCGGCTGCCCTCATCGATCTCGATCTGGGCGCGGCCGCGGTTCGGAGCGTCGCCTCGCCGACCACGGTCACCATCGGACGAGTCGATAAGCTGACGCCGCCGTGGATGGGGCGGGCGATCGCGAAGACGCTCGACGACACCGGCCATTTGGAACACCTCATCGAGCTCGACACCGGTCACGCGGGCAACGTCGAGATGGCATCCGTGTTCAACACGATCGTCTCCAAAGCCGCCGACAAGCACCTGGGTCCGAGCGTCGAACGGGCGAATCACCCGACCTGACCGTCGCGCCCTCGGCCAAGTCATACGATCAATTCGTCCGGAACTGTCAGATCGGGATGTCCGTACACCGTGGAAATCTGCGAAAGGTCGTCTCCCGAACACACGGCCGCAACCTGATCGAGAAGAGCATCGTAATCGGGACCAGTGCGTCCGTCATAGGCCTCGGTCATCCGCCCCCACTCGTCCCACGGCAGCATTTCCACCCTGTTGAGCGCGGCGAGGTCTTTCACGAGGTTCCCCCGAATCTCAGCGGGCCCCCAGTTCTCCGTGCCGTAAACACCGAACTCCATCGCATCGACCCTGTTGTTCCGATAGGCGAGCCATGCCTCCGCCCCTGACAGGAACTCTCCGGGGCGAAGATCATCAGGCCGATCAAGCACGGAACCCCCGAGTATTTCGGGATCGATCCGTATCCAACGATCATCGACGAGATATTCGACGATCCAGTGGTCCACTGCGCGATTCGGTACGAAGTATGTGGCGAATCCGCATCGCACTCGGGCCGGGATCGCGCATCGCCGGAGGATGCTGCATGCGAGGACCGCGAAGTGACGGCACGTGCCGACTACGCGTTTGTCCGGTTCACGTGGCACCGTCAATGGCGCCGGATCCATTTCGCGGAGTCGCGCAACGATCTCGCTTGCTCGTCGGATGTCCTTTTCCGAGAGCCGGTCTAGCGAGGTACCGGAGGCGCGCACATCGGAGGGTTGAACAATCAGCGAGGCAACCGGCCGACACAGCTCGACCGGGTCCTGCTCGACGTTCGCGAGCATGGCTCGATGGACCGACCGCAGGTCAGTCAGCTTCGTGGGCGCCGCGTAGTCGATTACCACCTCAGAGCAACCATCGCCGACGGCGGAGTCAGAACTCCGCGACTTCGATGGCGCACCATCAGCCCTTCTTCAATTCCTGCGCCAGCATCACCAGGATGTCGCTGGGGCCGCGCAGGTACGTGAGCTTGTAGACGTCCTCGTACGTCGCGACTCCGCGGAGCGGATGGCATCCGTGCCGCGCGGCGATCGCGAGGGCCTCGTCGATGTCGTCGACTGAGAACGCGATTCGGTGCATGCCGATCTCGTTGGGCAGCGTGGGAGTCGTCTCGATCGCGTCCGGGTGGATGTACTCGAACAGCTCGATCATCCCGTGCCCATCGGGAGTTCGGAGCACGGCGACCTTGGCGTGATTTCCGTCCAGTCCCACGGCGGTGTCTGCCCATTCGCCGCTCACGGTCTGTCTTCCGACCACCGACAGACCCAGATCCGTGAAGAAGGCGATCGTCGCCTCGATGTCTCGCACCGCGATTCCGACGTTCTCGAGTTTGATCATCATGCGGGCTACGCTACGGAGCCCGCGTCGCACTGTCCCGGCCTCCGCGCAGTTGTCAGACGAGCGCCCCCGCCGATCGACGCCCACGTCCATCCACTCGGGCAGAGAGTGCGGACAGTCGCCGTCTTCCAGGCACCTTGGCTCGCGAAGAGACTCGAGGCATGGCGGGCGCACACGTACAGCAATCCGACACCGTCCGTACGACTGACGCGGCAACGGGGACACGCCTGCCGACGCTCGATGTGCTGCGGGGCATCGCGATTCTGGGCACACTCGCTACGAACATCTGGATCTTCACTGCGCCCGGAAGCGGTGCCGCTGCGGCATCACAGGTTCCGCCAGATCAAGGCGGCGTGGTGGCCTTCCTGTCATGGATTCCCAACGGAAAGTTCCTCGGCCTGCTGACGATCATGTTCGGGATCGGCGTGGTGATCCAACAGCGGTCGGCGCAGCGGCACGGCCGCCAATGGCCGGGCACCTACCCCGTACGGTGTGCACTTCTGTTCCTCGACGGTCTCGTCAACTACATCTTCGTGGTCCAGTTCGATGTCTTGCGCGCGTACGCAGTGGTCGCCTTCATCGTCGCGTTCCTCGTGCTGTTCAGTGACCGTATTCAACTCTGGCTGGCGACGCTCTTCCTCGCCGTCCACATCGGCTATCTCGTCTACCTCACCCTCCAGGACAACGGCGGTATGCCGCCGCCCCCACCCGGCCCGCAGCTCCCCGAGGGCTCGACCGACATCGGCTGGTGGGACCTGACGCTGTACAACCTGCAGAACCTTCCGCAGGCCTTCATGATCAACGCCGAGTTCCCCACCCTCGTCGTGATGGCGGTGGCGTTGTTCCTCCTCGGCGGAGCCGTGTACCGCCACGGCGTCTTCGAGGCCGGCGGCCGGCGACTTCGGTACTGGCTGATGGCCGTGGGATTCGGGGTTGCGCTGCCTGCGGATTTCACAGTGAGCGTGCTGTTCCCCGAGTACAGCTCGTGGGGCCGTTACTTGTTCGCAGCCGGTGTGTCCTTCGGTCTGCTCGCCCTGGTCACCGAGTACGGCGTCCGGCGCGGAGGCTTCGGGCGGACCGGCACCATGATGTCCCTGGTCGGACGCATGGCTCTGACGTGCTACCTCCTGCAGAACATCCTCGGTGTCCTAGGGCAGTACCTTGTGTTCGACCGCGACTTCTTCGCGCGCCTGAACTATCCCGCGGCGGCCGTGGGGGCGTGGCTGGCGATCTCGGCGATCCTGATCGCGTTCTCCTGGTTGTGGCTGCGCACGTTCGATCGCGGGCCGGCGGAGATCCTGTGGCACCGGGCCTACGACCTCATCATCAGTGGCGCGCGACGCGTCCGGTCACGCTGAATTCGAAGCCACCCGAGAACGAAGAAAACCGCCTGTCACCAGGCGGTTTTTCGGTGGTCCTAGCTGGGATCGAACCAGCGACCTTCCCCGTGTGAAGGGGACGCTCTCCCACTGAGCCATAGGACCGAAGCTTCGCTCGGCTTCGTGTTACCGCTCAGCCGAACGAGAGAGAACATTAACACGACGTCTGAGCGGAAGGGTAATCGGGGCGCTTACCTGCGGCTATCCTCAGCCAGGTAAGTCGACGAGGCAGGACGATGCTTCACCACCTCACCGATTGCGACGCGAACACAGGGTGACCAGGCGATTTGGCAAGCGCTCGATGTTCACGTACTGTTCTCTCTCGCACCGGAAAGGCGCCGAAAGGGCCGGTCCGGCTGTGATTGCGGATGTAGCGCAGTTGGTAGCGCATCACCTTGCCAAGGTGAGGGTCGCGGGTTCGAATCCCGTCATCCGCTCGAAGTGGGCTTACCGTGGCGGTGTGGCCGAGTGGTGAGGCAACGGCCTGCAAAGCCGTGCACACGGGTTCGATTCCCGTCGCCGCCTCCAACACGCTCAGCCACTCCGCAACGGAGCGGCTGAGCACCACTTCTTGTTACGCGCGATTAGCTCAGTGGGAGAGCGCTTCCCTGACACGGAAGAGGTCACTGGTTCAATCCCAGTATCGCGCACCATGAAGACCCGCTGGAGACAGCGGGTCTTTTTGCATTCGGGGGCATCGGCACCGACCATCGATCGCCGCGCGCTGCCGCGGCCGACACTCCACGGCTGCTCGTCTCCGACTCCCGTGACCAGCGGCGGCGTGCCCAATCCCGCTATCCCCCACCCCCTTCGAAGCGCGATCTCCGGCTCGTGTAAGTTATGACGAGCCTCAACAGCAGGCGGATGTAGCGCAGTGGTAGCGCATCACCTTGCCAAGGTGAGGGTCGCGGGTTCGAATCCCGTCATCCGCTCCAGGAGCCCCGGTCGCGTATGCGGCCGGGGCTTCAGCCATTTCTGTAGCCTGGTCACGTGATCATCGACGTCCTTGCGCGACTGCCCCGCCGGGGACAGTCCTTCGCACCGTGGATGGCGGTCGTCGCCATGTTCGTCGCCAGCATCACGGTGGCCGACGGTGCCGCGGCACTCGTCGGCATCGCCCTCGCGATCGCTGTCGCAGCGGTCTGCCACGCCGCAGCCGATCGGGACCACCGCGCACCGTCGGGCCCGAAGACCGGACGAGCGCCGGATCACCGGCTCCGCGGCGCATACCGCCGCAGCTTCATGCCGAACGGGGCCGGGCGGCCCCGTCGGCCCCGAGCACCGGGCATCGCCGCTTTCGCGGCGTAGCTCTCACCACACGCCGCACGCGTCCCATCACTCACGCGCGTCGCGGTCACGCGCGCGCTTTCACGCCTGCGAGGTGCTCTCCCATGCTCGATTTCGTCTACTACCCCATTTCCGCCGTCCTCTGGCTGTGGCATCGCGTCCTCGGTGCCGCGCTCGGCGCCGACAACGGTTTCGCCTGGGCTCTGTCCGTGGCCTTCCTCGTCTTCACCGTGCGCGCGCTCCTCCTGTGGCCCGCAATCGTGGCTGCACGCACCGATCGCCGGGTGCAGAAGTTGCGGCCCGAGTTGGAGAAGCTGCGCACCAAGCACGGTAAGGACGCCCGAAAACTGGCCGTCGAGACGCAGCGGCTTCAGCGCGAGAACGGTGTTCGCCCACTCCTCGGCTGCCTGCCCGCCCTCGTGCAGGTCCCGGTCTTCTTCGGTCTGTATCACGTGCTCCGGTCGTTCAATCGCACCGGAACCGGACTCGGGCAACTCGGCCTCACGCCCGAGCAGAACGCGACCACCGCCAACTACGTCTTCTCCGCGCACGATGTCCAGTCCTTCCTCAGCGCCAGGCTTTTCGGTGCACCCATCTCCGCTTCGATGTCGAACTCCGACAGCGTGCTCGCCTCCTTCGCGCAGTTCGGCGGGATGCCCAGCGTCACCATGATCGCGGCGGTGGCGATACCGCTGATGGCGATCGCCTGCATCGTCACCCACATCAACGCGCGATTCTCGCTACGGCACCAGACCGCCGACGCCGCCGGCGCACTGCAGGCGGACCTCATGCGGACGCTGATGCTGTGGGTGATGCCGCTGGGCAGTGTCGTCGCCGGGCCCGTCCTGCCGATCGCGATCCTGTTGTATTGGGTCGCGAACAACGCGTGGACCTACGCCCAGCAGCACCTCGTCCACTTCTTGCTGGAGCGAGAGAAGGCACGGACGGCGGTCACGGCAGCCGGTCGATGACCGAGGGCGGTTCCGCCGCGTGGCAGGATGCGCACCATGTCCGACGGTGCACCCGACCTGATCGTCCGAGCGGCGGCCGCCACCGACCTCGGAGCGGTCGCGGCCCTCGGCGTCGAGGTCCAGGATCTGCACTTCACCGCGCGCCCCGATCTGTTCGTAGCTCCGGCCCCAGACCAGATCGAGGCCTTCATGGCTGCCGCGATCGACCAGCCGCAGCACCACCTGCTTGTAGCGGTCCGTGCAAGCGAGGTGCTCGGCTTCATCCTCTGCGAGCAACAACGGAGAATCGCCACACCGTTCCGCCGCGCAATGACGAACATCTACATCCACCAGCTGGCGGTCGCAACGCACGCCCGGCGGTCCGGTGTGGCGTCCGCTCTGCTCGCAGGCTGCGAGTCGCTCGCCAGCGCATCGGGAGCCTCGTGGCTCCGACTCGATTCGTGGGCCTTCAATGCGACTGCGCAGGACTACTTCACCCGTCGCGGATTCGCAGCGATGAACACGGTCTTCGAGCGCATGGTGCCGTAGCCTGGAGCTGGATCGCGACTGGCGCGCAAGGTGGAGCACCACCGGGGACCGATCCGCGACCGCTACGCCGTGCGCCTGGGCACACCGACCCAGGAGGCACCGTGTCCGCATCCCCCGTAGTCATGCGTGGCGATCTGCTCGCCCGAACCACCAACGCCGACACCGCGCGCCGCGCACAGGAGCTGTTCACCGCCAACGGTGTCCGTCCTACGCTCGCAACCGTGCTCGTGGGCGACGACCCAGCCTCGGCGACCTACGTCCGGATGAAAGAACGACGGAGCGCCCAGCTCGGCCTGGACACCCGACACGTCGAGCTCGCTCGCGAGACGACCACCGCCGAACTGGTCGATGTGCTCAACGCCCTCTCCGGCGATCCGGAGGTGCACGGCATCCTGCTCCAGCACCCCGTCGGCCAACACATCGACGAACGGGCGGCGTTCGACGCCATCACGCCGACGAAGGACGTCGACGGGGTCACCTCGGCATCCTTCTCCGCCATGGCGTTCGGAGAGGCCGGATTCGAATCCTGCACGCCCGCGGGCATCCTTCGCCTGCTGGACCACTACGAGGTGAACCCCTCTGGTTCACACGCGGTGGTCGTCGGACGCAGCCCCATCCTCGGCAAACCGATGGCCGCGCTCCTGTTGCAGCGCGATGCCACCGTCACCGTGTGCCATTCGAAAACGCGTGATCTCGCACGGCACGTCGCAGCTGCCGACATCGTGATCGCCGCCGTCGGGCGGCCCGAGTTGATCCGCGGCGAGTGGATCGCGCACGGCGCCGTGGTGATCGACGCCGGTTACAACCCGGGCAACGTCGGTGACGTGGATTTCGTGGGGGCGTCCCGCCACGCGGCGATGATCACCCCAGTTCCCGGCGGCGTCGGCCCGATGACCATAGCGGTGCTCCTGGCGCAGACCGTCGACGCTGCGGAACGGGCAACGCACCCGCGCTAGTGTCGCGGCATGACGCGTGGCCCTCTCCCTGTCGACGGCCACGTCCACAGTGAGTGGTCGTGGGACACGGGCGGCCCGTCGTCCGGCGCGGCCGGGCGAATGGCCGCGACCTGTGTGCGGGCACTCGAAATCGGGCTTCCCGGCATGGTGTTCACGGAGCACCTCGACCTCGACATCAATTGGCGGTCCACCACCGACGATCTCCTGGAGCATCAGCGCAGGCTGCTCACTGACGAGGGCTATGTCGCAGTGCCAGAGTTCGATGTGGACGGCTATTCGGCCGCGATCAAACGCTGCCGCGCCGAGTTCCCGACGGTCCGGATCCTGACGGGCGTCGAGGTCGGACAACCTCACGTGCATCCGGACCGCATTCGGGCCCTCACATCACGATTCGACCGGATCAACGGATCACTGCACACGCTGCCCGTCGGAGGCGACAGGTTCGAACCCAACACGGTGTATTCGATGTGGCCGGCGGACGAGGTGATCCTCGCGTACCTCGACGAGGCACACCGGATGCTAGAGGCCGCGGACCTGTTCGAGGTCTTCTGTCACCTCGACTATGCAGTACGGACCTGGCCCACGCGACGGGCGGGCGAGTTCCAACCGAGCAGGTTCGAGAACCACTTCCGCCAGACCCTCCGCGCGATCGCGCAAACCGACCTCGTGCTGGAGATCAACACCGGAATCATGCGTCCGTGGCTCACGCAGTGGTGGGCGGAGGAGGGCGGGCAACAGGTGACGTTCGGCAGCGACGCCCACGAACCGAGGCATCTCGCTGCTCACTTTGTGGAAGCGGTGGATCTCGCTCGAGACTCAGGGTACGTCCCCGGCGAAACACCCGACCTTCCGTGGCGACGGAACGGCTCCGGCTAACGGTCCTCGCCATCGGGTGACGATGGGTACGACTCGGAGAACCGACGCCCCCACGCCGTCATAGACTCAAGGACGGGCAGCGCCCCTCGGCCCGCGTCGGTGAGGCGGTACTCGACGCGAGGCGGTACCTCCGGATACACCTCTCGGTCAACGAGGCCGTCCTGTTCCAGCTCGCGGAGCTGCCGAGCCAGGACCCGCGGTGTGGGGCTCGGAAGAATTCGTGCCAACTCGTTGAAGCGGAGTACCCCGCGCCGATCCAGTTCGGACAGAATTGTCGGCTTCCATGCCCCGCCGAGCACGGCCACGGTGATCTCGGCCGCGCACACCGGATGGGAGTTCTCCACCAGTTTGCGGGTACGCGCACGGCCGCTACTCGGTGCTTCCACGACTGTGACTATGCCACCGCACAGGCGTGCATGGTTCGACCTGCGCGCTATCCCCTTTGTCACCGAGTGACTCCGTTGTGCGTTCTTGTTTCCCGCGAATTGCTCCTGCACCCTCGAAACGTGAACTGTCCGACTGCTACCCCCAGCAAGACTCGGCCCGATTGGCGAATCCTGGTACCACTACTGACTGGGATCCTGACGACGAGCCTCGCGGTGGGCATGATCAATACCGCCCTCCCGCGCCTCGCGGACGACCTCGCCCTATCGGCAACCTTGCGGACCTGGATCGCCGATATCTATCCGCTGTGCCTGGCGATCGGCATCGTGAGTGCGGCGCGGGCCGGCGACGCCCTCGGTCGCCGGCGCCTGCTGGTTGCGGGCTTGGTGTTGTTCGGCGCTGCCAGCGCAGCCGCGGCGACGGCATCGACGGGTGCGGTGCTCCTCCTCAGTCGCAGCGCTCTGGGGGTCGCTGGGGCGATGGTCGTGGCGGGCGTCGTCTCAACGATCGGCGCCGTGTTCGACGGGAACGCGCGCACCGTGGCCAACGGGTGGTGGGTGGCAGTGTTCGGCGCGGCCGCGGCGATCGGTCCTATCGTGGGCGGCACTGCGACGGAGATTGCGGGATGGCGCTCGGTGTTCTGGATATCGGTCCCATGTGCGGCGGTCGGGCTTCTGCTGACCCTGGCGATGGTGCCCGAGACCCGCTCGGCCGGACCGGTGACGTGGGATCCAGCGAGCATCGTCACGTCGGCGGGCGGTCTCGGGCTCGCGGTCTACTCGGTCCACCATCTCGCCGCCGCACCCATTGCGAGTAGCGCAACGGCAATAGCCGCGTCGGCGTTGCTGATCTGGTTCGTTCGGCGGCAACGCCGCCTGACGGACCCCATGATCGACGTGTCGATGTTCGCACGACGCCGCTTCTCCGTTGCGACGGTTTCGATGCTGATCTCGTCGGGGGCGGGTGCCGCCGCCGTCTACCTCCTGAGCATCTACTTGCAGGCGGGCGGCCGAGGGCCGCTCGCGACCGGGATCGTCCTGCTTCCCCAGGCTGTGGCAACGACCGCGGGAGGACTATGCGCCCCCGCTGTCGCACACCGGCTCCCGCCTTCGACAGCGCTGCGCGCCGCGTTGATTCTCCAAGCCGTGGGCCTGCTGACCGTGGCCTTCCTCCCGGGCACGATGATCGCCGGGCTGGCGCTCGTCGGCCTCGGCTTCGGTATCGTCGGCACGCTCGGCACCTCGGCGCTCTTCGCTTCGGCGAATCCCGACCAGGTGGCTCAGGTCGGTGCTGTGCAGGAGGTGGCATTCGCCCTCGGAGCCGGCGGCGGCATTGCCGTGTTCGGTACGGTCGCGTCGCTGTCACAGCATCGTGGCTTCCCGTTGGCAATGGCTGCCGCCGCGACGGCGTGCCTCATCGCTGCAGGCCTCCGGAATCGTCCTAGTCCCGCTCTTGGATAGACAGTTCGTGCCCAAGTGTCCACCCAATCGGACGGGCTGCTAGCTTCCGATCGTGACCGAGAACACGCAGGCACCGTCGACCACCAGCCCGGAGGAGGCGCTCAACAGCCGGGTACGCGAGGCGTACCGGGCCGTCACCGACGAGGCGCGCGCCGACAAGGTGGCAAAGCAGCACGCGCGAGGCAAGATGACTGCCCGCGAACGGGTGGCGCTGCTCGCGAACGGCGGATTTCACGAGTTCGGCGCGCTGGCCGGACCGGGCCCGGCGCAGCAGGGCGCGGCTCCCCTCGTCGCCCCCGGCGACGGGGTGGTGACGGGCATCGGCTACATCGACGGCCGCCCAGCGGCGATCGCGGCCTTCGACTTCACGGTGCTCGGCGGCAGCAACGGCGCCACCGGCATGGCGAAGCTGGATCGGTGCGCCGAACGCGCCCTGCTCGACGAGATCCCGCTGATCATGCTCATGGACGGCGGCGGACACCGGATGCAGGAGGCCCTTGATTCCCGCCTCGCCGCGCCGGGCTCGCGGCTGCTGTTGCGCCTGGCCGATCTGTCCGGACACGTGCCGCTCGTCGCCGCCATGATGGGTCCGGGTTTCGGTGCGCCGGCGAACATCTCGGCGTGTTGCGATTTCGTCACCATCGTCCGCGGGATGGGCACCATCGGCATCTCGTCGGCGCCCCTGGTGCAGGCCGCGACCGGCGAGAACCTCACGAACGACGAGATCGGCGGCGCCGATCTGCAGGCGCAGCGCGGCGTGGTGGACGTGGTCACCGACACCGAACAGGAGGCGGTCGACGCGATCCGCGCCTTCCTCAGCTACCTGCCGGCTTCCGCGACCGCCGAGCCGGTGCTCTCCGCCGGCCCGCACGAACCCGGCGACACCGCCGAGGCGATCGATACGCTCGTCCCGTCGTCGATGCGGCAGGCCTACGACGTGGTCGACGTGATCGAGGCGATCGCGGACGCGGACACCGTCTTCGAGCTCAAGCGGCTGCACGCGCCGAACATCGTGACCGCCTTCGCCCGGATCGACGGCCGCCCCGTGGGTGTGGTCGCGAATCAGCCGCGTTTCCACGCCGGCGCGCTCGACGCGAACGCGTGCGAGAAGGCCGCACACTTCATCGCGGTGTGCGACACCTTCGGTCTGCCGCTGCTGATCCTCATCGACCTGCCCGGCTTCCTGGTGGGAGCGGGTGCCGAGGAGACGAATCTCGTCCGGCGCAGTGCACGCCTCGGCTACGAACTCGCGGCGGCCACCGTGCCGCGATTCGTGATCGTGACGCGAAAGGCCTACGGCGCGGCCTACATCGCGATGGGCGGCGGTCGCAGCATCGAGGCCGACCTCTCGCTGGCCTGGCCCACCGCGGAGATCTGCGCGATCCCCATCGAGAGCGCGGTCGACCTCGCCTTCCGCACGCAGTACGAGTCCGCACCCGACCCGGCGAAGGCCCGCGACGACCTCATCACCCTGTTCCAGGCGAACGTCGACCCGCTGCTCGCCGCGGACGGCTTCGGCATCGACGATGTGGTGCTCCCGTCCGCGACACGCCCGATGCTCGCGGAGGCGCTGGGCCGGGTGCGGCGGCGGCAGCCGCGGGTTCCGCAGAAGCGACGGTCCATCTCCCCCATCTAGGAACGCCGGTGCCGCCGAACGGCATCGGTGTTGGCGCACCGCGACGAGCAGTACGACTGCCGCCCACCACGGCTGGTGTCGGCGAACACCTTCGCGCATCCCTCGCGGGCGCAGGCGCCCAGTCGCGCGCCCTCGGCCTCCGTGGTGAAGATCGCGAGCCCACCCGCGGTGACCGCCCGGACCCGCCCGAGGAGCGATTCGGTCTCGGGAGTGAAATGCAGATGGGGGCGCAGTCCGTCGTGCGCGGTGAGGTAGATGCCCACCGTCCCCGTCGACAGCAAGCGGTTCACCGCAGCGCAGCGATCCTCCACCGCGGCGGTGAGGAACGGGGCCCGCAGTTGGTCGGTCCACACGCCCAGATCGCGGACCACGTCGTCGTCCAGTTCGATCCGGCGGATCTCGTGGTCCTGCAGGACCGCGGCGACCGCGGCCTCGGACCACGCACCGTCGGCCCGCAGGTTCACCAGGTCGACGGTGAGCCGCACACCGGTCATGTTGTCGTGGTCGAACTGCACGAGACGATCATCCCGCCTGGACGGTGGTCTCCGGGTACGACACGGGCACCGCGGTGCTCTCGCCCACCGTCGCGATCCGTCGCGCGCCGCATACGCACCGCTGGTAAAGCACGATCCCCTCGCTGGTCGGGTGGTGCGATTCGGTCTGCCAGGCATGCAGCTGCGTCTCGTTCTCGTTCATGACGATCAGCGTGCGACCGGTTCATCAGACGTTTCAACCATTACACGTCGAGACCGGCCAAAACCCATGACCACCAGCGGTATCGCAGTGAACGCGAGCGCCGGGACGATTCCGCCGACCACGCCGAACACCCACTCCGGAGCCCCACCGATGCGCGCGGCCGCCACGCCGACGCCGCACGCCGTGAGCACGAAACCCAGGGCTCCGAAGGCAGCGCTCCAGCGACCGAAGAGTGGCCACATGAACGGAAGGAAATGCACCCCGACGGCGATGAGGACGATGCTCAGCGACAGATCCCGGCGACCGGACACGACCGCAACCCGGTTCCCCACGACGACCAGAACCACCTCGACGGCCACCGCGGCCCAATAGCGCGGGTTGCGCACGAATCCCCGGCCGGACGGCGCCCCCGACGCCCGCGGCGCGGACCGTCGGGCCAGGACCAGCGAGGCGGCGCCCAGCAACGCGACCACGGCGACGCAGACGCCCCAGGCCGGCGCGCTCACTCCCTCCCGCCCCGGACCGAGCACCCACCACATCCCCGCGATCACCCCGATCGCCGTGCCCACCATCACCTCCCCATGGGACCACACAGTCGTACGCGACGCTTACTTTCTACCCCTAGGGGGTATAGAATCGCCGACGATGCGCTTCCTCATGATCAGACTCGCGCGAGCCCGCGTTTCACGCTTGGCCGGCTCCCCGAACCGCTGGTCAGGCACCGTCTTGCATACCCTAGGGGGGTATAGTATGTTGATGGAGTGTCGAGGACGGGAGAAGCCATGAATCCCATGGTCAAGATCGGAACCTACGCAGCCGGCCTGGCGGTGGTCTTCGCCGCCGCGTTCGCCGTGGGCTCCGCCGTCGGCCCCACGGCCGAACAGCCCGGCCCGCACGCCACCGCACCGTCGATCAGCGAAGGGGGCCACGATGGCCACTGAGACCCACGCGCCCACCACCTCGGTGGACCTCGAGATCGAGGGCATGACGTGCGCCTCCTGCGCCAACCGCATCGAGCGCAAGCTGAACAAGCTCGACGGCGTCACCGCCACCGTCAACTTCGCGACGGAGAAGGCGCACGTGACCGCCCCCGCTGGCACCGATACCGCGGCACTGATCGACGCCGTGCAGCAGGCCGGATACGCCGCCCACGTACCCGCCCCCGCGGGCGAGGGCGCCGACGGCGAACCGTCGGGCCGCACCCACGAACCCGCCGACGCGCTGCGCCAGCGCCTCCTCATCAGCGTCGCGCTCACCGTCCCGGTGATCGCGATGGCGATGATCCCCGCGCTGCAATTCGACTACTGGCAGTGGCTCTCGCTGACGCTCGCCGCGCCCGTCGTGGTGTGGGGCGCCCTCCCCTTCCACCGCGCCGCGTGGACCAACCTCAAGCACGGCACCGCCACGATGGACACGCTGGTGTCGATCGGCACGCTCGCCGCCTTCGGCTGGTCGATCTACGCGCTGTTCTGGGGCGCCGCCGGCGTGACGGGCATGACCCACCCGTTCAGCTTCACCATCGAGCGGATGGACGGTACCGCCAACATCTACCTCGAGGCCGCGGCGGGCGTCACCACATTCATCCTGGCCGGCCGCTACTTCGAGGCGAAGAGCAAGCGACAGGCGGGCGCCGCCCTGCGTGCCCTGCTGGAGCTGGGCGCCAAAGACGCCACCGTGCTCCGAGACGGTGTCGAGACGCAGATCCCGATCGGCGAACTCGCCGTCGGTGACGAGTTCGTGGTCCGCCCCGGCGAGAAGATCGCGACCGACGGCACCGTGGTCGCGGGACAGTCCGCGATCGACGCCTCGCTGCTCACCGGCGAATCCGTGCCCGTCGAGGTGCGCCCCGGCGATACGGTCACGGGTGCGACGGTGAACGCCGGTGGGCGCCTGGTGATCCGCGCGACACGCGTCGGTGCCGACACCCAGCTCGCACAGATGAGCCGCCTCGTCGAAGACGCACAGGCCGGCAAGGCCAAGGCGCAGCGGCTGGCCGACCGGATCTCCGGCGTCTTCGTGCCGATCGTGATCGCGATCGCCGTCGGCGCGCTCGGATTCTGGCTCGGCACCGGACAATCCGCGTCGATGGCGCTCACCGCGGCGGTGTCCGTGCTGATCATCGCGTGCCCCTGCGCCCTCGGCCTGGCCACCCCGACCGCCCTGCTCGTGGGCACCGGACGCGGCGCTCAGCTCGGCATCCTGATCAAGGGTCCCGAGGCCTTGGAGTCCACCCGCACGGTGGACACCGTGGTGCTCGACAAGACCGGCACCGTGACCACGGGCGTGATGAAGCTGCAGGCCGTGCACGCCGCCGCAGACGAGACCGAAACCGATGTGCTCGCCATGGCAGGAGCACTGGAGGCCGCCTCCGAGCACCCGATCGCCCGCGCCATCGCGCAGGCCGCACAGCACCGCGGCACGCTCGCCGGCGTCGAGCAGTTCGTGAACGTGCCCGGCCTCGGCGTCCAGGGCATGGTGGACGATCGCGCCGTCGTCGCCGGACGCCCCGTCCTCCTCGAGGACTGGGCCATGCCCCTGCCCGACGCCCTGCGCGCCGAGTTCGACGAGGCCCAGCGGCGCGGTCAGACCGCGATCGCCGTGGGGTGGGACGGTGCCGCCCGTGGCGTGCTAGTGGTGTCCGATGAGATCAAGCCGACCTCCGCCGACGCGGTCGCCCGGCTCAAGCGGCTGGGCCTGCGGCCGATCATGCTCACGGGCGACAACGAGCCCGCGGCGCGGTTCATCGCCGACCAGGTGGGCATCGACGAGGTGATCGCCGAGGTCCTGCCCGAGCAGAAGGTGGACGCGGTCCGGCGTCTGCAGGGCGAGGGACGCTCGGTGGCCATGGTGGGCGACGGCGTCAACGATGCCGCGGCGCTCGCGCAGTCCGATCTCGGCATCGCCATGGGCACCGGCACCGATGCCGCCATCGAGGCCGCGGACCTCACCCTGGTGAGCGGCGACCTGCGCACCGTGGTGGACGCTATCCGGCTCTCCCGTCGCACGCTGTCCACGATCAAGACCAACCTGTTCTGGGCCTTCGCCTACAACCTGGCGGCCCTGCCACTCGCGGCGGCGGCCCTGCTCACCCCGATGCTCGCCGGCGCGGCGATGGCCCTGTCGTCGGTGTTCGTGGTGAGCAACAGCCTCCGGCTACGCGGCTTCCGGCCGCAGAAGTGAATACTGGAACCATGACGACCACGGAAACCGGTCACGACCACGCGCACGGCTACATGTCCGACAAGGACGAGTACCTCAAGCGGCTTCGACGTATCGAGGGGCAGGCCCGCGGCCTGCAGCGGATGGTCGAAGAGGAGAAGTACTGCATCGACATCCTCACGCAGGTCTCCGCCATGACCAAGGCCCTGCAGGCCGTGGGCCTGGGACTGCTGGAAGACCACCTGAGCCACTGCGTGGTGGACGCCGCCCGCTCGGGCGACGAGGCGGAGACCGCCGCGAAGATCAAGGAGGCGTCGGCCGCGATCGCGCGGTTCTCGCGCTCCTGATCGGCATCGTCGACAATCCGCTTCCCGGAATCCGCGACATACCGTACAGTAACTTCTCGTCAGCGATGTGAGCTGCGTCTCACTTCACCGACACCCTCACCCTTGGACACCCGCCCGGCCCACAAGACCCCGGGCGGGTTTCCGCTTTCTGCGCGCTAGCTCGCGTCGGCCGAGGCGAAACGCGACAGCGCCAGCAGGCGCGACGTGGCGCGCAGATACTTCTTGCGGTAGCCGCCGGCCACCATCTCCGGAGTGAAGATCTCGTCGAGCTTCGCGCCCGAGACGAGCACCGGGATCCCCGCGTCGTACAGGCGGTCGGCGAGCACCACGATGCGCAGCGCCACCGTCTGGTTGTCGGCCGGGTGCACGCCGCTGATGCACACCTTGGAAATGCCCTCCACCAGCTGCTTGTACTTCGACGGGTGCAGCTTCGACAGGTGCTCGGACAGCGCATCGAAGGTGTCCAGGGTGGCGGTCGGATCGGCCTCGGCGATCGCGACGAGCTCCTCGTCCGACAGCGGATCGGGCGCGGGCGGCAGGTCGCGGTGCCGGTAGTCGGGCCCATCGACCCGCACCGACTGGAAGACCGCGCTCAGCTTGCTGATCTCGCGCATGAAGTCCTGCGCCGCGAAGCGCCCCTCACCGAGCTGTCCCGGCAGCGTGTTGGACGTGGCGACGATCGACACACCCCGCGAAGCGAGCTCGGTGAGCAGCCGCGACATGACCATCGTGTCGCCGGGATCGTCGAGTTCGAACTCGTCGATGCAGAGCACGCTGTGGTTCGACAGGTACTCGACGCACTGGTTGAAGCCGAGCGCGCCCACGAGGTGGGTGTACTCGACGAAGGTGCCGAAGGCCTTGGGCGCGGGCACGCTGTGGAAGATCGAGGCCAACAGGTGGGTCTTGCCCACGCCGAATCCGCCGTCGAGGTAGAGGCCCACACCGTGCGGCGGGGTGCTCTTGCGGCCGAACAGGCCCTTCTTGTTCCGCTGCTTGGTCAGCTTGTTCACGTCGGCGACGAAGTCGCGGGCGCTCTGCACCGCCGCAGCCTGACTCGGCTCGTAGGGATCCGGGATGTAGCTGTCGAAGCTGACCTCGCTGAACATCTCCGGCGGCACCAGCTGCTCGACCATCTGCTCCGGCGTCACCGTCGGTGTGCGATCCACGAGATGCAACGTCATGCGGTGAACTTTATCCGCAGGTCACTCGCCCGGTCACCTCGGCTACCGTCGATGTGGTGACCGCGCTGCTGCCGCCCCCGCTTCCCGAGGATCCCGAGGCGCTCGCCGCGCTGTACCGCCACCCCGACGACGGCGACCGGCCGTACGTGCGCGCCAACATGATCACCTCGCTCGACGGTGCCGCCACGGCCGGCGGACGGTCGGGATCGCTCGGCGGTCCGGGGGATCGCCGCGTCTTCCAAGCGCTCCGCGCCGCCGCCGATGTGGTCCTGGTGGGCGCGGCGACGGTGCGCGACGAGGACTACGGAACCCCACGCCATCCCGCGCTCGCCGTGATCACCCGCGGCGAACTGGAACGGACTCCACGCCTCTACCCGGACGGCGGCCCGGAACCGATCGTCTACTCCGGACACGGCGATTCGGTCGATCTCCGCGAGGTCCTCGCGGACCTGCAGCGCCGCGGCCTGCGCCGCGTGCTGGCCGAGGGCGGGCCCGGGGTTCTGGGTGCGCTGCTCGCCCAGGACCTCGTCGACGAGCTGTGCCTCACCGTCGCACCCCGCGTGGTCGGCGGTCACGGCGGCCGGATCGTCTCCGGCCCCGATCTCGCCACCGACCGCTGGAAGCCCGCGCACGCGCTCGCCGACGACGAGGGCTTCCTCTACACACGCTGGCTGCGCTGACCCGGGCACGCGGCGAACGTCGCTAGGGTGAAGACCATGCCTCAGCCGCGTACCGTGCGACCGCTCACCGTCGGCGCCGCCCTCGTCGCGGTCGCCGTGGCGGTCGCGGGATGCGCACCGTCGCCCGCACCATCGCCCGGATACGTCACGGACTTCGGGTCCGGCGGCGGGGGCGGCGCACCGTCGAGCTCGGCCAACCCGGTGGATGCGGCCCCGCAGTGGCGCGCGCCCCAGAACGATCCGATCTCCTGGCAGGACTGCACCGACCAGCTCGCCGCCCGCTACAACGCACCCGCCGCCGGCAACGCGACCTTGCAGTGCGGCTCGCTCACCGTGGCGCTGGGCCAATCGCAGGCGCCCCTGCGCGTCGCGCTGACCCGCGCCGTGGTGCCCGGTACCCCCGCGACCGCACCCCCATTGGTGATGGTCGGCGGCACCGAGTTCACCAGCCAACGGGCGCTCACCACGCTCGCCGCGGGCGAAGCGCCGCTGCTCGCCACCCGCCCGGTGGTCGCGATCGACCGCCGCGGTCTCGGCGGATCTGCCCCACTGACCTGCCGGACCGCGGAACAGCGATCCGTCTTCCGCTCCGGAGGTGGTCCCGCCGACCCTCTCGACGAGCGCGTGGCCGCGATCAGCCGGGCGTCGACGGAGGCCGCGACCCTCTGCGGCGACGCCTACCCCGCGACGCTCACCGAGTACACGGCCGCGGGCGCCGCCGACGATCTGGAGGCTTTGCGCAGCGCGTGGCGGGTCCCCGCGCTGGCGCTGCTCGCCGTCGGCGACGGTTCGACCACGGCACTGGCGTACGCCGCGAAGCATCCGAAGCAGGTGGCGCGCTTGGCCCTCGACTCCCCCGTCCGGTACTCCGCGCCCGAGGCCGCGCGGGCCGAGGACGCCGCGAAGGGCACCAGCGCCACGCTGCAGGCGCTGGCGAGCCAGTGCGGGCCGGCATGCGCCCTGGGACCGGACCCCGCCGGGGCGATCCGCGATGTCGTCGACCGCGCCGCCGCGGGCCGGTTGGCGCCGTTCACCGACACCGATGTCCGGCGCGCGGTGATCACCACCCTCGGCATCGGCGCCGGCGACCGTGACGCCCGCATCGCCGCCCTCGCACCCGCTCTCCAGGCCGCCCGCACCGGCGACCCCGCACCACTGCGCGCCATCCTGCGCACCGCGGACGAGGCCCTCGGCAGTGACGGCCAGTTCGTGGGCCGCTGCTCCGACGCCGTGCAGAAGGCCTCACCCGACCAGGCCAAGGCCAACGCCGAGAAGTGGGGCCCGCAGTACCGGCTGGGCGCCGCGTCCGCGCTGACCCTCGCCGACTGCACGTCCTGGCCCTCGATGCCGGAGCCGCCGGCCCTGACGCCGCTGTCGGTGCGGTCCCTGGTGGCCACCGCGGCCGCCGACCCGCTCACCTCCCGCGACGCGCTGGAGACGCTCAACGGACAGCTCACGGTGGCGGGCGCCCAACCCGCCGCCGTCACCTGGGGCGGTATCGGCGACGGTGCCGTGGTCCGGTCGGCCTGCGTCCAGAACGCGCTCGTCGCCTACCTGGACCGACTCGAGGCGCCGAGCACCCGGGCCTGCCCCGCCTGAGCCCGCCGGTTCGGTACGGTCTACCCGTGCCAGTAGCTCTCGCCCGGATGAAGTCCGACCCCGTCCTCGTCATCAAGTGGATCCTGTGGCCGCTCGCCATCCTGACGCTGCTGCAACGACTCATCGTGCTGGTGCCCAACCGCGCCAAGACCGACGACTTCACCACGGTGTACACGGCCGCCGTGCGATTCCTGCGGCACGAGCCGGTGTACGTGGAGAACTACGACACCGTCGATCCGCACTACCTCTACCCGCCGTCGGGCACGCTGCTGATGGCGCCCTTCGGCTACTTCGACCCGGAGACCGCGCGGAACATCTTCGTGGCGCTGAGCACGATCGCGCTGCTGGTGGCGCTGTACGTGATGCTGCGGATGTTCGGCTACGGCCTGAACTCGGCCGTCGCGCCCGCCGTCCTGTTCTTCGCCGTCATGACCGAGGCCGTCACGAACACCCTGGTATTCACGAACTTCAACCTGTTCGTGCTGCTGGCCGAGGTCGTCGCCATGGCACTGCTGCTCAAGCGCAAGGACCTGTGGGCGGGCATCCCGCTGGGCCTGTCCTTCGCGGTGAAACCCCTCCTCGGGGTGTTCCTGCTCCTGATCATCGTGAACCGGCAGTGGAAGGCGCTGATCACCGCTATCGGAGTTCCGATCGTGCTGATGGCCGCAGGCATGGCACTGTCCGCCGATCCGTGGGAGTTCGTCACCCGCACGATGCCGTACCTCAATGTCGCTCGCGACTACTACAACAGCTCGATCAGCGGCAATGCGCAGTACTTCGGATTGCCCCCGTGGCTCACTTTCCTGCTCAAGGCCGCCGTGGTGATCATGGCGATCGTCTCGCTCTACCTGCTGTACCGCTACTACCGCACCAGCAACGAGTTGCTGTGGTGGTCCACCTCCGCCGGTGTGCTCATGACCACCCAGTGGCTGGTCGGCTCGCTCGGCCAGGGCTACTACTCGATGCTGCTGTTCCCGATGCTGATGACGATCGTCTACCGCAGTTCGGTGGTGGCCAACTGGCCGGCGTGGCTCGCCGTCTACGGCTTCCTCAGTTACGACTTCTGGCTGTCCGGGAAATGGCTGGCGCTGGGCCGCAGCCTGGCCTATCTCAAGTGCACGCTCGGCTGGACCCTGCTCATCGTGGTCACGTTCTGCGTGCTGGTCTACCGCTACCTCGACGCCCGCGCCGAGGGCCGGCTGGAGTACGGCATCGACCGTCCGCTGCCGCCGGACGAGGAGCCCGGCCGGCACGAACGCATCGAGCCCGTAGCCGTTGCGCCGCAGGCGGAGCCCGACGGTGACGGACCGGTGGCACCCGACGGCGCACGCGGTTAGCGTGGAGGGATGAGCACCTCCTCGGAGACTTCCGATTCGACTCCCCGCCCCAAGCTGGAACTCACCGATTCCGAATGGCGCAAGCGCCTGACCGCACCCGAGTACCGGGTGCTGCGCCAGGCCGGCACCGAGGCACCGTTCACGGGCGAGTACACCGACACCAAGACCACGGGCGTGTACCGCTGCCGTGCCTGCAATGCGGAACTCTTCCGCTCGGACGCGAAGTTCGACTCGCACTGCGGGTGGCCGTCGTTCTTCAGCCCGCTCGCCGGAGACGCGATCATCGAGCGGGAGGACACCTCGCTCGGGATGCGCCGGGTCGAGGTGCTGTGCGCCAACTGCGGCAGCCACCTGGGTCACGTCTTCGAGGGCGAGGGTTACGGCACCCCCACGGACCTGCGCTACTGCATCAACTCGATCAGCATGCGACTCGAACCCGACTCGGGGACCGCCGACAGCGACGCCTGAGCCGGGCGCCGCCCCTCAGGGCAGGGCGTTGATGAGATCGCGCACCTGCACGCGCGGTCCGGAGAAGAACGGCGTCTCCTCGCGGGTATGGCGGCGGGCGTCGGTGGCCCGCAGGTCGCGCATGAGGTCGACGATGCGGTACATCTCCGGCGCCTCGAAGGCCAACAACCATTCGTAGTCGCCCAGCGCGAACGCGGGGACCGTGTTCGCGCGGACATCGGGGTAGCCCCGCGCCGCTCGGCCGTGATCGGCCAGCATCTTGCGCCGCTCCTCGTCGGGCAGCAGGTACCACTCGAGGCTGCGCACGAACGGGTACACGCAGATGTTCGCGCCCGGCTCCTCACCCGCGAGGAACGCCGGGATATGGCTCTTGTTGAACTCCGCGGGGCGATGCAGCGCGGTCGAGGACCACACGGGGTCGCTGGCGCGGCCGAGCGCGGTGGTGCGCCGGAAGTCGTTGTAGGCGGCCTGCAGATCCTCGAGCTTCTCCGCGTGCCACCAGATCATGAAGTCGGCATCGGCCCGCATGCCGGCCACGTTGTACACGCCGCGCACCACGAGATCGCCCTGCTGGATGCGCTCGAAGAAGGCCTCCGCCTCGGTGGCCGCCGCATCGCGCGCGGCCTCGTCGCCCAGCTCGCCCGGACTGATCGAGAAGACCGAGAACATCAGGTAGCGGACGGTCGAATTCAGCTCTGCGTAATCCAGTTTGGCCACGTCACCCATCCTGCCACGCGGCTCGCTCCGAGCGCCGCGTGGGCTAGGACAGATGCTCGAGGACGCGCTTGACAGCCGCTTCGGCGCGGGCGATGCAGGCGGGCACGCCGACACCGTCGAAGTAGGCGCCGGCGAGCACCATTCCGGCGGGCGTAGCCGCCTCGATCGCGGCCAGGATGTCGCGGTGCCCGGGCAGGTACACCGGGATGCCCTCATACCACCGCTGCACGTGGACCGCCGTCGGTTCCGCGGTGACGCCCAGCACGGTCGCCAGATCGTCCCGCGCCGCGGCGATGAGCCCACCGTCGAGATCGTCGACGATCCGGCTCACGCCGAGCCTGCCGTAGGACAGCCGCACGGCACCGTCGGGGATGTGGTCCCACTTGCGGCCCGACAGCGTGATCGCCTTCGCACTCACCTGTTCGCGGCTGGCCACCAGCACGCCCGACAGATCGGGCAGCGGAGTGTCGTCGGGTAGGCGCAGCGTGACCAGTGCCGAACTCGCGGCGGGGATCTGGGCGACCGCGGCACCGAGCTCCGGGTAGTACCCGGACACCAGGCGACCCACCTGCGGCGCGGGAACGGCGAGCACCACCGCATCGAACATCGACCCGCGCAGGTTCCATTGCGGGCGCACCTCGGGCACCGGTGCGCCCAGCATGATCCGGTCGCCGAGGCGCTCGGACAGCGCGTCCAGCAGTTGCTGGTAGCCGCCGCGGAAAGTGCCGAAGATCGGTGCATCGTTCGGTTCGCCGAGCGCATCGCGGACCGCGGTGCCCAGGGAGTCCGCGCCCGCGTCGAGCCGTTCCGCCAGGGCGGGCAGCGCGGCCCGCACCGAGACGTCGTCGGCGTGCGCGGCGAAGACGCCGGCGACCATCGGGTCGACGCTGCGCTCGACCACCTCGTCACCCAGGCGCGAGCGCACCAGGTCGCCGATCGAGACGTCGACACCTCGCCGCCAGCTCATCGGCAGCCGCACCTCGTCGGCATCGCTCGGAAGGCCCATCAGGGTGCGACCGAAGTGGCCGCGGAGCGCTCCGTCGGAGTACAGGGCCGGACGGCGTCCGGCGGGCGTGACCACCTCGCCGGCGAGGCCGAGTTCCGCGGCCAGATCGAGCACCTCGGGGCGGCGCTGGACGAAGGCCTCCGCGCCCACGTCGAGACGGACATCGCCGACCGTCTCCGAGCGCAGCTTCCCGCCCACCCGGTTCCCGGATTCGAACACCGTGACGCGCGCCCCGGCCTGCTCCAGGCGGAGGGCTGCGACCAGTCCTGAGATTCCCGCCCCGACGACGGCCACATTGCTCATAGGGAGTGCACCAATTCGACGACGCGCGTGAGAACCTCGGGATCGGTCGACGGCAGCACGCCGTGACCGAGGTTGAAGACGTGGCCGGTGGCGCCCGCGGCGAGGGCCGCATCGGCCTCCGCGCAGACCCTGCGCACCTGGGCGTCGACGGTCTCCCAGGACGCGGCGAGCGTGGCCGGATCCAGGTTGCCCTGCAGTGCCTTGCCGGGGCCGACGCGGCGCGCGGCCTCGTCGAGCGGGACGCGCCAGTCGACGCCGACGACGTCGGCGCCGGCTTCGCCCATCGCCCCCAGCAGCTCGCCCGTTCCCACCCCGAAGTGGAAGCCGGGGAGCGCGGCGTTCGTCTCGCGCAGGGCGGCGAAGACCCGGGCGGAATGCGGCAGCACGTACTCGCGGTAGTCCGCCAGCGACAGCGCGCCGGCCCACGAGTCGAACAGCTGGAAGGCCTGCACCCCGGCGTCGGCCTGCACCCGCAGGAAGGTGATCGCGATATCGGCGAGCGCGCCCAGGAGCGCGTGCCAGGTGGTGGGATCGGTGTACATCAACGCCTTGGTGCGCTCGTGGTTGCGGCTCGGGCCGCCCTCCACGAGGTACGAGGCCAACGTGAACGGGGCCCCGGCGAAGCCGATCAGCGCCACTCCGGCCGGCAGCTCGGCACGCAGGCTGCGCACCGCCTCCGCGACGGGCTCGACCTGTTCCGCGCCGAGCGAGGGCATCGCGGCCACTGCTGCGGCGTCCCGGACGGGCTGTTCGATCACTGGACCGATGCCGCTCACGATGTCCAGGTCGATTCCAGCCGCCTTGAGCGGAACCACGATGTCCGAGAAAAGGATCGCGGCATCGGTGTGATGGCGGCGCACCGGTTGCAGCGTGATCTCGGTGACCAGATCCGGCATGAAGCACGACTGCAACATGCCGACACCCTCACGCACCTTCCGGTACTCGGGCAGAGACCGGCCTGCCTGCCGCATGAACCACACCGGACGCCGCGACGGGCGCTCTCCGGCCGCGGCGGCGAGCAGCGGATACGAGGGGCCGGCGTCCACCGCCGGCGCGAGATTCTCACTCATCGCCATCGATCATGTCACGCCCGCGCGCCGCCGGTGCCCTGCGCCTGCGGCGCGCCTCCCGCCCGGGTCGCGGGTGAGCGGCTACCGTCACGATTTGTGAGTCAACCAGGAGCGGGAGAGAACGGCGCCGAGATCGGCGCCGGACAACGCAGTGCCGATCCGGCCCCCTTCCGGGAGGCCGTCGATTCGATGCACACCGCCGCGGTTCGGCCCGAGATCGAGATCGGCAGTATCCGTCCGCCGCAGCGGCTGGCGCCGTACAGCTACGCGCTCGGCGCCGAGGTGCGCTCCCCCGAGTCCGACGTGGTCCCCGAGCATTCCGACGGCGAGACCTTCGGCCGCCTGATCCTGCTCTACGATCCCCACGGTCACGAGGCCTGGAACGGCCTGATGCGCCTCGTCGCGTACGTGCAGTCCGATGTCGACGAGACGCTCGCCTCCGATCCGCTGCTGCCCGAGGTGGCGTGGAGCTGGCTGACCGACGCACTCGCCGAACGCGGGCAGGAGGTGACCGCCCTCGGCGGCACCGTGACCGCCACCTCGTCGGTGCGGTACGGCGACATCGCGGGTCCGCCCCGCGCGCACCAGCTGGAACTCCGTGCGTCCTGGACGCCGCTCGCACCCGATCTCGCGGGCCACGTCGAGGCCTTCTGCTCGGTCCTGGAGATGGCCGCCGGCCTCCCGCCGGCCGGCATCACCAGGCTCGGCTCGGTCTAGGGTCCGCCCGTGGCGAAGGCCGCTCAGGAACCGGTCCCCGGAATCCCGCTCACCGAGCCCGCCGAGGGCGTTCCCGAACCGCTCACCACGGTCGAGGAGTTCGCGGAATGCGCCGCCGCGCTGCGCCGTGGAACCGGCCCCGTGGCACTCGACACCGAGCGGGCGTCCGGGTTCACGTACTCCTCCCGCGCCTACCTGATCCAGATCAAGCGCACCGGCTCCGGGCTCTTCCTGCTCGATCCGATCCACGAGCCCGAGGGGCTGGCACCGGTGATCGACGCGCTGCGGAACGTCGAGTGGGTGCTGCACGCCGCCGATCAGGACCTCCCGTGCCTGCGCGACGACGGTTTCCTCTGCGATGCCCTGTTCGATACCGAGCTGGCCGGGCGGCTCCTGGGCGAACCGCGGGTGAACCTGGCGGCGATGACTTCCGAGTTCACGGGCTACGCCTTGGCCAAGGGGCACGGCGCCGCCGACTGGAGCACCCGCCCGCTCCCCCACGATTGGCTCAACTACGCGGCCCTCGACGTGGAGCTGCTCGTGGACCTGCGCGATGAGGCGTACGAGCGCCTGGACGCCGCGGGGAAGCTCGAATGGGCGCTCGAGGAGTTCGAGTACGCCCGCACCCGCCCCGATCCCGCACCGAAGCCGGACCCGTGGCGGCGACTGTCCGGTCTGAGCACGCTGCGCACCCGACGCCAACTCGGACGGGCACGCGAGCTCTGGCTGGCGCGCGACGAGATGGCCGAACAGCGCAACGTGGCGCCGGGACGCACCCTGCCGGATGCGGCGATCATCAACGCGGCCTCCAAGAACCCCACCACGGAATCCGAGCTCACCGCGCTGCCGGTGTTCGGCGGCCCGCGGATGCGGCGCACCGCCAAGCGCTGGGTCGGGGCGATCAACCGCGCCAACGCGCTGTCCGATGCGCAGCTCCCCCCGCTGCACGGTCCCCGCACCGGGGTGCCCGCGAACAACCGCTGGGCGAAGTCGAACCCGGAGGCCGCCGAGCGGCTGGCCCGCGTGCGGGCCGCGCTCGCCGAGATCTCCGAGCAGGTCGAGGTGCCCGTGGAGAATCTGCTCCCGACCGACGCTGTGCGTCAGCTGTGTTGGGACGACAAGGCGCACGGCACCGCCGAGATCGATACGGCGCTGGCCGCCTCGGGCGCGCGCACATGGCAGCGCGAGCTGACCGTGGCCGCGGTCGCCGCTGCGCTCGACTGACCGCGAACCGCGGTCAGCTCGACTGACCGCTAGCCGCGGGCCCGCCCGGCCACCGGCACCTCGGCGTTCGACGACGCCGCATTCTCCGACGCCGCGCTGTCCGCCGCAGTCGCGGAAGCCGAGTTCTTCGACGCGGTGTTCTTCGACGCGCTGGCCTGCGGGACCGCCGTGGGCGTGCACGCCGTGACCCACCCGGTGATGCGGAACGCGATCTCCGACGGGGTCAGCCCCAGCTCCTTGAGGAGCTCACCGCGCGAGCCGTGGTCGAGGAAGCGCTGTTCGATGCCCAGCACCCGGGTGGGCACATCGACCTCGGCACGCTGCAGCGCGGCGGTCACCGCGGCACCGATACCGCCGGCCACGCCGCTGTCCTCCAGGGTCACCACCAGCTGGTGGGCGCGGGCCAGGTCCACGATCGAACCCGGGACGGGCAGCACCCAGCGGGGATCGACGACGGTGGCCGCGATGCCCTGATCGCGCAGGCGGGCGGCCACGTCGACCGCGGTGTGCGCGAAGGCGCCCACGGCCACGATCAGCACGTCGGCGGCGCCGTCGCCGACCAACACGTCGACCCCGTCGTCCAGGCGGCGCACGGCGTCGAGATCGGCGGGCACCGCGCCCTTGCCGTACCGGATCAGCGTGGGTGCGTCGTCGACGTCGAGCGCCTCGGCGAACTCCTCCCGGAGCCGGGTGGCATCGCGCGGGACCGCCGCGCGCAGGCCGGGAACGATGGCCGCGAGCGACAGGTCCCACATGCCGTGGTGGCTGGCGCCATCGGGGCCGGTGACCCCGGAGCGGTCGAGGACCACCGTGACGCCCTGCTTGAGCAGCGCGACGTCCATCAGCAACTGGTCGAAGGCGCGATTGAGGAAGGTCGAGTACAGCGCGACCACGGGGTGGATGCCGCCGAGTGCGAGACCGGCGGCCGAGGTGAGCGCGTGCTGCTCGGCGATGCCAACGTCGTACATCCGCTCGGGGAACTTGCGGCCGAAATCGGCCACGCCCGTCGGCTCGGCCATCGCGCCGGTGATCGCGACCACGTCGGGACGGCGCTCCCCCTGGCTGATGAGTTCCTCGGAGAAGACCGAGGTCCAGTCAGCGCCGCCGCCACCGCCCACGGGCAGACCGGTGACGGGGTCGATCACGCCGATGCCGTGCATCTGATCGGCCTCGTCGTTCTCGGCGTGCTCATAACCGTTGCCCTTGCGGGTGATCACGTGCACCACCACGGGACCGCCGAAGTCGCGGGCGCGGCGCAGCGCCTCCTCGACGGCCGCCTCGTCGTGCCCGTCGATCGGGCCGAGGTACTTCAGGCCGAGGTCCGCGAACAGTGCCTGCGGGCTGAGCATGTCCTTGATGCCGGCCTTCATGCCGTGCAGCACGGAGTACAGCGGCTCGCCGACCACGGGCGTGCTGCGCAGCCGCTGGCGCGCTTCGCCCAGCAGCTTCTCGTACTCGGGCTGGGTGCGCAGGCCCGACAGGTGGGTCGCGAGACCACCGATGGTGGGCGCGTACGAGCGGCCGTTGTCGTTGACCACCACCACCACGGGCCGGTCGGATGCGGCGATGTTGTTGAGCGCCTCCCAGCACATGCCGCCGGTGAGGGCGCCGTCGCCGACCACCGCGACCACGGTGCGCTGCTCGCCCTTGAGCTCGAAGGCCTTCGCCAGACCGTCGGCGTAGCTCAGCGACGCCGAGGCGTGCGAGGACTCGACCCAGTCGTGCTCGGACTCGCTGCGGCACGGGTAGCCGGACAGTCCGCCGGCCTGGCGCAGCGTGTCGAATTCGTCGCGGCGGCCGGTCACGATCTTGTGCACGTAGGCCTGGTGGCCCGTGTCGAAGATCACCGGGTCCACCGGCGAGGAGAAGACGCGATGGATCGCGAGCGTGAGCTCGACCACGCCGAGGTTGGGGCCGAGGTGGCCGCCCGTGGCGGCGACCTTCTCAACGAGGAAGGCACGGATCTCCGACGCCAACTGGGACAGCTGCGCCTGGTCCAACCGACGCAGGTCCTGCGGGGACTCGATGGTGCTGAGCAGATTCATACCGCCGTGCCGCTCCTTCCGATATCCCTCGTGTTTACACCGCAAACGAACGCTCCGGCCAGTTTACGGCGCACTGCCGGTGGTGAGCACCGCGAGGCACTCCAGATGGTGGGTGCCGGGAAAGGCATCGACGGCGACGGCCTCGCGCACCGCGTACCCGGCGTCCCGGAAGAGCGCCAGGTCACGGGCGAAGGCGGCCGGGTCGCAGCCCACGTGGATCACGGCCCGCGGGGCGGCGGTGGCGATGGCCGCGATCACGGCCTTGCCCGCACCCGAGCGCGGCGGATCGAGCACCACGAGCCCGGGTGCCCGCAGCCGGCCGACGGTCCGCGCGACGTCGCCGCGATGGAAGCGGACCCGGGAACCGTCGAGCGCGTCGCGGCCGGCGGCGATCGCCTCGCGGGCGGTCTCGACCACGTCCACCGTGAGTCCTCGCTCGGCGAGCACGGCCGCGAAGACACCGGCGCCGCCGTACAGGTCCCATGCACGCGCGCCCGCGTCGACGGTGCCGTCGGCGAGCAGGTCGGCGGTCCAGCGGTCGACCAGCGCGCTGTAGTGGGCGGCGGCGTCGCGGTGCGCCTGCCAGAAGGAGCCGGCGGGCAGGCGCCACGCCGTCCCGCCGATCCGGTAGTCGGCCATGCCGGTGCCGTCGAGCACGGTGCCGCCCGCCACCGCGTGCCGCGCACCGTCGTCGTCGAGCACGACGGCCACCTCGTCGTCGGGCGTGGCGCGCAGCCCCTCGGTGAGGCCGGTGGGGAGCTGGGCGCAGCCGGAGGCGTCGACGAGGTCGTGGCTGCGTGCGCCGCGCCAGCCGAGGGTGCCGTCGGCGGCGGCGTGCAGCCGGGCGCGGTGGCGCCAGCCGGTGGTGAGGCCGGGAGTGATCTCGCCGACGGTGGGCGCGAGCTCACCGGGGGCGAACCGGCCGAACCGGACCAGGAGGTCGGCGAGGACCTCGGTCTTCCAGGTGCGCTGGTACTCCGGTGTGGCGATGGTGAGGTCGCAGCAGCCGGCACCCGCGGCGGCCGCCGGACAGCTCTCGGGCACGCGGTGCGCCGACGCCGTGAGGACCTCGACGGTGCTCGCTCGGGCGTAGGACTTCTTCACCTCGGTGATCCGGGCGCGAACGGTCTCCCCGGGGAGCGCGCCGCGCACGAAGACCGCCTGCCCGTCGTGCCGGGCGACCGCGATGCCGCCGTGGCCGGGCGACTGCGGGCTCAGCTCGACGACGTCATTCGGAGTCAGCATGGGTGAGTTTCCGCGCCACGACGAAGGTCACGAGCAGCCCGAGGGCGAACATCGGCCACCCCATGGCGATGCGGGCGACGCCGAGCCAGTTCACGTCGTCGTTGAGATACAGGACGAGCTGCACCACGAAGCGCACGGTGAACATCGCGATCCACAGCACCGTGAGCCACACGAAGCCGCGGTACTGGCGACGATCGGCGCGCCAGTCGTGGCCGCCGTCGACCGCCTGCTTGGAACGCTCGTCGAACAGGTGCCACAGCACGCCCACGAGGGGCCAGCGGACCACGATCGAGACGGCGAAGACCACCGCGAAGACGGCCTGCATCACGATCCCGTACAGGTAGTAGCCCCTGCCGCTGCCGCCCACCAGCAGGGCGATCGCCACGCACACCGCCACCCCGAAGAAACCGGAGATCGCGGGCTGGATCGAGGTGCGGGTGGCGAGCCGGATCACCATCACGACCGCGGCCACGGCGAGCGCGGCGATCACGCCGCCCTTGAGGCCCCACACGGCGTTCGCGGGGACGAAGGCGGCCACGGGCAGCGCCGAGTACACCAGGCCCTGCCAGCCGCCCATCTGATCGAGCACCTGGTCCCGAATCGAGGGCTCGGCGGCCTCGGGCGCGGCGGCCGCTCCATCGGGGGTCGCGTTCGCCTCGATCGCGGGTTCTCCGCCGTCCCGTCCAGCACCATCCGTCACCCGGCCAGCGTACTGGCATGCTCATCGCATGCCGTCTTTCGCGCGTGCCACCGCCGTGTTGTTGCCGGGCTCGGGGTCCGACGCCGATTTCGTGCTGCGGGCGTTCGCGCCGGTCGCCGCGCTGTGCGCGCGCACGGTCGCCGTCGATGCGGAGCCACCGTCGGTGGTGGACGGGTACCGGGCCGCGCTCGACGCCGCTGCCGCCGACGGTCCGGTCGTGGTGTGCGGGGTGTCGCTCGGGTCGGCGGCGGCCGCGCGCTGGGCCCTGGACCGTCCCGACGCGGATGTGACGCTGGTGTTGACGCTGCCACCGTGGTCCGGCCCGGCCGGGGCCGACACCCCCGCCGCGGTGTCGGCGCGGGTCACCGCGGAGACGGTCGACGAGCGCGGAGCCGCGGAGGCGATCGCGCGGATGCAGTCCGGCAGCCCGGCCTGGCTGGCGCGCGAGCTCACCCGGTCGTGGGCGGCGCACGGAGATTTCCTGGCGCCCGCGCTCCGGGAAGCGGCCGGCTACCGGGCGCCGACGGAGGCGGAACTGCGCGGTCTGCGCGCGCCGACCGTGGTGGTGGGCGCCGAGGGCGACCTGATCCATCCGGTCGCGGTGGCGCGGGCGTGGGGCGCCGCCATCGACGGTGCCGCGGTCGAGGTGGTGGAGCTGGCCGAACTCGGACCCGACCCGGCCGTGCTGGGCCGGGCCGGTGTCCGCCGGCTGACCGGTATCAGTCCTGGTGCTTGAGGCGTGAGAGCGCCGACCCGCGGGTGAGGCGGTCCTGGTTGCCCTGACGCAGCGCGGCGGGGCCGTTGGCGGCGGCCCGCTGGGCCACCTGCTCGGCGATCGACGCCGCGGCGTCCTGCTGCTGCTGGGCCTGCTGCGCCATCGCCTGCTGCAGCTGAGCGACGAGCTCGGAGGGCAGCTCGATCTCGAGGTGATCGCGCGCCGGACGGGGCTCGGTACCGCGCCGCACCACGGTCTCGGCCAGCATCGCGCGGGCGAGCTGCGCCGCCTGTTCGGCGGCCTCCGCGGGCGCGGCCACGACGAATCGGATCATCCACCGCGGACCGTCGATGCCGATGAAGCGGAGCACGCCGTCGGGCTGGACTCCGACCACCTCACGGCCCCAGTGGCCGTCCTCGATGGTGACCTGGGCGCCGTTCTCGCGCAGCGAGTCCCCCAGCTCGGTGACCACCTCGCGCCACTGTCCGCCCTTCTTCGGGGCGGCGAAGACGCCGGGGGTGATGCGGCCGACCGGGGTGTCGAGGTGCACGCCCACGGGCTGTCCCTCGGGGCTCATCTCCACCTGCAGCTGCGCCTCGGGCGGCATGGCCAGCACCAGCGAACCCAGGTCGAGGCGGCCGTCCTCGAGACCCTCGATGCTCTCGAGCTGCGCGAGATCGTAGGGACCCTCACCGGAGCCGAGGACCTGGGTCTCGTCGGTCACCGGCTCGGGGATCGCGTGGTGCTCCGGCTGCCCGATGGAGGCGTACGGGTCGACGTTGGCGTCGCTGCGCTGCTTGCCGGACTTGCGGCGGCCGAGGGCCATGGGGCGGTGCTCCTTGGTTTCGAGGGACGACGATGCCTTCAGCGTAGAAGGCGGGAAGCTAGCGGTCGAGGCTGGAGTGCCCGCCCGAGGAGCCGTAGCCGCCGGTACCGCGGACGGTCTCGTCGAGGAAGGAGACCTCGACGAAGTCCGGGAGCTCGACCTGCTGGACCAGGAGCTGGGCGATGCGGTCGCCGCGGGCGATCTCGACCGCGGTTTCGCGGTCGGTGTTGAGCAGGCACACCTTGATCTCGCCGCGGTATCCGGCGTCCACGGTGCCCGGGGTGTTGACCACGGTGAGGCCGTGTTTCGCGGCGAGTCCGGATCGGGGGTGGATCAGTCCGACGGTGCCGTACGGCAGGGCGAGCGCGATGCCCGTGGGGATCATCGCCCGGGTGCCGGGTTCGATCCGCACGGACACCGTGGAGTACAGGTCGACGCCCGCGTCACCGGGGTGCGCGCGCTTGGGAAGGGGTAGGCCCTCGTCCAGCCGAAGTAGGGGTATCTGGCTCACCATGGCTTGCAGACTACGCTGGCGGGTGTGGCGCAGGATCCAACGGTGAACACCCCAGACACGAGCACCCGGTACTTCGAACGGCTGAGTGTGCCGTGGTACTGGTGGCTGATCGGAGCCGGAATCTCGGCGTTGATCTGTTACGAGATCGACCTGGCGGCGCGGGGGGCCACGTGGGCCTACGCACTGTTCCCGGTGGTCTTCCTCATCGCGGGCGCGCTGCTGTGGTCGATGGGCCGCGCCTCGGTCGGGGTGCGCGACGGTGAGCTGTGGGCGGGCAATGCGCATCTACCGCTGGAGCTGGTCTCCCGTGCGGCGGCGGTGCCGCCGGAGGCGAAGAGCAAGGCGTTGGGCCGGCAGCTCGACCCTGCGGCGTTCGTCTATCACCGGGGCTGGATCAAGACGCTGGTGGCCGTGGTGCTGGACGATCCGGACGATCCGACACCGTACTGGCTGGTGTCCACGCGGCATCCGGACCAGCTGCTCGCGTGCATTCCCGCCGCGACCACGCTCGACTGAGGGGCTCGTCCCCGAGCCCTCTGGAGCGGGTCGCCGCGGGTGACTGCGCGATCAGGCGCAGTCGATGCAGATCAGCTCGCTGCCGTTCGGATCGGCCAGGCGGCTGCGGTGGTACACGAGGAAACAGCTCGTACACGTGAACTCGTCGGCCTGCTTCGGCACGACGCGAACACTGAGCTCCTCGCCCGAGAGGTCTGCGCCGGGGAGTTCGAACGATTCGGCGGTCTCGCCCTCGTCCACATCCACGGTGCCCGACTGTGCCTCGTTGCGGCGCGCCTTCAGTTCTTCGAGCGAATCCTCCGAGATCTCATCAGCCTCGGAGCGACGTGGCGCATCGTAATCAGTTGCCATACCTTGTAATCCCCATCCTTGCTCGGCCCGCCACCTCGGGGTTACCGGGTGGACGGGCCCGTTGTCCCGCACCGAGCGGCCCAGACTATAGCGCAACGAAATTCACGTGTCACGTATTTTGCGTCCGCAACGCCATATTCACCACTCGCGCCCTGTAACGCGCCGCCCCGTGGATTGATTCCCGGCCTCGCCTCCCGGCTCCGGCGGGCCCGCTCACGTACAGTCGGGGCCGTGGTTTCCCAGCTCACCGGCGCCGGCCGCCGATTCGACCGCAAGGGCGAGCCGTTCCGGCGTCGGAGCGCGCTGCCGCTCCTCATCGTGATCGCGGTCCTGGCCGTGGTGGCCATCGCGACCTGGGCGCGCGCCATGTCGTCCGGGGAGACCGCGGCCGCGCCGGTGTCGTGCCCCGCGCCGACGCCGCTGTCGGCCGCCGCGTCCGGGAAGCCCCGTCCTTCGTCCCCCGCGCCCGCCGCACCGGCCCGCTTCGACGTGGTCTCGCCGGACGACATGATCACGGTGCGGCCGGCACCGCTGGCCGCGAGCGTGGTGCGGGTGCTCAACGCTTCGGGGCAGTCGGGCCGGGCCGAGACCACGCTCAACAAGCTGGCCGATTACGGCTTCGGCGCGCCGCCCACCGGCGCCTACGGCAACGACACGATGTACTCGCAGATGGAGTGCCAGGCGCAGCTGCGCTTCGGCGATTCCGGACGGGCCGCCGCCGCGGCGGCGTGGGTGATCGCGCCGTGCGCCGAGCTGATCAACGACGGCCGGCGCGATGCCACCGTCGACCTGTCGCTCGGCACGTTCTTCACCGACCTGGAGCCCAGCACCGACGCGCAGGAGGTGCTGCGCATCCTGCGCGCGGCACCGGCGGGAGCCACCGACGGCGGCGCGAATCCGGCGCTGGTGGCGGCGGTGCACCGCAACGCCTGCAACTGAAACGCCTGCAACTGAGCGGGCCCGTCAGAGGGCGTCGAGACCGCCCGCGGCGCGCAGGATCTCGATGAACTCGTCGGCGATCCCGGGAGCCACCGCCACGGTGAGAGCGCCCTCCTCGCTGCGCGAGTCGGGTGCGGGGACGATCACGGTGGCACCGGCCTCGGCGGCGATCAGGGAGCCCGCGGCCCAGTCCCAGGGGCTCAGTCCGTGTTCGTAGTGGGCGTCGGCGCGGCCCGCGGCCACCATGCACAGATCCAGTGCCGCCGATCCGATCCGTCGCACGTCGCGGACCTGCGGGAGCAGCCGGGCGAGCACCTGTCCCTGCCGCTCGCGCCGCTCACGGGCGTAGCCGAAGCCGGTGGCGACGAGCGCGAGTGCGGGATCGGTGATCGGGTTCGCGCGCAGGACGCGCTGCGTCCCGCCGGCGAGGATCTCCCGGGCTCCCCCGCCGAGCGACGCCGCGTAGACGGTGCCGTGCACCACGTCGGCGACGGCCCCTGCCACGGACACTCCGTCGACCTGCGCACCGAGCGAGACGGCGTAGGCCGGTATCCCGTACAGGAAGTTGACGGTGCCGTCGATCGGGTCCACGATCCACCGCACGGCGCCGGGCTCTCCCGCCGCGCCGCCGAACTCCTCGCCGAGCACCGCATCGTCGGGGCGCAGCTGCGCCAGCCGCTCCCGCACGAACCGCTCTGTCTCGGTGTCCACCACGGTGACCGGGTCGGTGGGGGTCGATTTGGTGGTGACCGCGTCCTCGGGACTGGCATCGAAAGCGTTGGCCCCGAATACTTCCGCGCGGCGCGCGGCGACCCGCTGGGCGGCCTCGCGGGCAACGGTGACGGCGATCTCGGACAACTGCTGCCGGTCGTGTTCCACGTCCTCCACCGAACCACAATCCACGGTAGTTTGACAGCGCGGGGGCGACCCCGGACTGGTATTCGACCCGGCGCGGGCCGGCACAGCGGGAGCAGAGCATGACTGTCAATCACGGGTTCGGCGTCGACATCGGCGGCAGCGGGATCAAGGGCGGCGTCGTCGACCTCGACACCGGCGAACTGGTCGGTGAGCGCTTCAAGGTGCTCACCCCGCAACCCTCGACTCCGGAGGCGTGCGCGGAGGCCGTGCAGCAGGTGATCGACAACTTCGAGTGGAAGGGCCCCGTCGGCGTCACGGTGCCCGCGGTGGTCACGGGCGGCGTGGTGCGGTCCGCCGCGAACATCGATGCGGGCTGGATCGGGACCGATGCCGATGCGCTGTTCACGGCGAAGCTGGGCCTCGATGTGACGGTGCTTAACGACGCCGACGCGGCCGGTCTGGCCGAGGATCGCTACGGCGCAGGGCGCGATGTGGAGGGCGTGGTGCTGCTCCTCACCCTGGGCACCGGGATCGGTTCGGCGCTGCTGCACAAGGGGACGCTGGTGCCGAACACGGAGTTCGGGCACCTGGAGGTGGACGGCAAGGAGGCCGAGCACCGCGCTGCGAGCTCCGTGAAGGACGCCAAGGGCTGGTCGTACGAGAAGTGGGCCGAGCAGGTCTCGCGGGTCTTCCGGGAGTACGAGAAGTTGCTGTGGCCCGATCTGATCGTGGTCGGTGGCGGGATCAGCCGGAAGGCCGAGAAGTGGATCCCGATGCTCGATGTGGCATCGCCGGTGGTGCCCGCCGCGCTGCTGAACACCGCGGGCATCGTCGGTGCGGCGATGGCGGCGCAACCGTCGTAGCGCGTGCCCGGTTTGCGGTGATTTCGGGCCGTGAGGCGCAGGTGATCGCGGGCGTCTCCACTGAATCGTTACAATGGAGCTCCCGGCATCGACACGCCGGACCACAAGCCGGACCTCGTCGCTCCCCGGACGCCTCAGCCGCCACCTCGCCCGCACCGTCGGGAACGGCGGTTTCGCTGCGCCCGATGAGCGTTCACCGGTGGACGAACGGACAGCAGGAAAGGGCGTAAGTGGCAGCGACGCAGACCAGCTCCAGCGCGCAGTCGGAAGACGGCGCGGACGGTTCGGCCACCTCGGCGGCGACCCCCGCCAAGAAGACCACCGCCAAGAAGGCACCCGCGAAGAAGGCGGCAGCGAAGAAGGCACCGGCCAAGAAGGCCGCCGCCAAGAAGGCTCCCGCCAAGGCCGCGGCCAAGAAGGCACCGGCCAAGAAGGCACCGGCGAAGCGCACGGCGAAGAAGGCCGCGGGCAAGAAGGACGCTTCGGCGGCCAATCCCGAGGACGGCGCGATCGACGAAGAAGAGGTCGAGCTCGACGGCGATCCCGATCCCACCGAGCTCTCCGACGAGGACGTCGCGATCGACGCGGACGACACCCCGGACGAGTCGGCCGATTCCAAGGCGAAGAGCGCCGTCACCAAGCCCGCCCCGGCGGACGCGGAGGACGAGGAGCCGTCCGAGCAGGACAAGGCCTCCGGCGACTTCGTGTGGGACGAGGAGGAGTCCGAGGCCCTGCGGCAGGCCCGCAAGGACGCCGAGCTCACCGCCTCGGCCGACTCGGTGCGCGCCTACCTCAAGCAGATCGGCAAGGTCGCGCTGCTCAACGCGGAGGAGGAGGTCGAGCTCGCCAAGCGGATCGAGGCCGGCCTGTTCGCCGAGCAGATGATCAACCGCTGGGTGGAGCGCGGCGAGAAGCCCGCCATCGGCATCCGGCGCGATATGAACTGGATCGCCCGCGACGGCAACCGCGCCAAGAACCACCTGCTGGAGGCCAACCTCCGCCTCGTGGTCTCGCTGGCCAAGCGCTACACCGGCCGCGGCATGGCCTTCCTGGACCTGATCCAGGAGGGCAACCTCGGCCTGATCCGCGCGGTCGAGAAGTTCGACTACACCAAGGGCTACAAGTTCTCCACGTACGCCACCTGGTGGATCCGTCAGGCGATCACCCGCGCCATGGCCGATCAGGCCCGCACCATCCGCATCCCGGTGCACATGGTGGAGGTCATCAACAAGCTCGGCCGCATCCAGCGCGAGCTGCTCCAGGACCTGGGCCGCGAGCCCACGCCGGAGGAGCTGGCCAAGGAGATGGACATCACGCCGGAGAAGGTGCTGGAGATCCAGCAGTACGCGCGTGAGCCGATCTCGCTGGACCAGACCATCGGCGACGAGGGCGACAGCCAGCTCGGCGACTTCATCGAGGACTCCGAGGCCGTGGTGGCCGTGGACGCGGTGTCGTTCACCCTGCTGCAGGATCAGCTGCAGTCGGTGCTGGACACCCTGTCCGAGCGTGAGGCGGGCGTGGTCCGCCTGCGGTTCGGCCTCACCGACGGTCAGCCGCGCACGCTCGACGAGATCGGCCAGGTCTACGGCGTCACGCGCGAGCGCATCCGCCAGATCGAGTCGAAGACGATGAGCAAGCTGCGGCATCCGTCGCGCTCGCAGGTGCTCCGGGACTACCTGGACTAGCTCTTCGGAAGAACGAACGCTCCCCTCCGCCGCGCGGAGGGGAGCGTTTTTCGTTGGCGGGTGCGGCGTACCGCGCGTACGGTCGCCCCGGTGTACATCCGCCCGCAGATCACCGCGCCGTCGTTCGTCGACGATGCCGGTGTGCCGATCCCCTACGGCGACCGGTGGAACTTCGACGACGGGCCGCCGCCCGAGAGCTACTCGCGCGAGAGCAACCTCGGCCGCTTCGCCCCGTTGCACACGATCGCGAACGCGCTGATCGACCACCTGGTGCGGACCTACGATGTGACCGTCACCGATCTCGGCCCCGGGAGTGACTACCGCAACGCGACGGTCCGGCACGTGGCGATCGGCCCGGTGGTGGGCGACCGGGTCGTGGTGCTGCTCACTGATTACCCCTCGGCCGGTGCCCGGTTCGGCCCCGACCACGAGGTGCACTACCCGCGCTGTTCGTGCGATGCCTGCGATGAGACCTGGGAGTACGGCGCGGAGATGCTCGAGTTCGAGATTCTTCGCGTCGCCGCGCACTGGCCGCGACGGTAGCGCTCAGCGGTTGGCGGGTTCGCTGCGGCCGGACACCCAGAGCGGCCCGGTGAGCAGCCAGATCACGGTGACCACGCCGAGCCCGCCGAAGACGCTGAAGAGTTGCTCGCGCTGGGTGTCGTCGGCCACGGTCACGCTGAGCAGTCCGGTGACGGCGGCGGCGATGGCCACGGCTCCGAGCCAGCGGTAGAAGTCGGACCACTCCTTGCGGGTGCGCTCGGGTCCGTACTTGGGCACCTTGTACGGTTCGGGGCCGCCGGCGAAGCGGTGCGCGAACTTCGCATCGGCCCAGGCGATCATCCGGTGCCCGAACATGATGGTGCAGCCCAGGTAGATTCCGGCGAGCCGGTGCCCCAGGCCCACCTCGCCCCCGCGGTAGAGGTCGATGGCGACGGCGATGATGAGGACCACGTCGAGCACCGGGACCAGCGCGAGCACGATGCCGCCGGCCTTCTTCGCCCGGGCGATGTAGCGCAGCGCGAGGCCGCCGAGTACGAGCACCCAGAAGCCGATCTCGCACGCGGCGATCGTCCAGAGGACGGGATTGTTCAACTCGCTCATGATTCCAGGGTGACGCATCGGGGCGCCGATGTCGTCCACCTATGGAGGATTCGTGCATCCGTCGTTCGGGGGACCCCGCGGAGCGGCACATGTGCTGCAATGAAGGCATGGCCGCCGACAGGATCCCGCGGACGTCGGAGTTCGCCGGCGTCTCGGCCCTCGGTGTGCTGGTGGTCGGGGTCCTGCTGTGGATCGCGGGCGGCTGGTCGCTGAACTCGGCCAACGAGGACATGTACCCGTGGCAGGTGAAGTTCGGGCTGCTCTGCGCCGCGTTCGCCATCCAGGTGCTGGCCCGCGATCGCCCCGCACTCGGCTTCGGTCTGATGCTCGCGCTGATCGCGTGGGACCTGCCCTTCGGACCGTCGGTCGCGCTGTGGATCGCCTTCTCCGATGTCATCTACCTGGCCACCGCGCTGGGCAGCCGGCGGCTGGCCGATGTGGTGGCCTGGGTGTCGCTGCTGCTCACGGTGGTGGCGGCCGTCGTCGCCACGGTGCACGGGGGCGTCAAGGGCGGGGTGTACGCCACCCTGGTGATGCTGGCCGTCACGTGGTCGCCGATCGGCTACGCCCGGGCCGTCCGCGCTTATCGCAGGCTCGCCCATCTCGAACGCGCCGAGAGCGAATCCCGGCGCGCCGCGGCGCTCGCCGAGGAACGCCGGAGGCTGGCTCGCGAGCTGCACGACACGGTGGCCGGTCACCTGTCGGCGGTCGCGATCCTGGCCGATGCGGCGCAGCGCTCCCCCGGTGATGCCGCTGTGCTGCAGACGATCCGGGCGGGGAGCCTGGCCGCGCTCGAGGAGATGCGGTCCACGATCAACCTGCTCACCTCGCCCGACGATGCGGCGGTGCGCACCACCCTCGCCTCGCTCGATCCGCTGATCGACATCGCCGAGGCCGCCGGCGGCACGGTGACGCTGCGCGGGCCGGGCGATGCGGAATTGCCGATCGCGGTGGAGGCCACCACGACCCGCATTCTGGGCGAGGTCATCGCCAATGCCACCAAGCACGCGCCGGGCGCCCCGCTCGACATCACCCTGACCATCGACGGAGCCGAACTCATCGTGACCGCCAGTAATCCCCTGCCCGCCGGTGTGGCCACCGGTGCCGGGAACGGCCTGCAGAACATGGCCTTCCGCGCCGAGTCGATCGGCGGTGTGGCCTCGGCCGGTCCGCAAGGACGGGATTGGGTGGTGCGGGCGCGGATTCCGATGCGGGTGTCGGCGCCGTGACGGTCACCGTGGTCCTGGCCGACGATCACGCCGCCATCCGGGCCGGCCTGCGGCTGTTGCTCGAATCCTCCGGAGAGGTCCAGGTGATCGGTGAGGCGGCCGACGGTGCCGCCGCCCTGCGGCAGGCGAAGGCGCTGCGCCCGGACGTGGTGATCATGGACGTGCGGATGCCGCGGGTCGACGGGATCGCCGCGACCGCGCAGGTGGTGGCGGAAACGGATTCGGCGGTCCTCGTTCTCACGACCTTCGACCTCGACGATTACGTGCTGGGTGCACTCGCCGCGGGCGCGAGCGGATTCCTGCTCAAGTCCGCGGGCGGCGACGAATTGATCCGCGGGGTGCAGGCGGTGGCCGAGGGCGACGCGGTCCTGGACCCGAAGGTCACGCGCACCGTGATCACGTCGCTGCCGTCGGCGTCCGCCCCGGCGCAGACCGACCTGTCGGTGCTCACCGATCGCGAGCGCGATGTGCTCGCCGGCCTCGGCGCGGGACTGTCGAATCATCAGATCGCGCGGCGCCTGGAGATCGGCGAGGCGACGGTGAAGACCCATGTCTCGCGGGTGCTCATGAAGCTCGGTGTGCAGTCGCGGGTGCAGGCGGCCGTGATCGCCTCGCAGGCGGGCCTCGACGCGCTCTGAGCGCACCCCTTGACCTCAACAATGGTTACGGTTGTGCAATGGAGTCGTTCCAGAAATTCGACTCCGAGGAGCCCCTCATGACCGTTCACTCCCCCACCACGTCCGCCGCGCCCACTCTTCGACTCACCCGCACGACGGTCGTCGTCGGCGCGGTCGCGGCATCCCTCCTCGCCAATCTGGTGCTGTGGCTCGTCGGTCTCGCCGCCGGTGGCGACTTCACCATGACCGACCCCGAGGGCGTGCGCGCCTCGGTCGCACCGGGCGGCGTGATCCTGATGACGGTGGCGCCCCTCGCCGTCGGCATGACCGCCGCCGTTCTGTTGTCCCTGCTGTGGGCACCAGTCCTGCGGGTGGCCGAGGTGATCGGCGCCGCCGCGGCGCTCGGCACCATCGCCGGGACGCTGTCCGCCGATTTCGACGGTCCGTCCACAGTCACCCTCTCGCTGATGCACGTGGTGATCGCGGTGGTCCTGGTTGCCGCACTGGAGGGCCTGTACCGCCGCATCCGTTGACGGTGCGCGGATCCGCGCCCTCGCTCAGCGGGCGAGGGTGCGGATCCATGCCCGGGTGTCGGCGGGGTCGATCACGTCGTCGAGTTCGAAGGTGGTGGCGGCGTGCAGGGCCCGCCCGCGCTGGTACGCCAGGGACAGCAGCTGATCGAACAGCTCGGCGCGCGCGGCCTCGTCGGGCGCGGCGGCGAGCTCCTTACTGAATCCCAGCCGCACTGCGCCCTCGAGTCCCATCCCGCCGATCTCGCCGGTGGGCCACGCCACCGTGAACTGGGGCGCGTGGAAGGACCCACCGGTCATCGCCATCGCGCCGAGGCCGTAGCCCTTGCGCAGCACGACGGCCCCGACGGGCACGGTGAGCCGCGCGCCCACCACGAACAACCGGGAGAACCGCCGGACCGTGGCCTGCTCCTCCGCCTCGGGCCCCACCATGAAACCGGGTGTATCGCACAGCGATACCACTGGTAGGCCATGCGCCTGCGCCAACTCCAGGAAGTCGGCCAGTTTGTCGGCGGCCTCGGCGTCGATCGCGCCGCCGAGATGCCGGGTGCTGTTGGCGATGAGCGCGAAGGGGTTCCCCTCCACCCGCACCAGCGCCGTGACCACACCGACCCCGTAGTCGCGGCGCAGCTCGGTGATCGAGCCCTCGTCCACGACCGCCGCGATCGCCTCGCGCACGTCGTAGGCGCGAAGCCGGTTCTCGGGCACGGCGTGCCGAGCGCGGCGCGGGTCGGGGGCGGTCCAGTCGTCGGCGGGCCCGGAGAAGTAGCCGAGGCACCGCCGGGCCACCGCGACGGCGTGTTGTTCGTCGTCAGCGGCCACGTGGACCACCCCGGTGCGCCGCTGCACGTCGATCGGACCGATGGCCTCGGGCGGGAAGTCACCGAGCCCGCCGCCCGAGATCATCGCCGGCCCGCCCATGCCGATGTTGGCGTCCGGCGTCGCGATCAGCACATCGCAGATCCCCGCGAGCGCCGCATTGCCCGCGAAGCACCGGCCGGAGACGATGCCGATCAACGGCACCTCGCCGCGGAGCGCGCCCATGGAGCGGAAGGTGGGGACGTCGAGTCCGGCGACGATGTCGAAGTCGGTGTCGCCGGGGCGCCCTCCGCCGCCCTCGGCGAACAGGATCACGGGCACCCTTCGGCGCCGCGCGATCTCGAGCAGGCGATCGGTCTTCGCGTGGTTACGCCAGCCCTGCGTCCCCGCCATCACGGTGTAGTCGTAGGAGATGACCATCGTCTCCCGCCCGCCGACGGTGGCCAGCCCGCCGACCAATCCGTCCGCCGGACCGGTGGCGATCAGGTCCTCCTCGGACCTGCGGGCGCGCTGCGCGGGCAGGACCAGTGCGCCGTACTCGGTGAAGGAGCCCTCGTCCACGAGGTCGGCGATGTTCTCCCGGGCCGTCCGCCGGCCGATCCGGTGCCGCTTGGCCACTGCGCCGGGGCGGCCGGCGTCCCGCGTGACGGTGTGCCGTTCCGCGACCTCGTCCAGATCGGTGCGGGTGCGATCGAGATCTTCGGCCGCGCTGCCGGATCCGCCGCCGGTGTCCACGCCGGCGGCGGTGTAGGTGAGCAACGGCGTACCCGCGGCCACCGTCTGGCCGGGGCGCACCAGCACCTCGTCGACGACGACCGGTCCGTCGAGGGCCTGCTCGTGCTCCATCTTCATTGCCTCCAGCACGACCAGTGGCGTACCGGGCTCCGCCGTCCGACCGGGTTCGGGCACGGCCACGACGGTGCCGGTCAGCGTGGCGGTCAGCACGTCGCCGCCGAGCGCATCGTTTCCGGCCGGCGTGGGCGCGGGCGACGGGGCCTCGGGCACGAGGTCGCCGAGGCGGCGCCCGAGGTAGCCGGTGTCCACCGGACCCGATCGGAACTCGGGGTCGGTGAGGACGGCGCGCAGCAGAGCGATGTTGGTGCCGGGGCCGTCGATCACGAACTCCCCCAGCGCCGCTTCGGCCTTCGCGAGGGCGCGGGCGGTGGTGGCGGCGCGGACGATGACCTTCGCGAGCAGGGAGTCGTACCGCGCCGAGATCGCGAGCCCGGGGCGGCCGTAGCCGTCGACCCGGACGCCCGGGCCGGTCGGCGGGGTGTATCCGTCGAGGACGCCCGCGGTGGGGAGCACGGTGCCGTCGGCGAGCGGGGTCTCCAGGTTCACCCGGACCTGGACGGCGGCGCCCGTGGCGGCGGCGGGCGTCCCGGTCAGCGCACCGTCGCTGCACCGCACGCCGTCGGGCAGCCCGAGCGCATCGAGCGGCGCGCCCTCGGCGAGCTGGAGCTGGACGGCCACCAGATCGATGCCGGTCACCTCCTCGGTCACGGTGTGCTCCACCTGGATCCGCGGGTTCACCTCCAGGAACAGCGCGCCGTGGTCGTCCACCAGGAATTCGACGGTGGCCAGTCCGCGGTATCCGACGGCGGCGCACAGGCGGGCCGCCGCCGCGTGGATCTCGGCGCGCCGGTCCTGCGTGAGAGCGGGTGCCGGAGCCAACTCGATGAGTTTCTGGTTGCGGCGCTGCACACTGCAGTCGCGGTCGCCCACGGCGATGGCTGCGGTGCCGTCCCCCACCACCTGAACCTCGATGTGCCGGGCGCCCGTGCGGAGTTCCTCGGCGAACACCCGACCGTCGCCGAAGCCGAGTTCGGCCTCGGACACGCAGGCGCGATAGGCGGCGGCGAGGTCGCCGCCCGCGGGAACCGCGCGCATGCCCCGTCCGCCACCGCCGGCCAGTGCCTTGATCATCACGCCACCGGGGTGGGCGGCGGCGAAGGCCCGGACCGTCTCCAGGTCGGCGCCTCCCGTGGTGGCTCCGGGCACCGGGACTCCGGCGTCGACGGCGGCCTCGCGTGCGGCGGCCTTGTCGCCGAAGGTCCGCAAGACCGCCGGTTCCGGGCCGACGAAGACCAGTCCGGCGGCGGCGCAGGCGGCGGCGAAGTCGGCGTTCTCGGCGAGGAACCCGTAGCCGGGGTGCACGGTGTCGGCGCCGGATTCCGCTGCGGCGGCGAGGACCGCCGCCTGGTCCAGGTAGGCCGAGGGGCCGTTGCCGGCGAGCGCGACGGCGGTGTCGGCCGCCGCGACGTGCGGGGTGTCGGCGTCGTCCGCGGCGTACACGGCGACGGTCGGTATCCCCAGTTCGCGCGCGGTACGGATGATGCGCAGCGCGATCTCGCCGCGGTTGGCGATGAGCAGTTTCACTTCGACTCCCCTTCGGCCGCGAAGCGCGCGGCGCGTTCGAACAGTTCGCCCTTGCGCACCTTCCCGGTGGCGGTCATCGGAAGGGCGTCGACGAGAACGAAGTCCGGCACCTTGTACGCCGCCATGTTCTCGCGCGACCAGTCGGCGAGTTCGACGGTGTCCACCGGCCCGCCCGCCACCACGAAGGCGAGCGGGATCTGCCCGCGCCGCGGATCGGGTCGCGGCACCACCGAGACCGCCGATACGGCGGGGTGCCGCTTCAGCAGCGCCTCCACCTCGGAGGGGAACACCGACATGCCGTTCACCTTGATCATCTCCTTGGTACGGGCGAGGTAGTGCACCGCGCCCCATTCGTCCAGCTTGCCCACGTCGCCGGTGTGCAGCCAGCCGTGGCGGATGGTCTCGGCGGTCGCATCGGGCCGCCGGTGGTATCCGAGCAGGATCGACTCGCTCCGCACCACGATCTCGCCGGTCTCGCCCACCGGGACCGGAGCGCCCGCGCCGTCCACGATGAGGATGTCGGTGCCGGGCACCGGGAGCCCGCAGAACACCGGGTCGGCGGTGAGGTCCCGGTCGCCGTCCTGGAAGCCGAGGGTGAAGGTGTCGGCGGTGTGCGTCTCGGTCATCCCGTACGAGGCCTCGCGGAGCGTACCGCCGGTGAGATCGCGCCAGCGGCGGCGGACCTCGGGAGTCAGCTTGAGCACGAAGGAGACCGCGAGCGGATGACGGATGCTCGCCAGGTCCGCCCCGTCGATGCCGGGCAGGTCCATCAGCTCGACGTAGTTGTCCACGGTGGCCACGGTGTCGGTGATCGCATGTCGTGCGATGAGCATCGCGGCACAGGCCGGGTCCCATCGGGTCATGAGGACCACCGTCTGGCCGTTGACGAGCGGCTTGAGAATGCCGAAATCCTCTCCAGCGATCCAGAACACGGGCAGGAAGTTGAGCCCGACCGACTCCGCCGAGCCCACCTTCGCGCCACCGCCGAGGGTGGCGGTGGCCGCGGTGTAGGCCATGTGCCGCTGGGTGTGTTCACAGCCCTTGGGGAGGCCGGTGGTGCCGCCGGTGTAGTTGAGGGCGGCGAGCGCGTCGGGGTCGGAGGGACGCTCGGGCGCCCGATCTGCGGTGAGCACGCGGTGCCAATCGCTACGGGAGTCCGGCGCCGTCGGGAAGGGCACGGGCAGCTCCCCCGGATCGGCGATCATGTCGCCCAGCGCGGTGGCGAGCACGGTGCGCACTCCCGTATCCGCGCGGACGGATTCGACGAGGTCGAGCAGGTCGGTCTGGGCCAGCACCACTGCGACTCCGGCGTCCTCGAGCTCGTGGCGCAGTTCGTGCCCCTTGAGCAGCGGGTTGACGGGGACGTGCACGGCCCCGATCTTGAGGATGCCGAGCATGGCGATCGCGAACTGCGGACAGTTCCCGAGGTACACGCCCACACCATCTGCGGGTCGGACACCCTGCGCGAGAAGGAATCCGGCGAAGCGGTCGGAGAGTTCGTCGTACTCGGCATAGGTCACGTCGCGCCCGTAGAAGGAGATGGCGACGGTGTCGGGGCGATGCCGCGCCCAGTGCCGGAGGTGTTCGACCACCGCGGGCGTACCGGCCGGATACTCGACGGTGCGCGGCACCTGCGGCGGCCAGTTCCGCTCGCGCAGCGCGCGGACCTCCTCCGCGGCGGCGTCGAGTGCGGTGGCGAGGTCGACGGCGGTACCCGTCATGGCGGACTCCTGTTCGGTCGGGTCGACCTACGTGAAGCCGACCAGTCGTTCGGTGATGCGGATCTGGTCCGCGATGAAGCGCTCGCGCTCGGCCGCGTTGCCGCGGGCCACGCGTTTGGCGCCGTGGTGGATGGTGTCGTTGAGGATCTGCACCAGGGCCGCGGGTTCGATGCAGAGATCGACCGCGGCCGGGTCCAGCGAGGCCAGGTAATTGGTGTACCGCCGGTGCGTCCGCCGCATGAGGCGGTCCCAGAGCTCCGCGACATCCTCGCGGACCGCTGCCATCGCATCGAAGAGTGCCACGAGCCCGCCGTTGGCGAAGACGGCATCGGCGTAGGCGCGCATCGTGGCCGCGATCACCTCGCGGGGTTCCATGGTGTCCATGCCGTCCAGGAACTGGGTGGCCTCCAGTTCGGCGCCCACCCGGTCCAGGACCGCGAGCAGGATCTCGTCCTTGGACCGGAAGTAGGCGTAGAAGGTGGGCCGGGAGGTCTGGGCGCGTGCGGCGATGAGTTCGACGGTGGTGGCGGAGTAGCCCAGATCGTCGAAGCACTCCGCCGCCGCCTGCAGCAGTTCCGCGCGGCGGGTTCCGCCGGCGTCCTTGCGCGAGGCCCGGGCCCGCTCCTGCGATTCGCTGATCGTCACGCTCACGAGTCTGCTCGGCTCCGGGCTCGGCTTCAAGGACGCCGGCGGTCGGTCATACCGTGGCCGGTACGCCGGGGACCGCGGTGGGGTCTTCGCGCACGGCGGCCGGATTGGTCTCCGGGAGGAACCAGGCGCTCAGGAGGGTGACCAGGCCCATCGCGGCGAGGTAGAGCGAGACTCCCCAGGTGGAGCCCGTCTCCGCGATGATCCAGGTCATCAGGAGCGGCGCCACACCGGAGACCGCGACGGCGGCGAGTTGGTACGCCAGCGAGGCGCCGGAGTACCGGACCCGGGGCTCGAAGAGCTCGGCCATGAACGCGGCGAGCGGTCCGTACGTGAGGGCCTGCCCGGCGCTGGAGATCAGCATGGCGATCACCAGCATGGTGCCGGACGCGGTATTGGCCAGTAGGAAGAACGGGAAGGCCCAGAGGATCAGCACGCCACCTCCCAGCAGGATCAGCGGCCGGCGCCCCACCCGATCGGAGTTGGCACCGGCCCACATGATCACCAGGGGCATCACGATGGACGTAACCAGGATCGAGGTGAGTACGGTGTTGCGGTCCATGCCGAGGCCGCCTTCGGCCGGCTTCTGCGTTCCGTAGCTGAGAAATCCGGCGATGGAGACGTAGAACGCGGAGTTGGTGCCGGCGAGCAGGCCCGCGCCCAGCAGGATCTTGCGCCAGTGCTTGCGCACGGCCTCGGACAGCGGAGCGGCGGCCACCTGGGCCTGATCGCCCCGCTTGGCCTCGACCTCGGCCTTGAGCTGCCGGAACTCGGGCGAGTCCTCCACCTTGAGGTGGATGTACAGGACCACAGGGATGAGGGCGGCGCTGGCCCAGAACGGGATTCGCCAGCCCCAGCTGAGGAAGGCGTCGTTGGGCATCGCGTAGCTGACCACGATCATCATCAGGTTGCCCAGCACCAGACCGAGCGGCACGCCCATCTGCCCGAAGGTCCCGGCGAAGCCACGGCGTTTGGGGCCCGCGGATTCGGTGAGCAGCAGGACGATTCCGCCCCACTGACCGCCGCAGGCGAGGCCCTGCACGAAGCGGAGCGTGATCAGCAGGACCGGGGCCACGGTGGCCATGCCCGCCACGTTCGCCGAGGGCAGGCAGCCGATCAGGAACGTGGCCACGCCCATCGCGATCAGGCACAGCAGCACCATGGGCTTGCGGCCCAGCTTGTCCCCGTAGTGGCCGGCGAGGATGCCGCCGAGCGGGCGCGCGATGAAGCCGATCGAGAACGTACTGAACGCCGCGAGCGTCGCGACGAGGGGCGAGGCGTTCGGGAAGAAGACCTTCGGGAAGACGAGCGCCGCGGCGGTGCCGTAGACGAAGAAGTCGTACCACTCGATGGAACTGCCCACCAGGCCCGCGGTCAGCAGCTTGCGATGCGATCGGCGACGGTCGCGCTCGTCGAGCGCGGTCGATGACGTGTCTGACATGAGACTCCCGGATGTAAGAGAATGTGACCCCCGACACACAGAATGATTGACGTTGACGTTCGTGTCAACCGATTCCGCGAATTTGCTAAGCAAACGCTTACGCAGGTCAGAAGGTTTGCAAACGACCAAATCGCCCCCGCGACGGCGCACGCGCCGTTACCCTCGCCGCATGACGACCGAACCCGATGCCGACTTCACACTGCCCGGGCACGGCGGCCCGATCGTCGGCCACCGCTGGTCACCGCCCGGCGATCCGCGGTACGTGGTGCTGCTCACGCACGGCTACGGCGAGCACTCCCGCCGCTACGACCACCTCGCCTCGCGGCTCACGGCCGACGGTGCCGTGCTCTACGCCGTCGACCACATCGGGCACGGTCGCTCCGCGGGCGAGCGTGTTCTCATCGAGGATTTCGACGCCGTGGTCGACGACGTGCACCTGGCGGAAGAACTGGCGCGCCACGAACATCCGTCGCTCCCAGTCACGCTGATCGGGCACTCCATGGGCGGCCTGATCGCGGCGCGGTACGCCCAGCGGTTCGGCAGCGGCCTGCGCGCGGTGGTCCTGTCGGGTCCGCTGATCGGCCCGGCCGCTCTCGTCTCGTCGATGCTGGCGCTCGACGAGATCCCCGATGTCCCGCTCGATCCCGAAGCCCTCTCCCGCGACCCGGAGGTGGGCCGCGCGTACTCCGCGGACCCGCTGGTGTGGCACGGTCCGTTCAAGAAGCCCACGGTGGCGGCGATGGACCGCGCTCTGCGCGCGATCTCTGCTGGTGGTCCCCTCCCCGTGCCCGCGCTGTGGCTGCATGGGACCGACGATCCGATCGTGCGGTACGAGGACTCGGCCGCGGGCTGGGCGGAGATCCGTCCCACCGACCACGCGGAGCGCACCTACCCCGGTGCGCGCCACGAGATCTTCAACGAACTCGACAAGGACCGCACGATCGACGACGCGATCGCCTTCCTCCGCGAGCGGATCTGAAGCCGGCTACTCCCCCGCCAGCACGCGCCGCGGGACGTCCACCAGCATGGTGTCGATCTGCTCCCGGGTGACGCCGCGCTCGAGGACGTACGGGAAGACATCGTCGAAGATGTGCGTGTAGTGCCACTGCGTGAGAGCGGCTTTGACGTTCGGATCGATCCAGTCGATGTAGCAGGAGGCATCCTGCGAGAGCACGATCTTCTCGGCGTAGCCGCGGCGCACCATCTCGATCAGGGTGTCGTTGCGCGCCTCGAAGGTGGTCTCCAGATTGATGCCGAAGCGGTCGAAGCCGAGGGTGAAGCCGGCGTCGGCGAGTGCCGCGAGGTGGTCGACATCGGTCGAATCACCGCTGTGGCCCAGCACGATCCGCGCCGGATCCACGCCCTCCTCGTCGCACATCACCCGCTTGACCAGCAGTCCGGTCTCCGACCCGGGATGCGTGTGCACCGTGATCGGCACACCGGTCGTGCGGTGCGCCGCGGCGACGGCCCGCATCACGCGCTCGACGCCGTCGGTGAGGCCGTGGTGATCGATCGCGCATTTGAGCATGCCCGCCTTCACCCCGGTGCCGCCTACGCCCTCGGTGATGTCGCGGACGAACATGTCCACCATCGGATCCGGGAATTCGACGCCGGTCATCGCGGTGAGGGCCGGACCTCGGTACAGGAAGTACCTCGGCACGTCGCGGTAGGTGTACACGCCGGTCGCCGCGACGATCCGCACCGGGGTGCGTTCCGCGATGGCCCGGATCCGGGGGATGTAGCGGCCGAGGCCCACCACCGTGGGATCGACGATGGTGCGCACCCCCGCGTCGTACGCCTTCTGGAGCTGGGCGACCGCATCGTCGATCCGCGCGTTCTCGTCGCCGAAGTCGTCGGGATAGTTCTGCTGGATGTCCGGGGTGAGCACGAAGACGTGCTCGTGCATCAGAGTGACGCCCAGGTCCGCGGCCGCGACCTCGCCGGTGACAGTGTGAACCATGTGCTGCTCCTGACGGGGTGACGTGGTCAGGCCGGTAGGTCGACCAGGGTGGCGAGGGCGGCGCGATGCCGCCCGGGAGTGCCGAGACCGATCTGATCGGCCTTGGCGCGCTTGAGGTACAGGTGTGCGGGGTGCTCCCAGGTCATCCCGATGCCGCCGTGCAGCTGCACCGCCTCCTCGGCGGCACGGACGGCGAGGTCCGAACAGTAGGCGGCGGCGACGGCGATCGCGATCGCGCTCTCGGGGTCCGCGGAGCCCAGTTCGCCGAGTGTGACGGTGGCCGACCGCGCCACCGCTGCTGCGGATTCCGCATCGGCGTACAGCTCGGCGAGCCGGTGCTTGATCGCCTGGAAGCCGCCCACGACACGTCCGAACTGCTTGCGCTCCTTGAGATACCCGACCGTGGTCGCCACGCACCACCGCGCCGCGCCCGCCTGTTCGGCGGCGAGCAGCGCCGCGCCGGTCAGCAGGCCCGCCCGCACGGCGGCGGTGCCATCGGCGGCGAGGACCGTGCCGGCGGCACCGTCGAAGGTCACGTCCGCGACCTGACGGGTCATGTCCAGCGAGGACACCGGATCCACGCGAGCCCGCGCGGCATCGAGGGCGTACAGCGCACCGTCGTCGCCCAGGGCCAGCAGCACGTCGGCCCCGATCGCGCCCGCCACCGAGCGGACGGTGCCCGTGAGCGCCCCGCCGGCCACCGGACCACCCGTGAGCGGTCCGTGCGGGTCGACGGAGAAGGGCACGACCAGAGCCGCGGTGGCCGCACCGGAGGCGAGCCGCTCAACCAGGTCGTCCGCGCCCGCGGCGAGCGCCACGGTGGTCGCGATCCCCGCGGAGGTGAGGAACGACGACGATGCCGCCGCAGCCCCCAGCTCGTCGGCCACCACGCCCGCGACGGCGACTCCGGCGTCGGCCCCGCCGAGCCGCTCCGGGACGAGCAGCCCGGCCACCCCCATCGCGGCGAGCTCGGCGTCGATCCCGGGCACGGGGGCACCGTCGTAGGCGGCGATCAGGTGCGACGGTGCGCTGCGCCGCTCGAGCAGATCGCGGACCGCCGAGCGCAGGTCCTCCTCGACATCGGTCAGCAGAAGATCGGGGGTGAAGCTCATTTGGGCACGTCCTTCCACGGCAGGTCCTTATCGACGCGGTGCTCCGGTGGCAGGCCCAGGACCCGCTCCGCCACGATGTTCTTGAGGATCTCGGAGGTACCGCCCTCGATCGAGTTGCCCTTGGCCCGCAGGTAGCGGTACCCGGCGTCGCGGCCGTAGAAGTCCACTCGGTCGGGCCGCACCATCGTCCAATCGCCGTAGCGCAGGCCGTCTTCGCCGAGCAACTCCAATTCGAGCCCGGAGAGCTTCTGGTTGAGCCGCGCGAACGAGAGCTTCATCGCCGCGCCCTCGGGGCCCGGCTGGCCCGAGGCGAGCTTCTGGCCGAGCCGCAGCGCCGTGACGCGGGCGACCTCGCTGTCGACCCACAGGCGCAGCAGGTCGTCGTGCAGGTCCGGTGTGCGCAGATCGGAGCGCTCGCGCCAGGTGGTCGCGACCACACCGATCATGCCCTCCTCGCGCTGCGCGGCCCGGCCGCCGATCGCGACCCGCTCGTTGTTGAGCGTGGCGTTCGCCACCTGCCAGCCCTGGCCCACCTCCCCCAGGCGGTGCGCGTCGGGGATTCGCACGCCGGTGAGGAAGACCTCGTTGAACTCGGCCTCGCCGGTGATCTGCCGAAGCGGGCGCACATCGATCCCCGGATCGGACATGTCGCACAGGAAGTAGGTGAGCCCCTTGTGCTTCGGCTGATCCGGATCGGTGCGGGCCACCAGGATCGCCCACTGCGCGTTGTGCGCGCCCGAGGTCCACACCTTCTGGCCCGTGACCACCCAGTCGTCACCGTCGCGCACCGCGCGGGTGGCGAGGCCCGCGAGGTCGGAGCCGGCGCCCGGCTCGCTGAACAGCTGGCACCAGATCTCCTCGCCGGTCCACAACGGGCGCAGGAAGCGGTCGATCTGCTGCGCCGTCCCGAAGGACAGGATCGTGGGCGCCGCCATACCGAGCCCGATGCCGTTCACGTGGCTGCGGTTGTCGGGTGCCCCAGCCGCGGCGAACTGCGCGTCCACGGCCCGCTGCAGGGAGCGGGACAGGCCCAGACCGCCGCGTCCCTCCGGGTAGGCCACCCACGCCAGTCCGGCGTCGTACCGGGCGCGGAGGAATTCCAGCGGGTCCGTCGTGGCCGGCGGGTGCGCCGCGAGGAAGTCCTCGATCCGCTGTGCCAGGTCCTCCGCGCCCGGCGCGGTCACTTCGCCGCCGCCCGCTTCTTCAGCTCGGCGCGCGCGAGCGAGTTCTTGTGCACCTCGTCGGGCCCGTCGGCGAACCGGAGGGTGCGGATGCCGGCGTAGTACTCGGCCAGGGTGAAGTCCTGCGAGAGCCCGCCGGCGCCGTGCGCCTGAATGGCCTTGTCCAGGATCCACTGCACGGTCTGCGGAGTCGCGATCTTGATCGCCTGGATCTCGGTGTGCGCGCCGCGGTTACCCACGGTGTCCATGAGCCACGCGGTTTTGAGAACCAGCAGTCGCAGCTGCTCGATCCGCACCCGCGATTCGGCGATCCAGTCGCGGATCACACCCTGCTCGGAGAGCGGCTTGCCGAAGGCGGTGCGGCTGGAGACGCGATCGCACATGAGCTCCACGGCGCGCTCCGCCACACCGATCGAGCGCATGCAGTGATGGATGCGGCCGGGCCCGAGACGGGCCTGCGCAACGGCGAAACCGCCGCCCTCCTCGCCGATCAGGTTGCTCACCGGCACTCGCACGTCGGTGAAGCGCATCTCGGCGTGGCCACCGTGGTTGTTGTCCTCGTAGCCGAATACCTGCATGCCGCGGAGCACTTCGAGGCCCGGGGTGTCGCGCGGCACCAGGATCTGCGACTGCTGCCGGTGCCGCTCGGCATCGGGGGCGGTCTTGCCCATCACGATGAAGATCTTGCAGTTCGGGTTCATGGCGCCCGTGATCCACCACTTACGGCCGTTGATCACGTACTCGTCGCCGTCGCGCACGATCGACAAGCCGATGTTGGTGGCGTCCGAGCTGGCCACATCGGGTTCGGTCATCGCGAAAGCGGAACGGATGGACCCGTCGAGCAGCGGGGTGAGCCACTGCTGCTTCTGCGCCGCGGTGCCGAACTCGTTGAGGACCTCCATGTTGCCGGTATCGGGCGCGGCGCAGTTGAAGACGGCGGGCGCCAGATGCAGTGCACGCCCGGAGATCTCGGCGATCGGCGCGTACTGGAGATTGGTCAGGCCGGCGCCGCCCTCGCCGGGCAGGAAGAAGTTCCAGAACCCGCGGCTGCGGGCCTGGGCGCGCAGTTCCTGCAGAATCGGGACGCTGTCCCAGGCCCACCGGTTGTCGAGCTCACCGAGCTGGCGGTGGAAGGTCTCCTCCGCCGGGTACACGTGGCTCTCCATGAAGGAGGTGACCTCGGCGATCAGCTCCTGTGTCTTGGCGTCGTAGCCGAATTCCATGTCAGTTCTCCTCGAGTGCTTGCAGGCCCGCGTCGAGCAGCGGGTTCACGGCGTCGCCGGCCTCGGCGAAGCCCGCGCCCACGGTCTGCCCGTTCACGTAGCGGTAGTGGATGCCCTCGACGATGCCGGCCAGTTTGAAGGCGGCGAGTGCGAGGTAGAAACCGAAATCGCCCAGATCGCGGTCGCTCCGGGCCGCGTACCGGTCGATGATCTCCTGTTCGGTGAGGAAGCCGGGGGCTTCCGTGACATCGGCGACGGTCTCGCGGGAGACCTTCGCCAGGCGTCCGTAGACCACCATGAGCGCGAGGTCGGTCAGTGAGTCGCCGATGGTGGCGAGCTCCCAGTCGACGACGGCGGCGGGGTGGTCCTGCGGGTCGACCAGGACGTTGTCGAGACGGTAATCGCCGTGCACGATGCCGGGTTTCGCATCGGCCGGTACCCGCGCCTTGAGGGCGCGGTAGAGCTGGTCCACCTTCGGCAGGTCCCGGGTGTGGGCGGCGGCGAACTGCTTGTTCCAGCGCTCCACCTGCCGGCCCAGGAAGCCCTCGGGCCGCCCGTAGTCGGACAGGCCCACGGTCGCGGGGTCGACGCTGTGCAGCACCACGAGGGTGTCGATCAGGCGCTCCGAGATCGCCCGGGTGCGCTCGGGTCCCAGCTCCTCGAGCTCGGACGCGCGGCGGTAGGGCACGCCGTCGATCTCGCTCATGATGTAGAACGGCGCGCCGAGCACATCGGGGTCGTCGCAGAAGGCGTACATCACCGGGAGCGGCACGCCGGTGCCCGCGAGGGCGGACATCATCGTGTATTCGCGGCCCATGTCGTGCGCGGTGGCGAGGAGCTTGCCCACCGGCGGGCGGCGCAGGATCCAGTTCGATGTCCCGTCCGAGATGCGGTACGTGAGATTGGATTTGCCGCCCGCGATGAGTTCCGCGGTGAGATCCGACCCGGCGCCGTCGACGTGCTGCGGCAGCCAGGTGCCGAGGACGTCGAGATCGAGTCCGGGGTGCTGCTCCGCCATCAGAAGACCACCACCGATACGGTCTCGGCCACGCAGGCGGGCTTATCGCCGCCCTCGCGTTCCACGGTGACGCGGGTGACCACCTGGTAGCCACCGCCGCCCTCGGCAACGGAGACCAGTTCGACTCCGGCGCGCAATCGCGATCCGACGGGCACCGGCTGCGGGAAGCGCACCTTGTTGCTGCCGTAGTTCACGCCCATCTTCGCGCCGCGCACCTCGTACACCTGCCACACCAGCATCGGGATGAGCGAGAGGGTGAGGTAGCCGTGCGCGATGGTCGATCCGAACGGGCCGGCGGCCGCGCGTTCGGGGTCGACGTGGATCCACTGGTGATCGCCGGTCGCCTCGGCGAACAAGTCGATCCGCTGTTGGTCGACGGTGACCCAGTCGGAGTAGCCGAGGTGGCGTCCGACAGCGGCCTGCAGTTCGTCCGGTCCGTTCAGGATCTCCATGTCTTCGCTCCTCAGTCCCGCGCCTAGTCCTTGGGCCCGCCGGCCACGTAGATCACCTGACCGGAGACGAATCCGGCTCCCTCGCTGGCGAAGAAGCTGGCGGTGTGCGCGATGTCGGCGGGCTCACCGACCCGCTGCACGGGGATCTCCTTGGCCGCGGCGGTCTTGAAGTCCTCGAAGGCGACGCCGATCCGCTCCGCGGTGGCGGCCGTCATGTCCGTGGCGATGAAGCCGGGGGCGATCGCGTTCGCGGTGACGCCGAACTTGCCCAGTTCGAAGGCGAGGGTCTTGGTGAAGCCCTGCATGCCCGCCTTGGCGGCGGAGTAGTTGGCCTGGCCGCGGTTGCCGAGCGCGGAGGTGGACGAGAGGTTGATGATGCGGCCCCAGCCCTCCTTGGTCTGGTACTTCTGCACCTCGCGCGACATGAGGAAGGCGCCGCGCAGGTGCACCGCCATCACCTGGTCCCAGTCCGAGACGGACATCTTGAACAGCAGGTTGTCGCGCAGGATGCCGGCGTTGTTCACCAGGATCGTCGGGGCGCCGAGTTCCTCGGCCACGCGGGTCACCGCGGCGGCGACCTTCTCCTCGTCGGCCACATCGACGCCGACGCCGAGCGCCTGTCCACCGGCGGCGGTGATCTCCGCGGCGACCGTCGCGCAGGCCGCTTCGTCGAGGTCGAGGACGGCCACCTTGTGACCGTCGGAGGCGAGCCGGCGGGCGACCTCGGCGCCGATGCCGCGGGCGGCACCGGTCACGATGGCAACACGTTGGGTGGTCATGCGTTCTCCTTCTCGGATGTGGGTTCGGTTGCGAGGCCCGGGATCAGGGCGGCCAGGGCCTCGCGGGTGGTGCGGGCGTCGGTGTGGTGCACGGCGTGCAGCCCGAGGGCGGCCGCGCCGTCGACGTTGGGGACGGCGTCGTCGAGGAAGGCTGCGCGGCCGGGCGGCACGCCGAGCCGGCCGAGCGCGAGTTCGAAGATGGCGGGGTCCGGCTTCCGCAGGCCCACCTCCTCCGAGATGATCACCGCGCCGAACAGCTCCGCGAGCCGGTCGCGGTCGTACAGGTTCCCGCTGCCCCAGCTGTTGGAGACCACACCCACCGCGACTCCCGCCGCACGAAGATCCTCGGCCAGACGCCACATCGCGGGATCGGCGGCGACGCGGGCGAACATGCGGCGGAGCACGCCGTCGGGGTTGACGGGCCCTCCGTCGCGGGTGCGCAGCGCCGCGGCGAACAGCGCATCGAATTCCTCCTCGGGCAGGTCCCCGGTCTCCAGCCGGTGGATCGGGCTCCCCTCGGCGGCATCGCGGCCGAGCCAGGCCTTGAGGGTGGCGGTGAACACGGCGGGATCGATGTCCTCGTCGGCGATCCAGGCGCGGATGCTCTCACCCATCGGCGTGGTGAGCACCCCGCCGTAGTCGAAGAGCACCGCGTCCACCGCGCGGCTCACCGGTCGGCCTGGTAGACGACGCGGCCCACGGTGCTGCCGTCGGCGAGGCGCTGCAGGCCGTCCGGCACCTCGTCGAAGGACAGTCGCTCACTGACCAGCGGGGCCACCTTGCCGGCATCGGCGAGCGCCGTCAGGTCGGCGTGGCAGGCGCGCACGGCGGCGGGGTCGAACCGGTTGTACAGGCCCCAGTGCAGTCCCACGATGGAGTAGTTCTTGATGAGCGCGTGGTTGAGCGCCACCTCCTGGATGGTGCCGCCGGCGAAGCCGACCACCAGGATGCGCCCTTCGAAGGCGATGCACTTGGTGGACCGCTTGTAGGTCTCACCGCCCACCGGGTCGTACACGACATCGGCGCCGCGACCGCCGGTCTGCGCCTTGACCACCTCGACGAAATCCTCGGTGTGCCGATCGATCACCACATCGGCGCCGAGCGCGCGGGCCACCTCGGCCTTCGCGGGTCCGCCGACCACGCCGATCACCGTGGCGCCGGCGGCTTTGCCGAGCTGGATCGCGGCGCTGCCCACCCCGCCCGCGGCGGCGTGCACGAGCAGGGTCTCCCCCGCCTTCAGCTGAGCCCGGCGGTGCAGGCCGAACCACCCGGTCTGGTAGCCGATGAACAGGGAGGAGGCCTGGGCGTCATCGAGCGAGGACGGTGCCGGGAAGGTCTCGGCGGCGTTCATCACGGCGTACTCGGCGAAGCCCCCGTGCGGCAGCGCGACGCCGCCCAGCACCCGGTCGCCCACGGCGAAGCCGTCGACTCCCTCACCGACGGTGACGATCTCGCCGCACAGTTCCACGCCCGGGGTGAAGGGCAGATCGGGTTTGATCTGATAAAGCCCGCGACACATGAGCACGTCCGGGAAGTTCGCCGCCGTGGCCAGCGTGCGCACGGTGACCTGTCCGGGCCCCGGGGTGGGGACCTCGAGATCCACCGCACGCAGTACCGCCGCGGGTTCGCCCAGTTCCGGTACCTGCCAGGCCCTCATCACCGGCCCTCCTTCTGTTCCAGCCGCCGCTGGATCTTGTTCATCCCGGCGAGCCACCGATCGGGGGCGGCCGCGCGGGCCTGGTAGTAGTCGCGCACCTCGGGGTGCGGCAGGATCAGCAGTTCGTCGCCCGCGAGGGCCGCCACCGTCTGCTCGGCGACCTGCTCCGCGGTGAGCGCGGTGTCGCGGGAGAGCAGGTCCTTGAGCGGGCCGGAATCGTCGAGCATCCGGGTCTGCACGCCCTGCGGGCAGATGGCCTGGACCACCACGCCCCGGTGCCGATACGTGGCCGAGAGCCATTCGGCGAAGGCCACGGCCCCGTGTTTGGTGACGGAGTAGGCGGGAGCGTCGAGCATCGTGAGCAGACCGGCGGCCGATGCGGTGACCACGAATCGGCCCCGGCCCGCCGCCGCCCAGTCGGGGACCAGCAGGCGCGCCGCGCGCACGTGCGCCATGACGTTCACCTGCCAGGACAGGTCCCAATCCGACTCGGACGCTTCGATTCCCCTGCCGCGATCGACGCCGGCGTTGGCGAACCAGGCGTCGATCGCGCCGAGCCGCTCGCGCGCCGTCGCGACCAGCGCCGCGACGCCGGCCTCGGAGGCGGCATCGCCGGGCACCGGGTAGGCGGTGCCGCCGGCCGCGGTGATCGCGTCGACGGTGCGGGTCACACCGTCGGCGTCCAGGTCGGCCACCACCACGCGGGCGCCGGCCGCGGCGAGCGCGCTCGCGAGTGCCGCGCCGATACCCGCGCCCGAACCGGTCACCACCACCCCGGCGTTGCGGGGGTCGAAGCCGGTCATGGGATCAGACTCCTCCGGTGAGCAGGACGCCGCCGTCGATGGTGAGGGTCTGGCCCGTCATCCACGCGGCGTCGTCGGACAGCAGGAAGGCCACGACCGACCCGATGTCCTCGGGCACCCCCAACCGCTTGAGCGGATAGGCCGATGCGACCTCCTCCTCACGCCCCTCGTACAGTGCGGTCGCGAAGCGGGTCTTCACCACTGCGGGGGCGACGGCGTTGACCCGGATGTCCGGGCCCAGCTCGACCGCCAGCTCCTCGGTGAGGTGGATGACCGCCGCCTTGGAGACGCCGTAGAACGCGATGCCCGGCGCGGGCCGCAGACCCGCCACGGAGGCCACGTTGACGATCGCGCCACCGTGCTCCCGCTGCCACGCCGCGTTGACCTTCTGCACCCAGGACAACGTGGACATCACGTTGACCTCCATGATCTTGCGGGCCGCCGCCACATCGAGATCCATCAGCGGGCCGTACACCGGGTTGATGCCGGTGTTGTTGACGAAGAAGTCGGCGCTGCCGAAGGTCTCGATCGCCGTCGCGATCACCTCGTCCTGGTGCGCGAGATCGTCGCCCGAGCCGGCGACGGCGATCGCGACATCCGGACCACCGAGTTCGGTGACCGCGGCGTCGAGCGCCTCCTGCTTGCGGGCGGTGATCACGACCTTCGCGCCATCGGCCACGAGCCGCTGCGCGATGGCGAGTCCGATGCCCCGGCTGGCGCCGGTGACGATGGCCGTCCTGCCGTCGAAACGCCCCGCCATCAGCTGAGCCGCTCGATGATCATGGCCATGCCCTGGCCGCCGCCGACACACATCGTCTCGAGGCCGAACTGCTTGTCGTGCCAGGCGAGCGAGTTGATCAGCGTGCTGGTGATGCGCGCGCCGGTCATTCCGAACGGGTGGCCGATGGCGATCGCGCCGCCGTTGACGTTGACCTTGTCGGCGTCGATCCCGAGATCGCGCACCGAGGGGATCACCTGGGCCGCGAAGGCCTCGTTGACCTCCATGAGGTCGATGTCGCCGATGGACATGCCGGCGCGGGCGAGCGCCTGCTTGGAGGCCTCGACCGGGCCGAGTCCCATGATCTCGGGCGAGAGGCCCGTGACACCGGTGGACACGATCCGGGCGAGCGGGGTGAGGCCGAGGGCCTTCGCCTTGGTGTCGGACATGATCACCACGGCCGCGGCACCGTCGTTGAGCGGGCAGCAGTTGCCGGCGGTCACGGTTCCGTCGGGCCGGAAGACCGGCTTGAGCTGGCTGACGGCCTCGTAGGTGACGCCGGCACGCGGACCATCGTCCTTGCTGACGACGGTGCCGTCGGCGAGCGTGACCGGAGTGATGTCCTTGTCCCAGAAGCCCGCGGCGAGGGCGATCTCCGCGCGGTTCTGGCTGCGGACACCCCACTCGTCCTGATCGTGGCGGCTGACGTTCTTGAACTGCGCCACGTTCTCGGCGGTCTGGCCCATCGCGATGTACAGGTCAGGCACCAGGCCCGAGTCCCGCGGGTCGGCCCAGGTCTGGCCGCCCTCGGCGAACTTCGCGGTGCGCGCCTCGGCGTCGGCGAAGATCGGATTCTTGGTGTCCGGAAGGCCGTCGGCGTTGCCCTTGACGTAGCGGCTCACGGTTTCGACGCCACCGGAGAGGAAGACCTCGCCCTCCCCGGCCTTGATGGCGTGGAAGGCCATGCGGGTGGTCTGGAGGCTGGAGCTGCAGTAGCGGTTCACCGTGACGCCGGGCGCGTGGTCGAGTCCCGCCTCGACCGCGACGGCGCGAGCGATGTTAAAGCCCGACTCACCGGCGGGCTGGCCGCAGCCGAAGAGCACGTCCTCGATCTCGCGCGGGTCGAGCTCGGGCACCTTGGCCAGCGCCGCGCGCACCATCTGCACCGAGAGATCATCCGGGCGGACGTCTTTGAGCGACCCCTTCCCGGCACGGCCGATCGGAGACCGCGCGGTGGCGACGATGACGGCTTCGGGCATTGCATCCTCCTGGGTAATGACTACGATGCTGACTAAGCGCTCGCTTAGCGAACGAGGTAGTCTCCACTGTGCACCACTGAGAGCCGATCGTCAATCGACCGGCGAATGTGGCATAGCTCACCCTATGCAGCCACCGGTACGTACGGTGGACGAAGCCGAAAAGGACCGCACCCATGACCGACGCCGACGCACCGTCCCGCGCCGATGCGACGCGCGCCCGGCTGCTCTCCGCCGCAGCCGAGGCCTTCGCCGAACGCGGATTCCACGGCACCACCACGCGCGACATCGCCGCCGCCGCGGGCATGAGCCCCGCCGCGGTGTACGTGCACTACAAGTCGAAAGAGCAACTGCTGTACCAGCTCTCCTACCACGGGCACCAGCTGATCATCGACCTGATCGATTCGGTCGACGACCGTTCCGCCGCACCGGCCGACCGCCTGCACGCGGTGCTGTACGCCTTCGCCAGCCACCACGCCGCGCAACACACCAGCGCGCGGGTGGTGAACTACGAGCTCGAGGCGCTCACCGAGGACCACCGCGCCGAGGTCGGCGAACAACGCCGGGAGATCACCCGCCGGCTGCGCGCCATCGTGGACGCCGGCGTGCAGGACGGCTCCTTCGACACCGACGAACCCCGATTGGCCACCACCGCCGTGCTGTCCAGCGGCATCGACGTGGCCCGGTGGTATCACGACGGCGGCGATATCACCCCCGAACAGATCGGCGCGTACTACGCCGATCTCGCGCTCCGTACCGTGGGCGCGACGCGATCACCGTCAAGCACGTAAATCGCAACCGATTTCAGTTATCGAACAAGGAGATTCACCATGCGTCGTACCGTCTACACCGCCGATCACGAGGCCTTCCGCGAGACGCTGCGCGCCTTCATCGAGTCCGAGGTCGTACCCCACTACGACGAGTGGTACGCCAACGGCATCGTGCCCAAGGAGTTCTACTTCAAGCTCGGCGAGCTCGGCGTCTTCGGCATCGAGGTGCCCGAGGAGTACGGCGGCGCCGGCATCGAGTCGTTCAAGTACCAGGCCGTGATCAGCGAGGAGCTCGGCCGCGCCGGCGTCTCCTTCGGCGGCTCCAGCGTGCACATCGCGCTGTGCCTCCCCTACCTCACAGGGCTGGCCACCGACGAGCAGAAGCAGCGCTGGCTGCCCGGCATGGCCTCGGGCGAAACCATGTTCGCCATCGCCATGACCGAACCCGGCACGGGATCGGACCTGGCCGGCATGAAGACCACCGCCAAGCTCTCGGCCGACGGCACGCACTACGTGCTCAACGGTGCGAAGACCTTCATCACCGGCGGCGTCAACGCCGACCGGGTGATCGTGTGCGCCCGCACGGCGCCGCCGAAGGACGACGATCGCCGCTACGGCATCTCGCTGTTCGTGGTGGACACCACGCTCCCCGGCTACGCCGTGGGCCGCAAGCTCGACAAGATCGGCCTGCGGACCTCGGACACCGCCGAGCTGTCCTTCACCGATGTCCAGGTGCCCGTCGAGGACCTCCTCGGCGAGGAGAACAAGGGCTTCTCCTACCTCGGCCAGAACCTGCCGCAGGAGCGCCTGTCCATCGCCGTCGGCGCGTACTCCCAGGCCGCGGCCGCCGTGCGATTCGCCCAGGCCTACACCGAGGACCGCACCATCTTCGGCAAGACGGTGGCATCGTTCCAGAACAGCAAGTTCGAACTGGCCGCGTGCAAGGCGAAGGTCGACGCGATGGAGTCCTGCGTCGACCGCGGACTCGAGCTCCACGACGCGCACGAGCTCACCGCCGCGGACGCCGCCTCGCTCAAGCTGTTCTGCACCGAGGCCGCGTCCGATGTGATCGACCGCTGCCTGCAGCTGCACGGCGGCTACGGCTACATCAACGAGTACCCGATCGCCCGGCTGTACGCCGACAACCGGGTCAACCGCATCTACGGCGGTACGTCCGAGGTGATGAAGTCGATCATCGCCAAGGACATGGGCCTGTAGCCGCTCCTCGTCGAATCCGCCCGGCATCCACCTCCCCGGATGCCGGGCGATGTCGTCGACCGCGGATTAACCTCGCCACATGCCTACTTTGCGATGCCCATTGTGCGAGTGTGAGGAGTTCCAGCGCGAGGTCTCGCGCCAGGACTCCAAATGGGGCTACACCAATCACAAGATGATCCTCATGATCTGCCTGCAATGCCGCTACGTCCTGCACTTCTACGACAAGAGGTCGATCGTCGACGTGCACTGAGCCGCCCGACGGAGCGCTGCAACCCCCGTGCAACTCCCACCCTCGTAGTGTCCTGCGTCACAACCCACGACCATCTCGGAAACTCCGCGGCAACGATGCGGCAACACCGAGGCGGTTCGATGGGCTGCTCAGGAAAGAGAGGCAGCACGTGACCGCAGAACCGCAGCGCACCGTCCACCACGACGGGGTGGATGAATCCTTCGAATCCGACGCGTACCTCGCCAAACGCACGCTCCGCTCCGGATCGGCGGGCTGGGTACTGCTCGCCGGGCTGGGCGTGAGCTACGTGATCTCGGGCGACTACGCCGGCTGGAACAACGGCCTCGCGCAGGGAGGATTCGGCGGCCTGGCCATCGCCTCCGTGGTGATCGCGGGCATGTACCTGGCGATGGTGCTGGGCATGGCCGAGATGTCCTCCGCCCTGCCCGCCGCGGGCGGCGGCTACACCTTCGCCCGGCGGGCGCTCGGGCCGTGGGGCGGATTCGCCACCGGCACCGCCATTCTCATCGAGTACACCATCGCCCCGGCGGCGATCGCCACCTTCATCGGCGGCTACGTGCAATCGCTGAACCTGTTCGGCATCACCGACGGCTGGTGGGTGTATTTGTTCGTCTACGCGCTCTTCATCGGCATCCACCTCACCGGCGCCGGCGAGGCCCTCAAGGCGATGTTCGTGATCACCGCCATCGCGCTGGTGGGACTCGTGGTCTTCGCGGTCGCCGCGATCGGCCGGTTCGACGCCTCCAAGCTCACCGACATCGCCGCTACCGACGCCGCAGGAGCATCGAGCTGGCTCCCCCACGGCTACCTCGGAATCTGGGCCGCACTCCCCTTCGCGATCTGGTTCTTCCTCGCCATCGAGGGCGTTCCCCTGGCGGCCGAGGAGGCCCGCGAGCCCGAGAAGAACGTGCCCCGCGGGATCATCGTCGCGATGCTCATCCTGATCGTCACCGGTGCCACCGTCTTCCTCCTGGCCACCGGGGCACTGGGCGCGAACGCACTGTCGGACAGTGGCAATCCGCTCGTCGAGGCGCTCGGCGACAGCGGCGCCGCCAAGGTGGTCAACTACATCGGCCTGGCCGGCCTGGTGGCCAGCTTCTTCTCCATCATGTACGCGTACTCGCGGCAGACCTTCGCCCTCTCGCGCGCCGGTTACCTGCCCAAGAACCTGTCGATCACCAACGCCCGCAAGGCTCCGGTGCTCGCGCTCATCGTGCCGGGCGTGATCGGTTTCGTCCTGTCGCTGATCGGCGAGGGCGCGACCCTGCTGAACATGGCCGTCTTCGGGGCCGCGGTGAGCTACGTGCTGATGATGGTGAGCCACATCGTGCTGCGGCGCCGCGAGCCCGATATGCCGCGGCCCTACCGCACCCCCGGCGGCGTCGTCACCACCTCGTTCGCGCTGATCGTGGCCTGCATCGCCGTGGTCGCGACCTTCCTGGTGGACCCCTTCGCCGCGGGTCTCACCCTGGCCGCCTTCGCCGCCTTCCTGGTGTACTTCGGCGTCTACAGCCGGCACCACCTGGTGGCCAACTCGCCCGACGAGGAGTTCGCGGCACTCGCCGACGCGGAACGCGACCTCAAGTAGCCCACGGCCCCACGAAAATCGACCGGAGACCAGCCGACGGCGCGCCGCTGGGCGAGATCCCCGACACGGTCTTCTGAGCACGCGGGCGAACTCCACCGCACACCGCCGTGCGGCGCGTTGAATGGAAGCCGACGCCGCACCCGATCATCGCCGAACGGAGCACCATGATCCGCACGCAATCCGTCCGCGGGGTGACGTACACCTTCACCTCGATGGCAGACCTGCTGGCCAAGGCCACCCCGCTGCGCTCGGGCGACGAGCTCGCCGGGTGCGCCGCACACTCGGACGCCGAGCGGGCCGCCGCGAAGTGGGCACTCGCCGACGTCCCGCTCACGGCCCTCCTGGAAGAGCTCGTCGTGCCCTACGAGTCCGACGAGGTGACCCGGCTCATCATCGATACGCACGACCGCGCTGCGTTCGCCCCGATCGCCCACCTCACCGTGGGCGATCTGCGGGATCTGCTGCTGCGCATCGCCGTCGCCCCCGACGCCGGGGACCGCCTCGCCGCCCTGTCTCCGGCACTCACTCCGGAGATGGTCGCCGCCGTGAGCAAGCTGATGCGCAACCAGGACCTCATCGCCGTGGCGCGTGCGGTCCGGGTGACGGCGGCCTTCCGCACCACCATCGGACTGCCCGGCACCGTCGCGACCCGGCTGCAACCCAACCACCCCACGGACGATCCGCAGGGCATCGCCGCCGCCACCCTCGACGGGCTGCTCCTGGGCTGCGGCGACGCCGTGATCGGGATCAATCCCGCGACGGACTCCCCGCACGCGACCTCGGACCTGCTGCACCTGCTGGACGAGGTGCGCACCCGGTTCGAGATCCCCACCCAGTCCTGCGTACTCAGCCACGTGACCACCACACTGGGCCTGATCGAGAAGGGTGCACCGGTGGACCTGGTCTTCCAGTCCATCGCAGGCACGGAGGCTGCCAATTCCGCCTTCGGCGTGTCGATCTCACTGCTGGAGGAGGCCAACACCGCCGCCCGGGAACTGCAGCGGGGCACCGTCGGCGAGAACGTGATGTACCTCGAGACCGGCCAGGGCTCCGCCCTGTCGTCCGGGACGCACCTGGGCACCGGCGGTGCGCCGGTGGACCAGCAGACCCTGGAGACACGTGCCTACGCCGTCGCCCGGCACGTGGATCCGTTGCTGGTGAACACGGTGGTCGGGTTCATCGGCCCCGAGTACCTCTACGACGGCAAGCAGATCACCCGGGCCGGGCTGGAGGATCACTTCTGCGGCAAGCTGCTGGGCCTGCCGATGGGCGTGGACGTCTGCTACACCAATCACGCCGAGGCCGACCAGGACGATATGGATGACCTGCTCACGCTCTTGGCCGTGGCGGGGGTCTCGTTCGTGATCACGGTGCCGGGTGCGGACGATGTGATGCTGGGCTACCAGTCGCTGGCCTTCCACGACGCGCTCTACGTGCGCCGGGCCCTGGGGCTGCGCCCCGCACCGGAGTTCGACGCGTGGCTGGCGAGCCAGGGCATGACCGACGAGCTCGGCGGCCTGCGCGACATCGCGGTCGAGACCTCACCCCTGCGCGAGCTCACAGCGGGGACACGACGATGAGCACACCGGAGCGCCGCGACGGCGACTTCTGGGACGCCCTGCGCACCACCACGCAGTCCCGGATCGGCCTGGGACGCACCGGCGATGCCCTGCCCACGCGTCGGGTGCTGGAGTTCGCGGCGGCGCACGCGACCGCCCGCGATGCGGTGCATCAGCCGCTCGACGTGGCGGCCTTCACCGAGCGGGTGCGCACGCTGGGCCTGGGCGAACCGCACGCGGTGGTGAGTCGCGCCGCGGATCGGGGCGAGTACCTGCGCCGCCCCGATCTCGGCCGCGCGCCCGCCGATGTCGCGCACCTCGCCCGCGCGGATGCCGACCTGGCGATCGTGCTCGCCGACGGTCTGTCGCCGCGTGCCCTCACCGATCACGGTGTGCCACTGGCGCAGGCGATCCTGACCGCACTCCCCGACGACATCGCCGTCGCGACCCCCGTGATCGCGACGCAGGCGCGGGTGGCGCTCGGCGACCACGTGGCCCGCGCCCTCGGCGTGCGCACCCTGCTGGTGCTGATCGGCGAGCGACCCGGGCTCTCCGTGGCGGACAGCCTGGGGATCTACCTCACCCACCGCGCCGATCCCGAGGACTTCGGGCAGGGCGTCACGGACGCGCATCGCAACTGCATCTCGAACATCCATCCCCCGGAGGGGCTCGGCTACACCGACGCCGCGCGGATCGCCGCCGCCCTGGTGGTGGGCGCCCGACGCCTCGGCAGGTCGGGCGTCGATCTCAAGGACACCTCGCGGGCCGAACTGTCCGGGCCAGGTTCGCCGGCCCTGGGCTGATCACCAGATGCGGACCCGGTCCTTCGGATCCAGCCACTCCTTGTCGGCCGGTCCCACACCGAAGGTATCGGCGAAGGCACCGATGTTCTTGACCACCTGATTGGCACGGAACTCGTTGGGCGCGTGCGGATCCGTCGCCAGGGCCTGGACCGCGGCCGAGGGCCTGGTCTTCGCGCGCCAGATCCGGCCCCAGCTCAGGAACAGCGGCGTCAGGTCCGGACCGGCAGCGGGTGCCGTACTCGACGGTGCGGCGGCCGAGGACGAGCTCCCGGATGCCGCTTCGGTACCGGGGTCACGGTTGGCCACCGCGATCCGGTAGGCGGCGACCGCGATCGACAGGCCGCCGAGGTCCGCGAGGTTCTCCCCCACCGTGAATCCGCCGTTGACCTTGTTCTCGGGCGCCAGTCCCGCGGGGACGAGCGCATCGTACTGCGCGATCAGCGCCTTGGTCCGCTTGTCGAACTCCGCCCGGTCGGCGGGCTCCCACCAGTCCTTGAGGTTGCCGTCACCGTCGTACTTCGCGCCCTGATCGTCGAAGGCGTGGCCGATCTCGTGCCCGATCACCGCCCCGATCCCGCCGTAGTTGACGGCGGCCTGGGCATCCGGCGAGAAGAACGGCGACTGCAGGATGGCCGCCGGGAAGACGATCTCGTTCATCCCCGGGTTGTAGTAGGCGTTCACCGTCTGGGGCGTCATCAACCACTCGTCGCGGTTCACCGGCTTGGGGAGCTTGGCCAGCTGGTAGGCGTTGTCGAACTCGGCGGAGGCACGGGCGTTGGCCACCACCGACTTCGGGTCCGTCTTCAGCCCGGAGTAGTCGCGCCACGTGTCGGGGTAGCCGATCTTGGTGCGGATCTTGTCGAGCTTGGCCGCGGCGGCGCGGCGCGTGGCGGGCGTCATCCAGTCGAGATCGGCGAAGCTGGCCCGGTAGGCACCCTTGAGGTTGTTGACCAGCTGTTCGGCCTGCTGCTTGGAATCGGCCGGGAAGTGCTTGGCCACATAGAGCTTTCCGAGCGCCTCGCCGACCGCGGACTCGACGGCGCTCACGCCGCGCTTCCATCGCTCCGGCTGCTGTTCCACACCTCGGAGGGTCTTCGAGTAGAAGTCGAAGTTGGCCTCGGCGAAGGGCGCCGAGAGCACCGCGGCGTACCCGCGGATCACCTGGATGCGCGCATGATCCTTCAGCGTCCCGAGATCGGTGTCCGCCCACAGCTTCGCGACCGCGGTGAGGAAGCTGGGCTGGGCCACGATCACGTTCTTCGCATCGTCGGCCTTGATCCCCACGGCCTTCTGCCACCGGTCCCAGTCGTATCCGGGCGCCAGTGTGGCCAGCTGCGACCAGGGCTGCGGGTTGTACGTGGCGGTCGCATCGCGGGACCGCACCTTGTCCCAATGTCCCTTGGCCACCGCGGTCTCGAAGGCCAGCACGCGGGCGGCCACGCCCGGGGCGTCGGAGAGCCCTGCCAGTGAGGCGATCTTCTCCAGGTAGGCGCGGTACTTGTCGCGGGCTTCCGCATACTTCGGATCGGAGTAGTAGGCCTGGTCGGGAAGCCCGATGCCGGACTGCACCAGGCTCAGTGCGTACTTGGACGAGTCCTTCTGGTCGGTGTCCACGTAGTAGCCCACCAGACCCGAGACGCCCTGCTTCTGGTGCGCGCCGATCACATCGAGGAGAGCCGCCTTATCGGCCGCCTTGTCGACGGCGTCGAGGTCCGGCTTGATCGGATCGGCACCGTCGCGGTCGATCCGGGCGGTGTCCATGTACGCCTCGTAGACGTCCCGGATCTTCGCCTCGTCGCCCCGCGGCCGCGGATCCTTGATGCCCTCGATGATGGCCTTGAGCTGCTCCTGCGCCCGATCGGAGAGATCGTCGAAGGTCGAGTACTGGGCCTTGTCGCCCGGTATCTGGAAACCGTCGTACCAGGCTCCGTTGACGTGCCGGTACAGATCGTCCTGCACGCGCACGCCGGGCGCGACCCCGGACAGGTCGGGGCCGGCGAGGGGCCGGTTCGGCCGCGCGGAGGTCGACGGTCCGCCGCCGGGCGTCTGCACACCGCACGCGGCGAGCACACCGGCGCCCGCCAGGACTCCGAACCCCGCGAGGAAACGTCGGCGATTGAATCCGGAGGTGGGCTGTCCGAACGGGTCTCGATCGGGGCGGGGCGGATGGACGTGGCCTTGCGGATCGTCACGGTGCATACCTGAATCTAACCGGAACAGCGGCGGTGTCACACTGAACGACATGGATCTCGCGGTCACCGTCGCGGTCCTCGCCGTGCTCGGCGCCTGCGCGTGGCAGGTGCGACGCGGCGGGCCCGGCGCCGCTCGGTTGCAGGCACTGGGGTGGGCCGCCGTCGCGTGGGTGCGCGCCAGTCCCGCCGCGACCTTCATCTGGCTGATCGTGTGTGTGAATTCGATCATGCTGATCGGGCTGCCGGAATCGGTGCAGACCGAGGTGTTGCTGGCGCACAGCACCAATCTCACCCAGTTCGCGCACCACCCGGTGCAATCGCTGGTCACCTCGGCGCTGTGGATCGAACCGGTCGACATCGTCTTCGCCACGGTGATGACGATCCTGGTGCTCGGCCCCGCGGAGCGGTGGCTGGGCCACGCCGGACTGGTCGCGGTGTACTTCACCGGCAGCGCCGTGGCCTCGCTGGTGGCCGTCTTCTCCGCGGGCAGGCTGGTGGCGCACGGGCTGCTCACCGACGACGTGGACGTGAGCGGCATGGTCGACGTCGGGGTGAGCTACGGCAGCCTGTGCGTCGCCGGGCTCCTGGTGTACCGGATCGCGCGCGTGCGATGGCGCCTGGTGGCCATGGTCGCGTTGCCGATCGCGGTGCAGCTCTCGCTGCCCTTCTTCGGGCTGTACGCCACGCTCGGACACCTGCGTGCGGTGGTCCTGGGCTATCTGCTCTGGCCCGTCACCCGGATACCCGCCGTCCGGCGCCGTGCGGCCACCTGGCGGTACCGGGCGCCGTCAGCCACCTGCGCCCCCGGCCGGGGCGGCCTCGGCGACGTCCCGTGATGTGACCACGATGGCGGCCACGACCAGTGCGATACCGACCGCCTCCAGCCAGCCGGGGCGCTGGCCCAGCATGACCGCTCCGACCGCCGTCGCCGTCACCGGCAGCAGGGCCAGGAGGAGGGCGAAGCGGGCACGCCCGATGCGGCGCAGCACCACCTGATCGAGCGCGTAGGGGATCACGGAGCTGAGCAGGCCGAGCCCCAGGCCCAAGACCCAGACCTCCCAACCCAGGAAGGACTCGGGGCGGGTGGCCACATCGAAGCCCAGTGCGGGGACGGCGAGCACCACCGCGCCCGCCGCCAGGCCCACGCCCAGCCCCTCGATGCCGCCCCCGGCATCGGCGACCCGCTTACCGAGAACGATGTACCCGGCCCACAGCGCGGCGGCGACCAGCGCGCACGCGACACCCACGGCACCATCGACCCCGGAGACGCCGCCGATGTTCACCCCGGCCACGCACACCACCCCGATCAGGGCGGCGGCCGCGGCCAGCAGGTCCACGGCGCGCCGCGATCCGGCGACCGCGACGGCGATCGGGCCCAGGAACTCGATGGCCACGGCCGTCCCCAGATCGATGTGCGCGATCGACTCGTAGAAGGCGATGTTCATCAGCACCGTCACCGTGCCGAAGCCGGCCGCGGCACGCAGTCTCGTGCGCGACCAGTCGGCGCGACGCGGCCGGAGCACCGCGACCAGGATCAATCCGGCGCCGGCGCCGCGCAGCCAGGCGACCGCGGCCGGGGAGAGCTGTTCGAACAATCCGACACCCAGCGACGCGCCCACGTACTGACTGACCGCGCCGACGATGAACATCGCGGGGATCAGCTGACGGGGCACGCCGCCACCTTACGAGTGTGAGCCCCGCCTCCCCCGCTCGGCGGGAACAATTCGGTATCGTCAGACGTATATCTAGATGTAGAAAAGCCACGGAGAGGGAGTTCGCTCCGCCTCCGCAGGGGATAGTGATCGGTTCGTAGAACGGAGGAGTCATGACGAACATCGACACCGCCACGGTTGCCACCGAGGCTCCGCTCACCGCGTCCGACCGGTGCGATCGGTGCGCCGCGGCCGCACAGGTGCGCGCCGTACTCCCGTCGGGGTTCGAGCTGCTGTTCTGCGGGCATCACTTCGCTGAGCACCGCGACAAGCTCGAATCCCAGGGTGCCGCAGTCACCGGCGGAGAACCCGTCGGCGTCTGACGCGACGGCGTGAAAAGGCTTGGTGCCCGGCGACTTCGGTCGCCGGGCACTGCCGTCTTCGGCGCCGGGCCGGTCGCTAGCGCCAGGTGCGCAGGGCGGCGATCCGCTCGCGGAGCTGCTCCGCGGAGGCCATCGCCGTGACCGGGCCACCGAGCCGGCTGCGCAGTTCGTTGTGGACCACGCCGTGCGGTTTACCGGTGCGGTGGTGGTGCATGGCGACCAACGAGTTCAGCTCGCGGCGCAACGCCGAGAGCTGCTCGCCGGCGGTGGCCCGCTCGGCCACCTCGACCGGGGGCGCAGGACGCTCGGCCTCCACGGACCGCGTGTCCACCTGCTCCTTCTGCCGCTGCTTGAGCAGCGCCCGCATCTGGTCCGCGTCGAGCAGTCCGGGCAGCCCCAGGTAGTCGGCCTCCTCATCACTGCCCGAGAAGGTGGCGGTGCCGTACGAGGAACCGTCGTAGATGAGCTGGTCGAGCTCGGCGTCGGCGTGCAGGGAGACGAAGGCCTTCTCCTCCTCGCCCGGCTCGTCCTTCTGCTTGTTCGCGTCGATCAGCAGTGCGTCGTCGAGCCCGTCGGAGTCGCGGTGCGGCTTGCCGAGCACGTGATCGCGCTGCTCCTCCAGCTTCGAGGCGAGGTCCAGCAGCACCGGCACCGAGGGCAGGAAGACGCTGGCGGTCTCGCCCTTCGTCCGCGACCGCACGAAGCGGCCGATGGCCTGCGCGAAGAACAGCGGCGTCGAGGCACTGGTGGCGTACACACCCACTGCCAGCCGCGGAACGTCCACACCCTCGGACACCATCCGCACGGCCACCATCCACTTGTCGCGGCTCGCCGAGAAGGCACTGATCCGCTTCGATGCGGTCGGATCGTCGGACAGCACCAGGGTGACCTGCTCGCCCGTGATGTCCTGCAGCAGTTCGGCGTAGTCACGCGCGGTGCTCTGATCGGTGGCGATCACCAGACCGCCGGCGTCGGGCATGGTGGTGCGCAGCTGATCGAGCCGGGTGTTCGCCGCCTGCAGCACCGCGGGGATCCAGTCGCCGTGCGGGTCCAGAGCGGTGCGCCAGGCGCGCGCCGTCTGCTCCTTGCTCAGCGGCTCGCCGAGCCGCGCAGTGAACTCCTCACCCGCGCTGGTGCGCCAGCTCGCCTGCCCGGAGTAGGCCAGGAAGACCACGGGCCGCACCACGCCGTCGGCGAGGGCGTCGGAGTAGCCGTACACGTGATCGGCCTTGGACCGCTGGCCGCCGCCGAACTCCGGCTCGTAGGTCACGAACGGGATCGGGTTGTCGTCGCTGCGGAACGGGGTACCGGTGAGCGCCAGCCGCCGGGTCGCGGGCTCGAAGGCCTCCCGCACACCCTCGCCCCAGCTCTTCGCGTCGCCGGCGTGATGAATCTCATCCAGGATCACGAGGGTCTTGTAGGCGCTGGTGCGCGCGTGATGCTTGAACGGGTGCATGCCCACCTGTGCGTAGGTGATCACGACACCGTCGAAGTCCGACGAGGTGCTGCCGCCGGAGTTGGTGAAGTTCGGGTCGAGGTTGATGCCGTTGCGCGAGGCCGCCTCTGCCCACTGGTACTTCAGGTGCTCGGTGGGGGCCACCACGGTGACCCGCTCAACGGTGCGGTCGGCGAGCAGTTCCGCCGCCACACGCAGGGCGAACGTCGTCTTACCGGCACCGGGGGTGGCCACGGCCAGGAAGTCCTGCGGCTTCGCGGTCAGATACTTCGTGAGCGCACGGCGCTGCCAGACACGAAGTGAACCCGCCATGGAAAAACGCACCCCTCAACGACGCCCCCGAGGGCGCAGCATTTCGACTTTCAGACCCGAGGGAGTCTACCGGCAACACGCGGCCGATCCGGTTACGGCGCAATCGGGCCAGGTGGGGAAGACTGGAGGGTGATGGACGACGACCAGCCCGCTCCGGTGCCCGCACCGCCGGCCGCGGGGCCGCAGACCCAGGACCTCGATCGGCCCCGGGCGGCCCCGCTGCACACGCGTGCGCTCGCGGTGATCCGGTCGATGCTGCGGATCTTCTGGCGGACGATCGTCAAGTCCTGGGACGACTCGATCATCGGGCAGAGCGCGCAGGCCGCCTTCTGGCAGACCCTCTCGCTCCCGCCGCTGCTGCTGGGCCTGCTCGGCCTGACCGGTTACGTGGCGAACCTGTTCGGCCCCGACACGATCAACGTGATCCACGACAAGATCCTGTCGTTCAGCACCTCGGTGTTCACCGACAGCGTGGTGCAGGAGATCATCGGGCCGATGGTCGACGGCGTGCTCCGCGAGGGCCGTTTCGACATCGTCTCGATCGGTTTCATCATCGCCCTGTGGGCCGGATCGTCCGCGTTGTCGTCGTTCGTGGATTCGATCTGCATGGCGCACGACCAGCACACCGTGCGCAACCCGGTGCACCAGCGCTTCTTCGCGGTGCTGCTGTACATCGAGTTCCTGGTGATCGCGGTGCTGACGCTGCCGCTCGTCGCGCTCGGGCCCACGCTGATCGTCAAGTACCTGCCCGCGTCCTGGCATCCGGCGGTCGGCCGGCTGATCGACATCGGCTACCTGCCGTTCGTGGTCGCACTCCTCGTCGGTGCGCTGGCGCTGCTGTACCGGCAGGCGCTCCCCCGGCCGCTGCCCTGGTACCGGCAGGTTCCGGGCGCGGCCTTCGCGGCGCTCATCTTCCTGGTGGCCTCCACCGGCCTGCGCGTGTACCTCAGTGTGATCGCCACCCGCGGCTACTCCTACGGCGCGCTGGCGACCCCCATCGCCTTCCTGCTGTTCACGTTCTTCCTCGGCTTCGCCGTGATGGTCGGTGCCGAGTTCAACGCCGCGTTGCAGGCGCGGTGGCCCGCCCGCGAGGTCAAGACCGACCAGCTGCGCGAGTGGGTCACGGGGACGATGAAGGAAGTGGGCATCGACAATCCCGGCCGCGTCGCGGCGGAGGGGCTGCGGCGCGCGACCGATCCGATCCGCCGCCCGAAGCGCAAACCCGACCCCGAGCCACTCCCCGGGCCCCCGCCGGGGCCTCCGCCGGAGGCGCGGGAGATCACCCGGCGGCCGCCGCCGCGGGAACCCGCGGGTGCGCCGCGCGAGGTCGAACCGCGCTGACTACTTCTTCATGCGGTCGTAGATCTTCTTGCACTCCGGGCACACCGGCGAACCGGGCTTCGCCGACTTGGTGACGGGGAAGGTCTCGCCGCACAGCGCGACCACGAAGTTCCCCATCACCGCCGATTCGGCGATCTTGTTCTTGCGCACGTAGTGGAAGAACTTGGGTGTGTCGTCGTCGGTGCCGGTGTCGGCATCGACGTCGACATCGGGCTTCTCCAGGGTCTTCGTGCTCATGACTTTCATTCTGCCAGGACCAGTGGGACGATCGGAGGGTGACTGAAAGCGAGGACACGGGCGCGTCCACCCATCGGGGTGCGTACGTGATCACCAACGCCGAGGACTCCTACGAGGAGCAGCACCGGCGCCGGGTCCGTCGCTACCTGCTGATCATGGCCTTCCGCATTCCCGCCCTGGTGATCTCGGCGTGGGTGTACTCGGCCACCGGCAACTGGCCGATCGCGCTCGCGATCATCGCCGTCTCGATCCCGATCCCGTGGATCGCCGTCATCCGCGCGAACGATCGGCCCAAGCGGCGCCGGGGCGAGCCCGGCCGGTTCACCGCCCGCAAGAACGAGCGTCTCGCGCTGCAGGGCCACCCGATCAAGACCGTCACCGTCCCCGGTGAGTGAGTCCCACCCCGCCCCGATGCACCTCTCCCCTGCGCTGGCACCGCTGTGCCAACGGCTCGGTCCCGCCCTGGCCTCCGCCGGATTCACCGAATCGGGCGTCCGCGATCTGCTCGGTGACGACGTCTTCGGGTGCCTCTCGCGCGGCGAACCCGGCCCGGTCCTGGCCGCGGCCGCCGGCCCCGCACCACTCGCGGTCCTGACCCGCTTGTTCCTCGCCGCGGCGCCAGTGCCCGGTGCGCAGGTCGACGGTGCCCTGCATCCCGTCACGGCCGACGAGGCCGTGGCCGCGGGACTTCTCGAGGCCGACCCCGACGATCCGTCCGCGGTCCGCGCCGCGCTGGGCCTGCGCCCGCTCGATCTGCCGGACGGCGCGACCCAGTGGTTCGTCTCCGATCTCGACGGCCTGATGCGGCCGCACCCGCAGCACCGCGAGCACGTGCTCGGCGTGGGCCACGCCTCGCAGTCGCTGCTGCGCGCGACGCCGCGCGCAGCGGTGGGCACCGTGCTGGACCTCGGCACCGGATGCGGCGTGCACGCCTGTGCCGCTGCCCGTTTCGCCGATCACGTGGTCGCGACCGACATCAGCGAGCGGGCGGCAGGGTTCGCCGCCGCATCGGCTGCCCTCAACGGCGTCGAGGTGGACGTGCGGGCCGGGAGCTGGTTCGAACCGGTCGCCGGGCAACGTTTCGACCTGCTGGTGGCCAATCCCCCGTTCGTGGTGGGTGAGGGCAGGGTCGACCACACCTACCGGGACTCCGGCCTGGATCTCGACGGCGCCTCGGAACTGGTGGTCCGCGGCGCACCGGAGCATCTGGCGCCCGGCGGGACCGCGGCGCTGCTCGCCTCCTGGGTGCATCGCGAGGGCGAGTCCTGGCAGGCGCGGGTGGCCTCGTGGCTGCCGTCCGAGGGCGTAGCGGCGTGGGTGTTGCAGCGCGATGTGGCCGATCCCGCGCTGTACGTGGGCACCTGGCTGCGCGACGAGGGGCTCGACCCCCGCGTCGGCGAGGGACGGGCCAAATCGGATCGGTGGCTGGCGCATCTGGCGGATGCCGCGGTCACCGGCATCGGTTTCGGCTTCGTCTACCTCCGGGCGATCGACGGTCCGTCCGAGGTGGTGTGCGAGGAACTCTCGCAGCCCTTCGACGATCCGCTGGGAGCCGAGGTGCCCGGCCATTTCGCCCGCATGGCGTGGCTGCACGATGCCGACCTCGGGGCGGCTCGACCCCGGCTCATGCCCGATGTGGCGCTGGAGCGGGTGTCCGTGGCCGGCGACGAGGGCTGGGACGAGGCGGCGGTGCGGGTCACGCGGATGTCCGGCCCGCGCTGGACCCATGACATCGACGATGCGGCGGCGCGGCTACTGGCCGGCTGCCTCGGCGGGCTCACGACCGACGATCTGGTCGAGCTGCTCGAGGCCGCGACGGGCGAGGAAGGCCTGCGGGATCCGGCCCACCGGCTCCTGGCCGACCTGCACCGTCATGGCTTTGTCACATTTCTTTAAGCAACTTCTTAGATCGACTCTGCATTTGCGCAGGTCAACACGGTGTGCCTCGGGAACTCTCCGCGCCGGTCGTCCGTTGAACAGATGTACCGGCGATTAGGAGGAGCCACCATGGCACACCGCTTCAGCACCACTGCCCCCACAGCCGAGCGTGTCCGTCCCGAGTTGACGGAGGCCGATCTCGACGCTCAGAGCCCCGCAGCCGACCTGGTGCGGGTGTACCTCAACGGCATCGGCCGCACCGCACTGCTCACCGCGGAGGACGAGGTCGAGCTGGCCAAGCGCATCGAGGCCGGGCTGTACGCCCAGCACCTGCTCGACACCAAGAAGCGTCTGTCGGCGTCGAAGAAGCGTGACCTGGCCTTCATCGTCCGCGACGGCCAGGCCGCGCGCCAGCACCTGCTGGAGGCCAACCTGCGCCTCGTGGTGTCGCTGGCCAAGCGCTACACCGGCCGCGGCATGCCGCTGCTGGACCTGATCCAGGAGGGCAACCTCGGCCTGATCCGCGCGATGGAGAAGTTCGACTACGCCAAGGGATTCAAGTTCTCGACGTACGCCACCTGGTGGATCCGCCAGGCGATCACCCGCGGCATGGCCGATCAGTCGCGCACCATCCGGCTGCCCGTCCACCTCGTGGAGCAGGTGAACAAGCTGGCACGCATCCGCCGCGAGCTGCACCAGCAGCTGGGCCGCGAGGCCACCGATGCCGAGCTGGCCGCCGAGTCGGGCATCCCCGCCGAGAAGATCGCCGATCTCATGGATCACTCGCGTGATCCGGTGAGCCTGGACATGCCCGTCGGTTCCGATGAGGAGGCCCCGCTGGGCGATTTCATCGAGGACGCCGAGGCCGCCTCGGCCGAGTCGGCGGTCATCTCGACGCTCATGCACAGCGACGTCCGCTCGGTGCTCGCCACGCTCGACGAGCGTGAGCAGCAGGTGATCCGGCTGCGCTACGGCCTGGACGACGGTCAGCCGCGCACCCTCGACCAGATCGGCAAGCTGTTCGGCCTCTCGCGCGAGCGGGTCCGCCAGATCGAGCGCGAGGTCATGAGCAAGCTGCGCAACGGCGAGCGTGCCGACCGGCTGCGCGCCTACGCCAGCTAGGGCGACACCCGCTCGGGCGTCACCGAAGAACCATCACCGAAGGAACCGCGTCGGCTCACAGCCGGCGCGGTTCCGCCTGTTGGGCCAGGACATCGTTCGCGTGACCGATCCGGATCACCACCGACAACACGGAGGCGCCGGTGGTGGTGGCCAGGATCGGCTGGCAGTCGATGCTCTGGATCTCCGGGACCTCGTAGGCCAGCGCCGCGATCCTGGTCATCACGTCGATGAGGGCCACGCGGTCCACGCCGGCCTCGCCCGCGAATCCGTCCAGCAGGGGCGCCGATTTCGGTGCCGAGAGCAGATCGTGCGCGGAGGCGTTGGTGAGCGGCAGCAGGCGGTACGCGCGGTCGCCCAACAACTCCGGGACCGCCCCGCTCAGGCCGAAGGACAGCATCTGCCCGATCCTGGGATCGTTGTCGTAGCCGAGCGCGCAGCCGATCCCCTTGGCCGCCATCCGCTGCACGTGCAGGGTGCGCTCCCCCGTCTGCTCCGCGAGCTCGGCGAAGGCCGCGGCGACGGCCTCGGGCCCGCTGAGATCGAGCCGCACGGCGGCGAGATCGGCACGCAGCCGCCACCGGTCGCCCATGGCCTTGACCGCTACCGGGTAGCCGAGCCGGTCGGCGGCCGCCACGGCCGCCTCCGGCGAGGCCACCACGTCGAACGGCACCACCTCGACGCCGTAGAGCCGCAGCAGCTCTGCGCCCTGCTCGAAGGTCAGCGTCACCGAACCGCCGTCGCCGTTCGCCGGCGGGAGCAGCTCGCGCACCATGGTGCGGGCGGATTCGGCGTCGGTGCCGTCGGGGCGCGCCACATCGGAGACGGGCCGTGCGCGCCACTGCGCGTACTTCCAGCCGTTCGCGAGGACCCGCGCCGCGCGCTCGGGCTCGGGGTACGAGGGCACCGAACCGCGGACCCGCACCCCGTCCTCGTCGGTCACGGCGAGCAGCTCGGTGACGCCGTCGAAGGCCAGGAAGGTGGAGACGATCGGCTTGATCTGGCGGCGTGAGGCCTCCAACAGGACCGCGGCGTGCGCCTCGGGCGGAGCCTCGACCGGTGGGACGAAAACGGCGATGATCGCGTCCACCGCATCGTCGGCGAGCGCGGCGTCGATGGCCGCGCCGAACTCCTCCGGAGTCGCGGCGGCGCCCAGATCGACGGGTTCGGCCACATCGAGTCCGAGGCGCATGCCGGTGTGGGTGGCCAGCACGCCCAGCGCCGTCGAATTGCCGATGACCGCCACCCGCGGTCCCGCGGGCAAGGGCTGGTAGCTGAAGAAGGTGGCGCAGTCGAACAGCTCCGGGATCGAATCCACCTGCACCACACCGGAATTCTCGAACAGCGCCTCGGATGCCCGGCGACGCTGGTCGTAGTCGACGCCACCGCGATGCACCGCGACGATCGGCTTCTGGCGGGACAGGCGGCGCGCGATCCGCCCGAACTTGCGCGGATTACCGAAGCTCTCGAGGTACAGCAGCACCACCTCGGTGGCCGGGTCGGTGTCCCAATACTGCAGCACATCGTTGCCGGACATATCGGCGCGGTTACCGGCGGAGACGAAGGTGGACAGGCCCACGCCGCGTTTGGTGGCGGTGTCGAGGATCGCGATCCCCAGCGCCCCGGACTGGCAGAAGAAGCCCACGTTGCCGGGACCGGGCACCACCGGCGCGAGGGTGGCGTTCAGGCGCACCTCGCCGTCGGTGTTGATCACGCCGAGCGCGTTCGGGCCGATCAGCCGCATACCGTGCGACCGCACGGCGGTGAGCAGCCGCTGCTCGGATTCGGTGCCGCGGCCGCCGGCGTCGGAGAAGCCGGACGAGACCACGAGCAGCGTCCGCACCTCCTTCGCGAGGCAGTCGTCGAGCACCTGGTCCATGTTGTCGGCGGGCACCGCGACCACGGCGAGATCGACCTGGTCGGGAATGTCGCGCACGGACTCGTACGCGCGGATACCCGCGACCGAGCGGCGCTCGGGATGCACGGGGTACACCGGGCCGGCGAAGTCACCCGCGATGAGGTTGCGCAGCACCGCGTGTCCCACCTTCGACGGGGTGGCGGAGGCGCCGATCACGGCGATCGAGGTGGGCTGCAGGGCATTGCGCACGCTGCGCGCCTCGGACGCCAGCTCGCGCGCGTTGCGCACGGCGATCAGGGCCTCGGTGGGGTCGATGCCGAACTCCACGTGCACCACGCTGCCGTCGAAGCTGCGGCGCAACTCGTAGCCGGCCGCCTTGAAGACACTGACCATGTAGCGGTTCTCGGCCAGCACCTCGGCCTCGAACCGGTGGAACCCGCACTCCGCCGCGGCACCGGCGAGGTGTTCGAGCAGGATCGGCCCCAGACCGCGGCCCTGGTGTTCGTCGGCCACCACGAAGGCCACCTCGGCGGAGGTGGGCTTGCCCGCATCGGCGAGGCCCTCGTACAGGCCCACGGCGATGATCTTGTCGCCCAGCAGCGCCAGCAGGCACACCCGCTGGTGGTGGTCGACGGTGGTCATCCGTGCCACATCGCGCGGCGGCATCACCGGGTACGGGCCGAAGTAGCGCAGGTACCGGGTGCGCTCGGACAGCCCCGCGTGGAAGGCCACGATGGCGTCGGCATCGTCGGGCACTACGGGACGCAGGTGCACCACGCCGCCGTCGGAGGCCAGCACATCGGCCACCCAGTGCGCCGGGAACTCGTACGGTCCGGTCCGTCCGCCCGACGGTGCCTGCACCTCGACCTCCTTGTGGGGCACGGAGTTCGACGGCGCCGGATCGGCCGGCGCCCCGGGGTTCTGGTCAGTCACGGGGATCCTCCGGGTCCAGTCCATGGAGCGGGAAGACCGCTGATCGGGCACGGGCGATGAAGCGGTCGGTGGCGGCGTCGATGCTCGGCGCCGTCGGGTCGAAGGACGAGGGCTCCCACGGTGTGTAGTGGGTGTCGCCGCCCTCCCCCATGGTGTCCGGGATCGGCCCCGCTTCGCCACCGAGGCGATCGGCGGGGATCTGCGCCACGAGGTCCTTCCACTCCTGGGGGATCGGCGTGGCCGGGTCGACGTCGACACCGACCACCGCACCCAGCAGGTGCGTCCAGGCCCGCGGGACCACCGACACCAGCTGATAACCGCCGCCGCCCACCGCGAGCCAGCGGCCGTCGCAGACCTCATCGGCCAGATCGCGCATCGCGAGCATCGCGGCCCGCTGACCATCCACGGAGAGCGAGAGATCGGTGAGCGGATCGGCCGCGTGCGAATCGCACCCGCACTGACTGACGATGAGCTGCGGCCGGAACTCGCGCACCACCGACGGGACGACCGCGTGGAAGGCGCGCAGCCACAGCCCGTCCGGACAGAACGCGGGCACCGGCACGTTGACGGCCGTGCCGCGGGCCTCGGGGCCGCCGAGCTCCGACGGGAAGCCGGTGCCCGGCCACAGGTGCTGCGGGTCCTCGTGCACCGAGATGGTCAGCACCCGCGGATCGTTCCAGAAGGCCGCCTGCACACCGTCGCCGTGGTGGGCGTCGACGTCGATGTAGGCGATCCGGTCGAATCCGTTGTCGAGGAGCCAGGAGATCGAGATGGCGATGTCGTTGTAGACGCAGAAACCGGACGCGTGGGTGCGCATCGCGTGATGCATGCCGCCGGCGATGTTCGCGGCGCGGGTGGCGGCACCGGAGGCGATCGCCTTGGCACCGGTGAGGGTGGAGCCGACGATGGATGCCGCGGCCTCGTGCATGTGCAGGAAGACGGGGTTGTCGTCGTTGCCGAGCCCGAACCCGGTGAGATCGATGCGGGAGCGGCCCGAACCGGCCACGCGGACGGCGGCCTGATAGTCGTCGGTGTGTGCGCGAGCGAGATCGGCCACGTCGAAACCGGCGGGCGCCACCACTTCGGCTCCGTCGATCACGCCGAGCATCCGGGACAGTTCCATGGTGAGCCGCAGCCGCACCGGGTCCATCGGGTGCGAGTGGGAGAAGCGGTATTCGAGTACCGAGGGATCCCAGACCACCTGGGAGTCGGGGAACCGTGCCATGCTTCGAGCCTATCGGCGCGATGATCCGGGCATACCGGTTTACCCCGCATGCGACGCAGCACACGCCCCCGCTGCGGAGGCCCCCGGCGCGCCGGGGAATATCCGGGCGCTGTGACACGTCTAAGTTAGGTAACCTTTAGTCGGAGGGAATGGCGTTGCGTCTCCGTTAAGCTGATCGCGACGAGAAGGAGCTGGATTCGTGAACGATCTGGTGGACACCACCGAGATGTACCTGCGCACCATCTACGAACTCGAGGAAGAGGGCGTGGTGCCGCTGCGCGCACGCATCGCGGAGCGTCTCGATCAGAGCGGTCCGACCGTGTCGCAGACCGTGCAGCGGATGGAGCGCGACGGACTCGTCCGCGTGGCCGGCGACCGTCATCTGGAACTGAGCGATAAGGGCCGCAGCCTCGCCATCGCCGTGATGCGCAAGCACCGGCTCGCCGAGCGCCTGCTGGTCGATGTGATCGGGCTGCAGTGGGAGAACGTGCATGCGGAGGCCTGCCGCTGGGAGCACGTCATGAGCGAGGACGTCGAGCGGCGTCTGCTCGAGGTGCTGGGCAACCCCACCACCTCGCCCTACGGCAACCCGATCCCCGGGCTCGCCGATCTGGGCGTGACCACCGTGGGCGAGCTCGCTCGTCCCGCGCGCCTCACCGATCTGCCGCAGGGCGGTCCCACCGCCGTGGTGATCAAGCGGCTCGCCGAGCACGTGCAGGCCGATAACGACCTGATCAGCAGGTTCCGGGAAGCGGGTGTGGTGCCCGACGCTCGCGTCGCCGTCACCGTGCAGCGCGGCTCCGTGGTGATCTCCGTGGCGGGTCACGAGGACTTCGAGCTGTCCGACGAGATGGCGCACGCCGTCTTCGCCGAGGCGGTGTAGTCGCTCGATGCGTCTTCTGGTGACCGGCGGCGCCGGGTATGTGGGCAGTGTGTGCACTCAGGTCCTGCTGGAGCAGGGGCATGAGGTCACGGTCCTCGACGATCTGAGCACCGGCAACCGCGAGGCGGTCCCCGCCGGTGCCACCTTCGTCGAGGGCGATGTGGCGACGGCGGCCCGTCCGATTCTCATCGACGGCGAGTTCGACGGGGTGCTGCATTTCGCGGCCAAGTCGCTCGTCGGCGAGTCGGTGAAGCATCCGCACAATTACTGGCAGGGCAACGTGGTCACCACGCTGTCGCTGCTGGACGCGATGCTCGCCGCGGGTGTGCCCCGGCTGGTGTTCTCGTCGACCGCCGCCACCTACGGTGAGCCCGAATCGGTTCCGATCACCGAGGACGCGCGCACCGCGCCCACCAACACCTACGGCGCCACCAAGCTCGCCATCGACGCCGCCATCTCGTCGTACGCCACCGCCTACGGGCTGGCCGCCGTCTCGTTGCGGTACTTCAACGTGGCGGGAAGCTACGCGGGGATCGGCGAGAACCGCGAGGTGGAAACGCATCTGATCCCGCTGGTGCTGCAGACCGCGCTGGGGCAGCGTCCGGACATCGCCGTCTTCGGCGCCGACTACCCCACGGGCGACGGCACTGCGGTGCGTGACTACGTGCACGTCAAGGATCTCGCCGATGCGCACCTCCTCGCGCTCGATCACGCCCGTACCGGCGCGCACGACGTTTTCAATCTCGGTTCGGGCGAAGGCTTCTCGGTGCGTCAGGTGATCGACACCTGCCGCGAGGTGACGGGCCGCGACATCCCCGAGGTGGCGGCCGAGCGGCGTGCGGGCGATCCCGCCGTGCTCGTGGCATCGTCGCAGCGGGCCCACGACGAACTCGGCTGGCGCCCACAGCACACTGATCTGCGCGGCATCGTCTCCGACGCCTGGGAGTTCACTCAGGCCCTGGGCGATCGCGCCCACGCCGCCCGGCGCTGACCCCGGCATCGCGCACTTCTCATCCCGCGAGCGGGAACTCGGTGTCCCGCGGCGGTAGGGCGATGCCCAGGGTCCGCGCGACGTGCTCGCCCGATTCCGCCGCGGCAGCCAGGGCACGCGGGCTCAATCCGCCCTCGAAGGCGCGCGCGAGCAGTCGCGCGGCGCGGTAGCCGCGATCCGCCGCGAGGGCCGCGTCCAAGGCGATCCCCGTGAGCGGGCCATCGCCCCGCGTGTACGCCGACGCCGCGACCAGCGTGGCCGCGGCAGCGCGCGGCGTCTGCGTCAGACGGCGCGCGAGCTCCGCGAACAGCGCGCGGGCCTCGTCGGCCACCACCGTCAGGCTGAGCCCGAAGGCCGCGTCCCGGACCCGCACGTCGAGCAGGGCGCCGCCCAGTAGCGCAACATCGGCGTCCGAGAGCGCCGCCGAGGTCATGATCGCGGCGAGCAGGGCGCCGAGGAGTTCCGTGGGATCTCCGCCGGTTTCGGCCTCCGCCACCCCGATGCACTCGTCGAGACCGATCCCCGGGCCCGACGGCGCGACCAGGGCCACGAGCTCCGCGCGTGATGATCGGACGGGCCGCCCTTCCATGGCCGCGGCGAGCGCCGCCGGCGAGGTGCGCGGATCGGCGATGCGCCCGCTCTCTCCGTGCCTGCACAGCCATCGCGCACCGTCGCCCAGGGTGGTGGCGAAGAAGAGGTCCGCCAGCACGATGTCGGTATCGAGGGACGTGGGTGCCCGCAGGTGCCCCTCCAGACTGCTGACCAGCGCGGGGATCGCTTTCGTCAGGCGGCGGTCGTCGACCACCACGCAGTACACCCGGTCGGCCCCCTGGGTGCGGAGCATCGCGAGGGCGTGCCCGATGTGCCGCCCGCAGTCCACCCGGAGGGTGCCCGCACGCGTGAGCCCGAGATCGGTGCGCGCCGTGGCACCGATCCGGCCGGTCACCTCGTCGTGCACGAGCAGCACCACGGACCGCTCGGGGACGAAGCCCAGGAAGGCGGGCACCGCGGCGAGGAGCTCGCCGACGCTGTCGATGGGCAGGGCGTGGGAACTGCGGAAGGTCGTCATGGTCGAAGACTGGCCGAGGACGCCGACCCCGCACCGGTCGCCGCCGCCGGCCATCCCCAGCAATGCGTACGAAATGTCGCCCGGTCGCGCCGTCCGTCCACAGCCCCCGACCTGCGACGCCGATCGAAGTGGGCCGTACCGGACACGCACCCGCCGCAGCTCCCCCGCCGCCTCCCACCGAGGTCTACTGTGTACCGCGTGATTGGCCTACCCCGGTTCTCGGACCGCACCCGCGACTGGTTCCTCAGCGGCATGTCCGAACGCGCCGGCACCCACGTCGGCCCGCACGCGTCCGATACCGAACACCCCCAGCCGTGGTGGAAGGTCATGTGCCTGACGGGTGTCGACTACTTCTCCACCCTCGGCTATCAGCCGGCGATCGCCTTCATCGCCGCCGGCGTGATCTCCCCCATCGCCACGCTGGTCCTGATCGCGCTCACCCTCTTCGGCGCCCTCCCCGTGTACAAGCGGGTGGCGCGGGAGAGCTTCAACGGTGCGGGCTCGCTCGCCATGTTCGAGCGGCTGCTGCCCTGGTGGGGCGGCAAACTCTTCGTCCTCGTGCTGCTCGGCTTCGCCGCCACCGACTTCATCATCACCATCACCCTGTCGTCGTCGGACGCCGCCGAGCACATCGTCGAGAACCCCCTGGCGCCGCAGTTCCTGCACGGCGCCAACATTCCGATCACGCTGCTACTGGTACTGGCCCTGGGACTGGTCTTCCTCAAGGGCTTCCGCGAGGCGATCGGCACGGCGGTCCTGCTGGTCACGGTGTACCTCTCGCTCAACGTGGTCGTGATCGCGGTGTCGCTGTGGCACATCATCGAGCGGCCGCAGTTCGTGCTGGACTGGCAGAACCTGCTGTGGTCGGAGAATTCCAACCCGCTCATGGTGGTGGCGGTCGCGCTGATCGTCTTCCCCAAACTGGCCCTCGGCCTCTCCGGTTTCGAGACCGGCGTCGCGGTGATGCCCCAGATCAAGGGTGACCCGAACGATCCGCCCGAGTACCCGGCCAAGCGGATCCGCGACACCGGACGGCTGCTGACCACCGCCGCCGTCATCATGAGCGTGCTGCTGGCCACGTCGAGCTTCGCCACCACCCTGCTCATTCCGGCGAAGGAGTTCGGCCCGGACGGCAACGCGAACGGTCGCGCCCTGGCCTACCTGGCGCACGACTACCTGGGCAACACCTTCGGCACGGTCTACGACATCTCGACGGTGGCCATCCTCTGGTTCGCCGGAGCGTCGGCGATGGCGGGCCTGCTCAACCTCGTGCCGCGGTACCTGCCGCGCTACGGCATGGCGCCGCGCTGGGCCTCCGCGGTGCGCCCGCTGGTCGTGGTGCTCACCGTGACCGCGCTGGTGATCGTGCTGATCTTCGAGGCCGATGTGAACGCGCAGGGCGGCGCCTACGCCACCGGCGTCCTGGTACTGATGACCTCCGCCGCCGTGGCCGTGACCATCTCCGCCCGCCGCAAGCGGCAGACCGCGCAGACCTGGATGTTCGGGCTGATCGCCGCCGTCTTCGTGTACACCACGATCGACAACATCATCGAGCGTCCCGACGGTGTGCGGATCGCCGCACTCTTCACGCTCGCCATCGCGCTGGTCTCGATCGGTTCCCGGGTGCGCCGCTCGTTCGAACTTCGCGCCTCGTCGATCAGCTTCGACGACAAGGCGCTCGAGTTCATCCGGGACGACGCGAACGCGCAGCACGCGATCCGGATCGTGGCGCACGAACCCGATGTGGACACGAAGAAGGAGTACCGCGACAAGGTGCGCGCCGAGCGCAAGTTCGGCCACATCCCCGGTCGGTCGCGGGTGATCCTGCTGGAGGTGTGGCCGCGCGACTCCTCCGACTTCGAGGAGGACCTGGAGGTCCGGGGCATCGAGAAGTTCGGGTACCGGCTGCTCAAGGTGCGCTCGGGCAGCATCCCGAACACCATCGCCGCGGTGCTGCTCTACATCCGCGATCAGACCGGCGTGGTACCCGAGGTCTACTTCCAGTGGTCCGAGATGAACCCCGTGCTCAACATGGGCAAGTACCTCGTCGAGGGCACGGGCGAGGTCGCGGCGGTCTGCCACGAGGTGCTGCGGCAGGCCGAGCACGACGCCAAACAGCGGCCCACCGTGCACGTCTCCTGATTCAGGGCCGGTAGGCGAAGGGCAGCTCGTGGTGCGCCACGGGCAGGGTCCGCACGTCCATCCACGGATACCGCTCGGCCACCGTCGCGGCCAGGCGCGGCGCATCGTGGTACCGACTGCGCAGCGCGAACACCACCGTGACCCCGCCGGGAACTGCTTCCAGCGCGTCGAGTGCCTCCGCTGCGGGCCGGCGCGGAGGCGAGTAGGTCCTGCGCGGGCCGTCGGCCGCCGCTGTGGCGAGGCGACCGAACTCGGCGGTGGGCGGCCAGTGGCCCCGTGTCTCCCAGACCGCGTGCGCGCGCTGTCGCGAGCCCGACGGTGCCAGCAGGAGCGGGAGTGCCCGCAGCAGGATGCTCGGTCTCATGGGGGCGAAGACATCGGTCGGGTCGAGCAGGGTCATCGTCTGCACTCGGTCGGGGTGCACGAGGGCATGGGCGACCGCGATCTGGGCGCCGTAGGAGTGCGCGAGCACCGCGGCGGACGGCGCGCCCACGCCGTCGAGAACCTCGCCGATCCAGGCCGGCCAATCCGCCCGCGAGCGGAAGGCGCGCCGCTCGCTCCCGCCCGCGTCGCCCGGCAGGTCGGGTGCGATCACCCGGAATCGCCGTGCCAGATCCGCAGCCTGCGCGAACCACACGGCCGCGGTATCACCGCCGCCCGGCAGGCACAGCAGGGGCGGCGCATCGTCCGGGCCGCAGGTGAGTACCGCAGTGCGCGCGAGGTCCCCGTCGACGGTGCGCCTGCGCACGGGCACGCCCCAGTCCCCCAGCACGGCGTCGTAGGCGTCGGTGAATTCGGATCCCATGCCATTCCTCTCGATCACCGAGATATTTGACTATCAAGATAGCTGGTAATCTCGGCGCGTGAGCGACAACGAGCACCTCGTCCACGCGCTGCGCGAGGCGGCGCTGCACTGGAACCGGGAGATCACGGACTTCGGCAGGCGGCACGGCCTCGGCGACACCGACATCCGCGCGCTCATCGCCCTGCTGGACCTGGAACGCGCGCAGGCACCGGCGACGCCCGGCGTGCTCGGCTCCCGGCTGCATCTCAGCTCGGCCGCCTGCACCGCCCTCATCGACCGGATGACGGCGGCGGGCCTGGTCGAGCGCGAGCCCGATCCTGCCGATCGCCGGCGAGTACGGCTCAGGGTTACCGCATCGGCGAAGCGTCTGGGCGAGAGTTTCTTCAACGGCTTCCTCGGACCGCAGCGGGAGGCCGCGGCCCAGCTCAGCCCCGCCGAGGCCGCCGCGGTGCACCGATTCCTGGCCGCCGCGGTTTCGCCGTGAGCAGAAACACCGCCGGGCGGGGAATCGACACACCGTACGACGGGTTGTCACACGTGAAAAACTGGTGGGACCCCGCACGGGGCGCACGGTAGGAGGTTGCGGGATGGACGAGCAGTCGCACATGTACGAGCTGGAGTTCCCCGGCCCGGCCGTTTCCGATACGGACGGCAACGGGCCGGTGCTGGTGCACGCCCTGGATGGCTACGCCGACGCGGGCCACGCGCTCAAGCTGCTGCGCGAGCACCTGAAGTCGAACCTCACGACCGAGCTGGTCGCCTCGTTCGACGTCGACGAGCTGATCGACTACCGGTCGCGGCGGCCGATGATGACCTTCGAGGACCGGTTCACCGAGGTCGAGGAGCCCGAGCTGAACCTGTACGCGGTCCGCGACAGCGCCGGGAAGCCCTTCCTGCTGCTCGCCGGCGCCGAGCCCGATCTGCGCTGGGAGGGCTTCGTGAGCGCCGTGTCGGGCCTCGCCGAGCGGTTCGGCGTGAAGACCGTGGTGGGGCTGCACGCGATCCCGATGGCCGTGCCGCACACCCGCCCGGTGTCGATCACCGGTCACGGATCGAATCCCGAGCTGCGCAAGGAGCTGCGCTCCTGGGACGGCACGATGCGGATGCCCGGTAGCGCCGCGGGCCTGCTGGAGCTGCGGATGGCGGACAAGGGCTACGACACCGTCGGCCTGTCGGTGCACGTGCCGCATTACCTGGCCCAGAACGACTACCCCGAGGCGGTGCTCGGCATGCTGGGCGCGCTGCGCAACACCGTCGACCTGCAGCTGCCGGACGGCGAACTGCCGGCGGAGGCGGCCGAGCTGCGCGAGCAGATCGATGCACAGGTCTCCTCGAGCGCCGAGATCACCCAGGTGGTCGAAGCCTTGGAGCAGCAGTACGACGAGGCCGCGCACGCGCCGCAGCCGCGCGAGCTGCTGATCGCCGACGGCGAGGCCATCCCCACGGGCGACGATCTGGCCAGCGAGTTCGAGGCCTTCCTCGCCGAGCAGGCGGGCGACGAGGGCGACGAGCCGGCTTCGTGAGCGCCCTGCAGCAGCGGGTCGCGCTGATCCACGGGCATCGCCGGGCCTACCGGATCGGCGGCAGCGGTCCCGCCCTGCTGCTGATCCACGGCATGGCCGACAATTCGTCGACCTTCGAGCCCATCCTCGACCGGCTCGCTGAGCACTACACGGTGATCGCGCCCGACCTGCTGGGGCACGGCAGGTCGGACCGGCCGCGGGCGGACTACTCGCTGCCCGCGTTCACCAACGCCATGCGGGATCTGCTGCTGTACCTGGGCATCGACCGTGCCACGCTGGTGGGGCATTCGCTGGGCGGCGGCATCGCCGGACAGTTCACCTACCAGTACCCCGAGGTGGTCGAGCGGCTGGTCTTCGTGAACACGGGCGGGGTCACCCGCTCGGTGTCCCCGGTGCTGCGCGCCGCCTCGCTGCCGATGTCGGAGCTGGCGATCCGCGCGATGGCTGCGCCCGGTGCGCTGCCGGTGGCGAGCGCCGCACTGAACCTGCTCGGCAAGGTGCCGCTCAAGACCTTCGTGGACAACGCCGAATGCGTGCGCGTGCTCGCCGGTCTCCCCCACGCCGGTACACCGCGGGCCTTCGCCCGCACACTGCGCGCCGTGGTCGACCCGCGGGGCCAGGTGGTCACCATGCTCGATCGCAGTTATCTGGGCGCCGATGTTCCCGCGCTCATCGTGTGGGGCTCCGACGATCCGATCATCCCCGTCGAACACGCGCACCTGCTGCACGCCACACTGCCGGCCTCGCGCCTGGAGATCTTCGACGGTGCCGGGCACTTCCCGTTCCGAGCCGATCCGGACCGCTTCGTGGCCACCCTGCTCGACTTCCTCGAGTCCACCGAGCCCGCTCACCTGTCCCGCGACCACCTGCAGGCGGCCCTGCGCCGCGACCGTGAGTGGGACGCCGAGATCGAAACCACCACGTAACGCACAGCGACCACGCCGGTAACTCCGCGCTCGGACACTGACCTGGAGAAGTCAGCGACGAGGAGGCGGAGATGAGTCCGGATGTGCTGCCCTTCCGCTCGCGGCCGTACGCGCCCGAGCTGAGATTCGCCATGATCCACGGCCATCGGCGGGCGTACCGCATGGGCGGCAGCGGGCCCGTGCTGCTCCTGCTGCACGGCATCGCGGACAACTCGCTGGTCTGGGATCCGGTGATGGCGCAGCTCACCGATCGCTACACGGTGATCGCGCCCGACCTGCTCGGACACGGCCTGTCCGACCATCCGCGCGCCGATTATTCGGTGGCCGCCTTCGCGAACGGCATGCGTGATCTGCTGTGCTACTTGGGGATCGAACGGGCATCGGTGATCGGGCACTCCCTGGGAGGCGGGGTGGCCGGACAGTTCGCCTATCAGTTCCCGGACATGGTGGAACGGCTGGTGTTCGTGGCGCCGGGCGGGGTGGATCACGATGTCTCGCCGCTCCTGCGGATGCTGTCGCTGCCCCTGTCCGAGCAGGTGGTCGCGCTCACCGCGCTGCCCGGAGCGAAACAGGTGCTCGGACTCGCCCTCGACCTGGCCTCGGCCTTGCCGACGAGCGCGCGGTCCGACGCCGCGCAGCTGCGCCTGGCGCTCGACCGGATGCCGAACACGCACGCACCGAATGCCTTCGCTCGCACGCTGCGGTCGGTGGTGGACCTGCGCGGACAGGTGGTGACGATGCGCGATCGCTGTTATCTGACCGCGCGAGTGCCCTCCCTCATCGCCTGGGGCAGCGACGACTCCATCATCCCGGTGGCGCACGCCGAGGTGCTCAGCCGGACGCTGCCGGATGCGCGCATCGAGCTGTTCGAGGGCGTCGGGCACTTCCCGATGGTCGAGGCGCCCGATCGGTTCCTGGCCGTGCTCACGGACTTCCTCGCCACCACCGAACCGGCGCGGCTGGCGCGCACGCACCTGCGCGACGGGCTCCGTACCGCCGCGGGGGTCACGCTCACCGAGCCCACCCGGGTGAGTGCCGCGACCTGATTGCGGCACCCCGGAGATCCGGGATCGCCGCCCCGTAGAGTTGCGGGAGTGAACCTCTCCGATCTCCTTCCCGCCGATCCGACGGCGGACGCGTGCTTCGAGGCGTTCACCGAGTGGACCGATGGAAAGAGCATCGAGCTGTACCCGGCGCAGGAGGAGGCGCTGATCGCGGCCTGCTCGGACGCGAACGTGATCGTCGCGACCCCCACCGGTTCCGGTAAGTCGCTGGTGGCCATGGGTGCGCAGTTCGCCGCCCTCGCGCAGGGCCGCCGTACCTATTACACGGCGCCGATCAAGGCTCTCGTCAGCGAGAAGTTCTTCGCGCTGTGCGAGGTCTTCGGCACCGCCAACGTGGGCATGGTGACCGGCGATGCCGCCGTGAACCCCGATGCCCCGATCGTGTGCGCGACCGCTGAGATCGTGGCCAATCTGGCGCTCCGCCAGGGTGCTGACTCCGATATCGCCCAGGTGGTGATGGACGAGTTCCACTTTTACTCCGAGCCCGACCGGGGCTGGGCGTGGCAGGTGCCGCTGATCGAGCTGCCGCGCGCGCAGTTCGTGCTCATGTCGGCCACGCTCGGCGACACCACCTTCTTCGAGGAGGACCTCACCCGCCGCACCGGCCGCGAGACCGTGTTGGTGGCCGGTGCCGAACGGCCCGTGCCCCTGCATTTCTCGTACTCCACGATGCCGATCCAGGATCAGATCGTCGAACTCGTCACCACCCACCAGGCGCCGGTGTACGTGGTGCACTTCACCCAGCAGGCCGCGGCCGAGCGCGCGCAGGCGCTCATGTCACTGCCGCTGTGCAGCAAGGAGGAGAAGGCCGCGATCGCGAACGCGCTCGGCGATTTCCAGTTCACCACAGGATTCGGCAAGACGCTCTCGCGGTTGATCCGCGCCGGCGTCGGGGTTCACCACGCCGGGATGCTGCCGAGGTACCGGCGTCTGGTGGAGAAGCTGGCGCAGGAAGGCCTGCTCAAGGTGATCTGCGGGACCGACACCCTCGGCGTCGGGATCAACGTTCCGATCCGCACCGTCTACCTCACCGGGCTCACCAAGTACGACGGGACGCGGACCCGGCACCTGCGCGCGCGGGAGTTCCACCAGATCGCCGGCCGCGCGGGCCGCGCCGGCTTCGACACCATGGGCACCGTGGTGGTGGCCGCGCCCGAACACGAGATCGAGAACGCACGGCTGGAGGCGAAGGCCGCCGGAGACCCGAAGAAGCTCAAGCGGATCCAGCGCAAGAAGCCCGCTGAAGGGTTCGTCTCTTGGGGCCAGCCCACCTTCGAGAAGCTGGTCGCCGCGGCGCCGGAGCCACTGGTCTCGCGCTTCTCGGTGACGAATTCGATGCTGCTCAACGTGATCGCGCGACCGCAGCCCTGCTTCGAGTCGATGCGCCACCTCCTGGAGGACAACCACGAGACGCGACGCAACCAGCTGCGCCACATCCGCACCGCGATCACGCTGTTCCGGGGCCTGGAGGCCGGCGGTGTCGTGGAGCGGCTCGACGAACCCGATGAGTTCGGGCGGCACGTGCGGCTCACCGTCGACCTGCAACCGGACTTCGCGCTGAATCAGCCCCTGGCGCCGTTCGCGCTCGCCGCACTCGAACTGCTGGATCCGGAGTCCCCCGAGTACGCGCTCGACGTGATCTCGGTGATCGAATCGGTGCTCGACGATCCCCGGACGGTGCTGCGCGCACAGCAGAACGCGGCGCGCGGCGCGGCCGTGGCCGAGATGAAGGCCGACGGCATCGATTACGACGAGCGGATGGCGCTCCTGGAGGACGTCACCTACCCGAAGCCGCTGGAGGATCTGCTGGTCCCCGCCTTCGCGACGTACGCCGCCGGGCACGCCTGGGTGACGCAGTTCGAGCTCTCACCGAAGTCCGTGGTGCGGGAGATGATCGAGCGTGCGATGACCTTCAACGACTTCGTCTCGCGGTACCAGCTCGGCCGGTCCGAGGGGGCCGTGCTGCGCTACCTCTCCGACGCCTTCCGCACGCTGCGGCACACCGTCCCCGAATCGGCGCGCACGCCCGAGCTCGAGGACTACATCGCCTGGCTCGGCGCCCTGGTGCGGTACGTGGACAGCTCGCTCGTGGACGAGTGGGAGGAGATGACCTCCCCGGATCCGCTGAGGGCGCACGTCGAGGCGCCGGAGCTCACCCGGTCGGTCTCGCTCACCGCGGACGAGCGGGCGTTCACGGTGATGGTGCGCAATGCGATGTTCCGGCGGGTGCAGTTGGTGGCCGAGGAGGAGTACGACCTGCTCGACGAGATGGACCCGGGTGTCGACTGGTACGCGGCCTTCGACGACTACTACGAGGAGTACGACGACATCGACACGGGCCCGGACGCCCGTGGCCCGCAGTTGTTCTCGCTTGACACCGCGCTCCCCCGCGCCTGGAAGGTACGACAGACGATCGCCGACCCCGACGGCGATCACGGATGGGCGATCACCGCGACCGTCGACCTGCCGGCCTCCGACGACCGCGGCGATGTGGTGCTGGTGGACGTCGCCGTGGTCTCGGGCTGACTCAGGACTGCAGGTGTCGGTCCAGCGCCGCGAGTGACTCGTCGAGGAACTCCGGCGGGAAGGGCGGCATGCCACCGATCTGATCGCGGAAGGCCTGCGGGGTGTCGGTCCAGTCGTAGGTCAGTGTGACCTCGGTGCCCTCACCCGACGGTGCGAGGTCGTAGCGCCACCACCAGCCGCCCGGCTGCCACCGGCCGTCCTGTGTGGTGCCGGGGAGCCACCCGATGGTGCGGTCGGGCTCGAAGTCGGTGACCTTGTTCTCCATGACGTAGTCACCGCCCGCCTGCTCCAGGTACATGTTCACCGAGAACATCTGGCCCACATGGTCGATCGGCGTCGCATCGACGGCGCCGCGAACCCAGCTCCCGGGCTCGGTGTACTGATGCCGGTCCGGGTCGGTGAGGACCGCGAAGACCTGGCCGGGGGCGGACGGGATGGTGCGTGAGGCGACGAAGCGTTCCATGTTCACACCGTAGACATGCGCGACGGGTTGCGTGGCCGTTCGGCACTACCGCTCGCGGGCGCGCTCCGCGTGCAGGGACTTCACCCGGCGCTCCTCCCGGAGCACCTTCTGGTACGTATCCCGCTCGGCGACCAGCCACTCCGGCTTCTCCGCCAGCAGCGCCTCGATCTCCTCCGTGGTGAGCGCCTCCTCGATCCCGCCGCGCGCGAGGCCGGAGATCGAGACACCGAGCTTCGCGGCCACCAGGTTCTTCGGGTGCGGTCCGTTCTTGCGCAGATCCTGCAGCCACGCCGGAGGATCGGCCTGCAGCGCGGCCAACTGCTCGCGGGTCAGCGTGCCCTCCTGGAACTCGGCGGGTGTGGCCGGCAGGTACACGTCCAGCTTCTTCGCCGCGGTGGCGGGTTTCATGGACTGCGCGTTGGGCCTGCTCATGTGCACAGCCTATCGGTAGCCTGACATCCGTGACCTCGCCATCGCTGCGCGTGGGCTATGTGCCCGGCGCCACCCCCGCCAAATGGGTGCGCATCTGGGGTGAACGGCACCCGGACGCGCCGCTGGAACTGGTTGCGGTCGACGCGGCCGACGCCGCCGAGGCGGTGCGGTCCGGCACCGTCGACCTCGCCCTCCTGCGCCTGCCGACGGACGTCGCGGGGCTCGCGGTGATCCCGCTGTACGAGGAAGCGACGGTGGCGGTGGTCCCCAAGGATCACGTGATCACGGCGGTCGACGAGATCGCGCTGCAGGATCTGCACGGCGAACCCGTGCTGCTCCCCCACGACGACACGCTCGCCTGGCCCGATGCACCGGGCGCCCCTGTCGAGCACCGGCCGGCCACCACCGCCGAGGCGATCGAACTCGTGGCCGCCGGGCTCGGGGCCCTCGTGGTCCCGCAATCGCTGGCCCGGCTGCACCACCGCAAGGACCTCACCTACCGGCCGATCACGGATGCGCCGCCCGCACCGGTCGCGCTCGCCGTCGCGGAGGGCGAGCAGCCCGAGCCGGTCGCCGACTTCATCGGCATCGTGCGCGGCCGCCGGGCGTCGTCGTCGCGGGGCCGGGACGAGCCCGCTCCCAAACGCACCGCGCGGGAGAAGACGCTCGCCAAACAGGCGGCGCGGGCCGCGGCCGGGAAGAAGGCGAACCCGGGCAAGTCCGGCGGCAAGGGCGGTGTCAGCCGAGAGCGTCGATCCACTCGTCGACGGTGATCACCTCGGCCTGCCGGGGGAAGACCTTGCGCATCAGCACCCGGTGCACCTCGGGGTCGTGGTCGGCGCAGGCGTCGAACAGCACGACGAGGCCGTAGTCCAGATCGGCGGCGTAGCGCACCGTGGACAGGACGACGCCGCTGGTGCTGATCCCCGCGAGCACCAACTGATCGGCGCGCAGACCACGCAGGACGGCGTCCAGATCGCTGCCGCTGAACGCACCGAACCGCCGCTTGGTGACCACGGGCTCGCCGGGCAGGGGCGCGACCTCGGTGACGATCGCGGTGAGCGGCGAGGCCTCCGTCATGGAGTCGCCGGTCTGCACGATCGGCGCGAAAGCCCGGTTGGCGGGCGAGATCTCCGGATAGTCGGGCCGGAACGCGACGCGCACGTGCACCACGGGCATCCCGTGGTCACGGGCCGCGCTCAGCGCACGTTCCGCCTGTCCCAGGGCGAGTCCGCCGGCGCGTTCCGCACCGTCGACGATGCCGCGCTGGAAGTCCATCAGGAGCAGTACCGGACGTTCGAATGCCATGCCGCCAGGGTAGTGCCGCTGCGTCACCCCGTCGTGGTGGCGGTGCGCGCGATCTCCGCGAGCTTGGCGAAACCCTCGGTCTTCGCTGTGGACGCCCGGTACACCAGCCCGATCCGGCGGCCGGGCGCGGGAGCCGCGAACCGGGCGATGGCGAGGTCGGTCCCACGCAGCTCGACGCACACGGCGGGCTCGGGCAGCAGCGTGACTCCGAGCCCGCCGGAGACGCATTGGACGATGGTGGCGAGCGAAGCCGCACGGGTGTCACCGATCACGCCCACGCCGGATTCGGCCTGCCGGCACAGGTCGAGCGCCTGGTCGCGCAGGCAGTGCCCCTCGTCGAGCAGCAGCAGCGGGAGGCCGGTGAGATCGTCGGGGGTGAGGTCGGTGCGGCCGGCGAGCGGATGGTCCGGCGGGACGACGAGCACGAATTCCTCGTCGTAGAGCGGGATCTCCGCCAGGCCCGAGGTGAGCGCGGGCAACGCGAGGATCGCCGCATCGATGCGGCCCGCGCGCAGGGATTCGAGCAGCCTGGCCGTCTGGTCCTCGACCACCGTGACGGTGAGGTCCTCGACCTCCGCTCGCAGCTTCGGCAACAACGCGGGCAGCCGGTACGGCGCCACGGTGGGGATCAGGCCCAGGCGCAGGGTGCCCCGCAGCTCACCCGTGAGTCCGGCGGCGGAGCTCACCAGCTCGGCCGCGGAGGAGACGATGCCGGAAGCCTGCTCCAGCAGCGACATTCCGGCCTCGGTGATGAGCACCTTGCGGGTGCTGCGCTCCACGAGCTGGACCCCGAGGCCCGACTCCAGCGAGGACAGCGCCTGGGACAGCGAGGGCTGGCTCACACCGAGTTTCGCGGCCGCGGTACCGAAGTGGCGCGAGCGCGCCACGGCCACGAAGGCGCGCAGCTGCGCGAGGGTGGGCTGGTACGGCTGATCGGACATACCTATGAGTCTAGTGTGTTTGATCGCCTGCGCCTGAGGCCGGCGCGGTAGGGTCCCTCCCGGGGAACGGGAGGAAAATCCGATGACGACTGCACGACTGGTGTTCCGCATCGCGGGACTACTGATCCTGCTGGTGGGCGGACTCGCCGCCGCCACCGCGGGAACCCCGCGTGATGCGACGTACGCCGATTTCGCGGCGGCCCTCGACCGCGGCGAGGTCGTTCAGGTGGTCCCCGACCGGTGGTCCGACGGGACCGTCTCGACGGCCGACTGGTCGACGGGGCCGTTCCAGTGGCGCTCCGGGCAGGTCACCGAGGACGGCAGGACCCCCGCCGCGGACTTCCGCGCGCAGATGTCCGACCGCGGCGTCGAGGTCGAGACGCCGGACCGGGACTCCTGGATCCAGTGGCCCTTCGGTATCCCCACGTGGTTCGGCGTGCTCGTGGCGACGGTGTGGGCGCTGATCTTCCTGACGATGCTCGCCTCGCGCCCCCGCTACGGCAACCGGTGGGCGTGGTTCTGGTTGTTCACGATCGGGCAGGTGGGCGCGCCGCTCTACCTGATTCTCGAACCGATTCCGCTGTGGCGAGCGGTCTGCGGTGAGGAGCCCGTGCCGGTACCCGAGGGCGAGGATCCGCCGGGCCCGCGGTGGACCGGCCCGCAGGGCTGCCTCGTTTCGATACTCACCGGCCTGGGCGCGGCGATGCTCGCCGCCGCCGTCGGGTGGGCGATCAACTCACTCCTGGCCTGACGGCACCGCTCCACACCGACGACGGTGCCCGCCCCGAGAGGGGACGGGCACCGCCTTCACTGCAGGGCTGCGTCAGTGGTCGATGGCCTTCTCGACGCCGACTCCGGTGAGCGAGCGCACCTCCATCTCGACCGCCTTCGGCGCGAGATCGGTGTCGGGCTTGCCGAAGACGGTGCCGAGGATCGCCAGCCCGAAGCCGATCGGGATGGAGACCAGGCCGGGATTCTCCAGCGGGAACCACGCGAAGTCGGCGTTCTTGAACATCGACGTGGACTTCCCGGACACCGCCGGCGAGAAGATGATCAGGCCGATCGCCGAGATCAGGCCGCCGTACATCGACAGCAGCGCACCGGTGGTGTTGAACTTCCGCCAGAACAGCGAGAACAGGATCGTCGGCAGGTTGGCCGAGGCCGCGACCGCGAAGGCGAGCGCCACCAGGAAGGCGATGTTCTGCCCCATCGCGCCGATGCCGAGGATGATCGAGACGATGCCGATCACCACCACGGTGATCCGCGAGACCCGCACCTGCGCCTCCGGCGTGGCCTGGCCGTGCTTGATCACGCCGTTGTAGATGTCGTGGGCGAGGCTCGCCGACGCGGTGATCGCCAGGCCCGCGACCACGGCGAGGATGGTGGCGAAGGCGACCGCGGAGATCACGCCCATGAGGATCTCGCCACCGAGGGCGAAGGCGAGCATCGGCGCGGCGGAGTTCACGCCGCCGGGAGCCGCGGCGATCACGTCGGGGCCCACGTAGGCGGCGGCACCGAAGCCCAGGATCAGGGTGAAGATGTAGAAGGCGCCGATCAGGCCGATGGCCCAGGTCACCGAGCGGCGGGCCTCCTTGGCGGTGGGCACGGTGTAGAAGCGCATGAGCACGTGCGGCAGGCCCGCGGTGCCGAGCACGAGTGCCAGTGCGAGGGAGATGAAGTCGAGCTTGGTGGTCTCCGTCTTGCCGTACTTGAGCCCGGGTTCGATGAGCTTCTCCCCCGCCTTGGGGCTGCCCTCGATCGCCTTCGCGAGCAGGTCGGAGAAGTTGCCCTTCACGGCGGCCAGCACCAGCAGCGACATGACCAGCGCGCCGGCGATGAGCAGCACCGCCTTGACCATCTGCACGTAGGTGGTGCCCTTCATGCCGCCCACCAGCACGTAGAGGATCATCAGCACACCCACGACCGCGACCACGATCGCCTGCCCGGTGGTGCCCTTGATGTTGAGCAGCAGCGAGACCAGGCCGCCGGCGCCCGCCATCTGCGCGATCAGGTAGAACAGCGAGACCGCCAGGGTCGCGAGCGCCGCGGCCATGCGCACGGGGCGCTGCCGCAAGCGGAAGCTCAGCACGTCGGCCATGGTGAACTTGCCGGTGTTGCGCAGGCGTTCGGCCACCAGGAGCAGGGCCACGAGCCAGGCCACCAGGAAGCCGATCGAGTAGAGGAAGCCGTCGTATCCGCTGGTGGCGATCGCGCCGCAGATGCCCAGGAAGCTCGCGGCGGACAGGTAGTCACCCGCGATCGCGAAGCCGTTCTGCGGCCCCGAGAAGGAGGCGCCACCGGTGTAGAAGTCGGTGGCCTTCTGCGTGGTGCGGCTGGCCTTGATCACCAGCCCCATCGTGACGCCGATGAACAGCAGGAAGATGATGATGTTGAGCGTGGTCGAGCCGATCTGCTGACCGGGTTCGATGGTCTGCGGCTCGTACGCGAGGAATCCGGTCACGCGTCGTCACCGCCCACGGCCTTGAGCTCCGCCTCGATCTCCTCGCGCAGCTTGGTGGCGGGCGGGTCGACCTCGTTGTTCGCGAAGCGCACGTACGCCCACGTGATGCCGAAGGTGGTCACGAACTGCGCGAGCCCGATCACCAACGCCACGTTGATGTTGCCCCACAGCTTCTGGCTCATGAAGTCGTGCGCGTAGGTCGCCAACAGCACGTACGCCAGGTACCAGGTCAGGAACGCCACCGACACCGGGATGACGAACCGCGCCAGGCGGCGGCGGAGGTCGTGGAATTCCTGACTGTCGTATGCGCGCTGATAGACAGCGGCCGTGTCCTCTTCGTTCACGACCGCAGTGTGTCACGGCTCACAAACCACAGGGGATTGATTGGTCAACAATTCGTCAACCCGCAACCCCGTGCAACCCCGCCCGGATCAGGCGTCGAGCGCCCTCCGCGTGGCGGCGGCGATCTCGGCCACCTGCTGGTCGGTGGTGACGAAGGACGGCGAGTACTGCAACGTTCCCAGGCCTGCGGCACGCCCCGAGACGCCCTGCGCGCGTAGCTTCTTCACCATCGCCATCGCCTCGGCGGGATCGTTGAGCTGCACACCCGCCACCGCGCCCACACCGCCGCGCACGTCCTTGACCTTCGGGTGGTCCGCCAGCGGTGCGAGCTCGCGGAGCAGCGTGTCCTGCAGGCGCAAGGCCTCGGCCACCAGGTTCTCCCGCTCCATGATGTCGAGGACCGCCATCGCGGCGGCGGCGGCCGCGGCGTGCCCGCCGTAGGTGTAGCCGTGCCGCCACCACACGCCGCCGGAGAAGAAGGGCTCCGCCACGTTCGGCGCCACGAACAGCGCACCCATCGGCACGTAACCGCTGGTGAGGCCCTTTGCGGTGGTCATCAGATCGGGCTGCAGATCGAACCGGCTCGAGGCGAACCAGGCCCCGCCGATGCGCCCGAAGCCGGTGATCACCTCGTCGGCGATGAACAACACGTCGTGCTCGCGGCAGATGTCGCGGACCTCGCGCAGGTACCCCTCGGGCGGGGGCAGCAGGCCGCCGGCGCCGATCACGGGCTCGGCGACGAAGGCCGCGATGCTGTCGGCGCCGACCCGCTCGATGAGCCCCAGGAGCTCCTTCGCATCGTCCCAGGCCACCGTCGCGGTGTCATCGAACAGGACGCCGCCGTAGCCCTCGGCGTTGGCGGGGATGCCGCCGAGACTCGTTCCGCCCACGTGCATGCCGTGATACGCGTTGGACCGGCCGACGATGAGCTTCTTGGTGGGCTTGCCCTTCTCCTGCCAGTAGCGGCGGGCCAGCTTGATCGCCGAGTCCACCGAATCGGAGCCGCCGGAGGTGAAGAAGATCTTGCTGTCGGGCACCGGCGCGATGCCCTGCAGGCGTTCGGCGAGGGCCACCGTGGTGTCGGTCGCGGCGTCACCGAATCCGGTCACGTGCGCCACCTTGAGGAGCTGGTCGCGGACGGCGTCCGCGACCTCCGCGCGGCCGTGCCCGACGTTCGCGAACCACAGCCCGGCGGTCGCGTCGAGGTACTGGTTCCCCGCGGTGTCGTAGACGTACGCGCCGTCGCCGCGGGCGAAGACGAAGGCGCCGTCGCGCTCCACGGCGCCCATGTCCGCGAAGCCGTGCCAGAGTGCCGATGAGGTCGTGGGTCCCTGTCCGATCATAGTGGATAAACTAGAGCAAATGACGACGCAGGCTCCAGGCACGGGCGGGGGAACGCCGACCGACACCCCTACCAAGCGCGACCTGTACGCCGCTCTCGGCACCGAAACGGAACCGGCCGTGACGCTGCGTGACGAGACCCGGCTGCGGGCGAAACTCAAGCGTTCGAAGCCCGCCGACCTGCCGCGGATCGCCCGCGACATCGACACCGCCCGGGCGCGTTACGAGACGCGCAGAGCCGCGGTCCCGGCGATCGTCTACCCCGCAGACCTCCCGGTGAGCGCCCGGCGCGAGGAGATCGCCAAGGCCATCGCCGAGAACCAGGTGATCATCCTGGCCGGCGAGACCGGTTCGGGTAAGACCACGCAGCTGCCGAAGATCTGCCTCGAGCTGGGCCGCGGCGTGCGGGGCATGATCGGCCACACTCAGCCGCGGCGGCTCGCGGCCCGCAGCGTGGCCGAGCGCATCGCGGAGGAGACCGCCACCGAGCTCGGCGAGGCGGTGGGTTACGCGGTCCGCTTCACCGACAAGGTGTCCCCCGCCACCTCGGTCAAACTGATGACCGACGGCATCCTGCTGCGCGAGCTCACCCGCGATCGGCTGCTGCGCGACTACGACACCCTCATCATCGACGAGGCGCACGAGCGCAGCCTCAACATCGACTTCATCCTCGGCTACCTCAAGCAGATCCTGCCGCGGCGGCCCGATCTCAAGGTGATCGTCACCTCGGCCACCATCGAGCCCGAGCGGTTCGCGGCCCACTTCGCCACGCCCGACGGTGCACCCGCCCCGGTGATCGAGGTGAGCGGACGCACGTACCCCGTGGAGGTCCGGTACCGCCCGCTCGACGAGATGACCGGCGACGGCGAGGACCCGGCCGATCAGGTGACCGGCATCGTGCACGCGGTCGACGAGCTGGCCAAAGAATCGTCGGGCGACGTGCTCGTCTTCCTCTCCGGCGAGCGCGAGATCCGGGACGCCGCGGAGGCGCTGAGCGCGCACGTGCCGCCCGGCACCGAGATCCTGCCCCTCTACGCGCGCCTGTCGGCCGCCGAACAGCACCGCGTCTTCGCGCCGCACAGCGGCCGCCGGATCGTGCTGTCCACCAACGTCGCCGAGACCTCGCTCACGGTGCCCGGCATCAAGTACGTGGTGGACACCGGCACCGCGCGCATCTCCCGGTACTCGCTACGCACGAAGGTGCAGCGCCTGCCGATCGAACCGATCTCCCAGGCCTCGGCCCAGCAGCGCTCCGGCCGCTGCGGCCGTACCTCGGACGGCATCGCCATCCGGCTCTACGCCGAGGACGATTTCGACGCCCGCCCGATGTTCACCGATCCGGAGATCCTGCGCACCAACCTCGCGTCGGTGGTGCTGTCGATGACGGCGCTCGACCTCGGCGAGGTCTCGGCCTTCCCGTTCGTGCAGCCGCCGGACGAGCGGGCCGTACGCGACGGCGTGGCCCTGCTCGAAGAACTCGGCGCGCTGCAGGATTCGCACGAGGGCCACAAGCGCCTCACCCCCACGGGCCGGCAGTTGGCCGATCTCCCCGTGGACCCGCGGATGGCACGGATGCTGGTGGCGGCGCGCGAATTCGGTGTGCTCCCCGAGGTACTGGTGATCGTGGCGGGCATGTCGATCCAGGACGTGCGCGAGCGACCGGCCGAGCACCGTCAGGCTGCGGACGAGAAGCACGCCCGGTTCGCCGATCCCACCTCCGATTTCCTGTCGTACCTGAACCTGTGGCGGCACCTGGGCGATCGCCGCACCGAATTGAGTTCCAGCGCCTTCCGGCGCGAGTGCCAGCGGGAGTTCCTGCACTATGTGCGGATTCGCGAGTGGCAGGACCTGCACGGGCAGCTCCGGCAGATCTGCCGCGACCTCGGCTGGAAGCTGGAGTCGATCGGGCGGGAGCCGGCCCCCTCTCCGGACCTGATCCATCAGGCGCTGCTGTCCGGCCTGCTCTCGCAGATCGGACTGCGGGAGACCGACGGCAAGGAGTTCCTGGGCGCCCGGAACGCGAAGTTCCTGATCTTCCCCGCCTCGGCGCTGTACAAGAAGCCACCGCGATTCGTGATGGCCGGTGAACTGGTGGAGACCTCCCGGTTGTTCGCGCGCACCGTCGCGAAGATCGAGCCGGAATGGGCCGAGAAGCTGGCGGGCCCGCTGGCCAAACATCAGTACTCCGAGCCGCATTGGTCCACCAAACGCGAGGCGGTCCTCGCCAAGGAGCGGGTCACCCTGTTCGGCGTGCCGCTGGTCGCGGACCGCACGGTGAGCTTCGGCACGGTCGATCCGGTCGCGGCGCGCGAGATCTTCCTGCGCCACGCCCTGGTCCAGGGCGAGTGGCGTACCCGGCACGGCTTCTTCGCCCGCAACCGCGCGCTGCTGGACGACGCCTCGTACCTGGAGGACAAGGCCCGCCGCCGGGACATCGTGGTCGACGAGGACGCGCTGTTCGACTTCTACGACCGGCGGGTGCCCGAGGGCATCGTCTCCTCGCGCCACTTCGACTCCTGGTGGAAGAAGGCCTCCCGCGAGGACCCCGATCTCCTCGACTTCACCGAGGACGATCTGCTGGTGGACGGCACCGCGGGCATCACCGCGGACGCCTACCCCACGGCGTGGCTGCAGGGCCGGATCGAGGTGCCGCTGAAGTACCGCTTCGAACCGGGCGCCGCGGACGACGGTGTGACCGCGCGGATCGAGGTCAAGGATCTGGCGACGGTCCGCGCGGACGGCTTCGAGTGGCTGGTGCCCGCGATGCGCGATGAGCTGGCGACCGCGCTGATCAAGACGCTGCCGAAGCAGTTGCGGCGCGAGGTGGTGCCCGCGCCCGATTTCGCGGCTGCCGCCCTGGCACGGCTCACACCGCGCGCCGAACCCCTCACCGAGGGATTGGCCCGGGAGCTGACGCAGCTGTCCGGCACGGTGATCCGGCCCGGCGACTTCTCCCCCGAACAGCTGCCCGACCACCTCCGGGTGACCTTCGTGGTGGTCGGCGACGACGGTGCCGTACTCGGTTCGGGGAAAGACCTGGAGGCGCTCAAGCGCCGGCTCGGCACGGCCGTCCAGGAGGATCTGTCGAGTCGCGCGGGCGCGTACGAACGCGCCCCCGCACGCGAGTGGACGTCCGACACCCTCGGGGACGTGCCGCGGCGCATCGACACCGAGGTACGGGGCAGCCGGGTGTCCGGGTTCGGTTCGCTGTATCCCGACGGTGACCGGGCGGGCGTGCGCGTGGTGGCCGACGAGGCGGAGCAGAGCCGCCTGATGGCGGCCGGCCTGGATGTGCTGCTCGCGAACGCCCTTCCCCCGGCCCACAAATCGGCCCTGCAGGGGCTCACGCAACGCGAGCGGATGGCACTGTCGCAGAGCCCGTACGAGACGCCGATGGCGCTGCTGGAGGACTGCCGGCGCAGGGCGATCTCGGATCTGCGGGCGCAGGCCGGCACGGCATGGACCCCGGACGAATTCGCCGCGCTCAGCGCTACAGTGCGGGGACGGCTCGGCGAGACGCAGCAGCAGTACCTCGCGTGGGTCGCCCAGGCGGTGTCCACCGCCACCGAGGTGCGCGGGGCGGTCGCCAATCCGCCGTCGGCACTGCGGGACGCCGCGGACGACATCGCGGAGCAGCTCGATGCGCTGCTGTTCCCCGGCTTCATCGCAGCGACCTCCGGCGACCATCTGCAGCACCTGCCGCGCTACATCGCGGGTGCCGCGGCGCGATGGGCGGCGCTGCCCGCGTCGATCGATCGGGACGATAGGGGGCTGACGACTCTCGACCGTGTGTACGGCGCTCTCACCGCGAAACTGGAGACGCTGCCCGAGCACCGGCGCGATGCCGCACTGGACCGGGTGAGCTGGCAGATCGAGGAACTGCGCGTGAGCCTGTTCGCGCAGGCGCTGGGCACCGCCGGATCGGTCTCGGAGAAGAAGGTGCTCGCCGCGATCGCGGCGCTGAGCTGAGGGGACGGACCGTCAGGCGGCGTCGGTGGGCCCGGCCGCGGCGCGGGTGCGCAGATCGCGGATGGCGCTCTCGAAGTCATCGATCGAGGTGAAGCCCTGGTACACCGAGGCGAACCGGAGATAGGCCACCTCGTCGAGGTCGCGCAGGGGGCCCAGGATGGCCAGACCGACCTCGTTGGAGGGCACCTCGGCGACGCCCGAGGCGCGGACGGCGTCCTCCACCTGCTGCGCCAGTTTCTGCAGATCGTCTTCCGCGACGGCACGGCCCTGGCAAGCGCGGCGCACGCCCTTCATGACCTTCTCGCGGCTGAAGGGCTCGGTGACGCCGTTGCGCTTGACCACGGCCAGCACGGCGCTCTCCACGGTGGTGAAACGGCGGCCGCACTCGTTGCAGGAGCGGCGGCGGCGGATGCCCTGCCCGTCGTCGAAGACGCGCGAGTCCACCACGCGGGTGTCCTCGTTCTTGCAGAACGGACAATGCATCGGTTCACCACCCTCGGCCCAGACATCGGCATACCGCTGGGGCAATTGCAGCACCGTGGCCTCGACCACGGGCACACCCCGCGTTGTTGCCTTCGAGGATACTCGCCGGGGCAGGCGCACCACGTTGTCGAGGTGCACCACCCGCGCGCTTCGCTCGGATCCGGACATCGCCGTGATGGTGGTCATCTCTCGCCTTTCGAGGGAAAAGTGGTGGTTCCGGGCAGTTTCGGTGGTCAGTAGCGCGGGGTCACGAGGGTCTGCCCGGCCCGGACCCGCCCGTCGGTGATGCCGTTGATCCGGGAGACCTCGGCGACCACGGAGGCGGCCGGGCGCTCGGGCGCGATCTCCCGGGCGATCTGCTCGAGCGTCTGCCCCGAGCGGACCGTGACGATCGAGGTGACCGCGGGGGTGCCCGTTGCGACGGGCGCGGCCTCCGGCGCCGCGGTGGTGCCGCCGAACAGCAGCAGGACACCGACGAAGGTGCCCGCCGCGGCCAGCAGGCAGGCCAGCACGGTGGGACGGGCGGTGCGCCGGGCGCAGCCGTCGGCCTGCGAGGAGCCGCGGGGGCGCGACGGCGCCCGACGCACGCGAACGCGTTCGATGGAGCGATTTCCGGCGCCGCGGGCACCCACGACGCGGATCGCCGACGGCGCCTCCGGCTCCGTTCGAACATCCACCGAACGCGGCGCGTTCGACACGGTGGTCGAGTCAGCCACGGCCTCGGACGAGCGACTGCGCGCGAGGCGCGGGGAGACACCGCGCGACTGCGCGGCACCGCGACGGCGCGGACTCGCGGCCGTACCGTGGCCCACCAACCCGGGGCGCTCCGATGCGCTGCGGCCTGCCTCGATGATCTCCCGATCGATGATCGCGGTCATGATTACTCCTCTGTTGGCGACTGACTGGCGTCTGCTCACTCACTGGTCTACCGAGGGGGACTGACAAGTTTTCAATCCAGCCCCACCAGTCACACCAGAATGCGTGCAAACGTTCGAAAGAACCTCTGTTCGATTTCTATCACAGCCGATGATCGATGGGAAGACACGCCGCCG
>NZ_BAAAII010000006.1:464688-575935 GCF_039525985.1 Tsukamurella strandjordii | reverse complement strand
CGGTCGAACTGGACTACAGTGGTGTCAACAGCGACGGGCGTGAGGAACGAGACGATGACAGAGGACCGGCAGATTCAACACCGCGACAAGCGCTTCCGCGACGCACAGGGCAACGTGTCCGAAGATCACTTGACGCGTCGCCAGAAGCAAGTGCTGGAGGTGATCCGCAAGTCGGTCCGCGACCGCGGCTACCCGCCCAGCATCCGCGAGATCGGCGACGAGGTGGGCCTCACCTCCACCTCGTCGGTGGCGCATCAGCTGCGGACGCTCGAACGCCTCGGCTTCCTCCATCGTGATCCGAACCGGCCGCGCGCGGTGAACGTGCAGGGCGCCGAAGAGCGCACGGCACAGGTGATTCAGCGGGTCATGGAGGACGAGGAGCGCATGCCGGAGCCGGCCTTCGTGCCGGTCCTGGGGCGCATCGCCGCCGGCGGCCCGATCCTGGCGGAGGAGGCCGTGGAGGAGATCTTCCCGCTTCCCCGCGAGCTGGTCGGCGAGGGATCGCTGTTCCTGCTCAAGGTGGTGGGCGAGTCCATGGTCGACGCGGCCATCTGCGATGGCGACTGGGTGGTGGTACGGCAGCAGTCCGTGGCCGACAACGGCGACATCGTGGCCGCGATGCTCGACGGGGAGGCCACCGTGAAGACCTTCCGTCGCACCGGCAAGGACGTCTGGCTCATGCCGCACAACCCCGCGTTCGATCCGATCCACGGCAACGACGCCGTGGTGCTGGGCAAGGTCGTCACCGTGATGCGCAGGATCTGACCGCCCCCGCCCGTACGACGAGGCCCCCGCCGGAATCCCGGCGGGGGCCTCGTCGTACGGGCGATCTCAGCGGGTGGCCTCCGCGTACCGGTGCAGATGATCGGTGGCGGATCCGAATTCGGTCTCGATCGCGGTGAGGCGCTTGAAGTAGTGGCCGATGGCCAGTTCCTCCGTCAGGCCCATGCCGCCGTGCAGCTGCACGGCGTTCTGGCCGATGAATCGGGCCGCGCGGGCGATGGTGACCTTCGCCGCCGAGACGCCGCGGCGCCGTCGCTGCTCGGTACCGTCCAGGTTCAGTACGGCGAGGTAGGTGGCCGCCACCGCCTGCTCCAGCTCCAGTGACATGTCCACCATGCGATGCTGCAAGGCCTGGAAGGAGCCGATCGGGACACCGAACTGCTTGCGCTGCTTGGCGTACTCCACGGTGTCCGCCACCACGCGGCGCATGATTCCCACGGCTTCGGCGCACACCGCCGCGGCACCGTCGTCGAGGGCGCGTTCGATCACCGGCCAGGCCCGCCCCGGGGTACCGAGCAGCGCGGACGCCGGAACCACCACATCGGTGAAGGTCAGATCACCCGTGTGGTGATCGTCGATGGTCCGGAAGTACTGGGCGGTGATGCCGGCGGGCGGAGCCTGCGGATCGAACTCCAGCAGGAACAGCGACAGGCCCTCCCGGTCGAGCCGTTCCCCCGTGGTGCGCGCGGCGACGATGAGGTGGGTGGCCAGCGGAAGGTCGGCCACCACGATCTTGGCGCCGCAGAGCACGTAGCCATCGCCCTGCGCCGTCGCGGTGAGCTGGACGTCCCAGGGCTCGCGGCCGGAATCGGGCTCGGTGAGCGCGAAGGCGATCCGGGCCTCCCCCTCGGCGATCCGTTCCGCCACCGTGTCGGCAGCGGTGCCACCGGCGCCGGTGAGCAGGGAGCCACCCACCACCGCGGTGCCGATGTAGGGCTCGACCACCAGGGAGCCGCCGAGCGCCTCGCTGATCACCATCATCTCCTCCGGGCCACCGCCGAGGCCGCCCACGGACTCGGGCAGGGTCGCGGCGAGAATGCCCAGTTCGGTGGCGAAGGCCCGCCACACGTCCGGCTGCCAACCGGTGGCCGAGCGCGCCGCCTGCCGCGATTCGAGCAGCGGGTACCGGCCCGAGAGGTACGCGGTCACGGAGTCGCGCAGCAATGTCTGTTCGTCGGTGAGTGTGAAGTCCATTTACAGCCCCAATGCCGCTTTCGCCAGGATGTTCCGTTGAATCTCGTTGGAGCCGGCGTAGATCGAGCCGGCGCGATCGTTGAAGTAGCGCAGCGGTGCCACGGCCTGCCAGAGGTCGCCGCTGTGCGCGCCGTCGGCCGGCGGGATGTACTCCACCACCGGTCCGCCGGGCCGGGTCACGTGCGGCTGGTACACCCGGCCGCGCGGCCCCGCGCTCTTGTGGATGAACTCGGTGATCGCCTGGCTGATCTCGGTGCCGAGGATCTTCAGCATCGACGACGCGGGCCCGGGATTGCCGCCCGCCGAGAGCACCGCCAGCGAGCGGTGTTCGAGGATCTCCAGCACATCGACCCGCGCACGCAGCTCGGCGAGACCGAGCTCGAAGTCGGGATCCTCCGCCAGTGGCTTTCCGGCGCGGCCGGGCACCGTCTTCGCCTGTTCGGCGAGGCGGTCGAGTGAGACCTCCAACCACGGGGCGGAGGCACCGCCGCCGCGTTCGAATTCGAGGAGGTACTTGGCCACCGTCCAGCCCTCGTCGATCTCGCCCAGGACGTTCGCCTTCGGCACCCGCACCTTGTCGAAGAAGACCACGTTCTGCACCTCCTCACCGGAGGCCATGACCAGCGGCTGGATCTCGATGCCGGGCACCGTCATATCGAGCAGGATGAACGTGATCCCCTGCTGTTTGCGCTCCTGCTTGGACGTGCGGACCAGGGCGAACATCCAGTTCGCCTCGCGGGCGTGGGTGGTCCAGATCTTCGAACCGCTGAGCAGGAAGTCGTCGCCGTCGGACTCGGCGCGCATCGACAGCGACGCGAGATCGGATCCCGATTCGGGCTCGGAGTAGCCCTGGCAGAAGAACACCGAGGCGTCGAGGATGCCGGGGAGGAAGAACTTCTTCTGCTCCTCGGTGCCGAACTTGATGATGGCGTGCGCCACCATCCGGATCCCCATCGGCGAGAGGAAGGGCGCCCCGGCCAGCACGGATTCACGCGAGAAGAGGTAGTGCTGCGCCACCGTCCAGTCCTGGCCGCCGTACTCCACCGGCCACGCCGGCGCGGCCCAGCCGCGCTCGTGCAGGATCGCCTGCCACTGCAGACTGGCCTCGTGGTCGGAGTAGACGCTGGTGGCCAGATCGCCGGCCGCGCGCAGGTCCGCGGTGAGATGCGTGTCCAGGAACGCGCGCACGTCGTCCCGGAACGCCTCCTCCTCCGCTGTGAACTTCACATCCATGCAGGATTCTCCTCAGCTGAACTTTTGACACCCGCCAACGGGCGAGACAAAATAGGATTATGTCTCATCCTGACCGATCTGCCAACCAGCTCGCCCTGATCCAGTGCGCGGCCGAGTGGTTCCGCGACGGCCGCCGGGTGGACATCGGCCAGCTCGCCTCGGCACAGGGGGTGGGCCGTGCCACGGTGTACCGCTGGTTCGGAAGCCGCGAACACGTCGTGGGGGAAGCGATCTGGTCGGGCATCGCGCAGGCCATCGTGCGCGTGGAGGCCGACGAGCCGGTGCGCGACCGTGCTGCCTTCCTGCGCGCCTTCGATCGGCTCGCGCACGAGGTGCGCAGCTATCCCCCACTCGCCCGGTTCGCGGCCGACGAGCCCGAGTTCGCGATGCGGGTGCTGCAGTCCGGCGGCAGCGTGGTGCAGGCCCGGCTGATCGGATGGGTGCGGGACTGGCTCACCGAGATCGGCGTGCCGCACGCGGAGGACGTGCACGGGGTGTCCGCCGACGATCTCGCCTACGCGATCGTGCGGCTCGCGGAATCGTTCCTGTGGTCGGACATGATCATCGGCACCGAGCCCCAGCCCGGGAAGGCGACACCGATGGTGGAACTGCTCCTCCTGGGCGCCGAGACCTCGGCGGACCGCTGACCTAGCCCGAGACGATCCCGACCACGAGATTGATCGCCGTCGCCAGGATCAGGGTGCCGAAGACGTACGACAGCAGGCAGTGCCGCAGCACCACGCTGCGGATCTCCCGCGACGAGACCGAGGTGTCGGACACCTGGTAGGTCATGCCGAGGTTGTAGCTGAAGTAGAAGAAGTCCCGGTACGCCGGCGGATCGTCGCTGTTGAAGTCGATGCCTCCGGGGGTGTCGCCGCGGTCGCCGTAGAACAGGTCGGCGTACTGCGTGGCGTAGGTCAGGTGCAGCGCAGCCCACACCGAGAACGCGGCGATCAGCGCCGCCGCAGCGGCGGCGTCCTTGTTCTCGGATTCGCCCGCCACCAGCAGTGTCACGATCGCGACCAGGCCGCTCAGGGCGATCACCGCCACCACGAGCTCGGTGACCTTGGGCCGGAAGTCCTCCCGCTGCACCGTCGCCCGTGTCGAGTCGGCGTCGAGCGGCCACAGCACCATCCACCCGGTGATGACGAAGGCCGCGGCCGCCGCCCCGATCCCGGCCAGCACGCCCAGTGTCGGATCCACCAGGAACCCGACGGCACCGGTCACGATCACCCCGACCAGGAGCGCGGACGCAAGACGCGTTCCGGCCGACAGCGGTGGGCCCGACGGGGTTCGACTCATGCGTCGATTCTGCGCGACTACCCCGGGAACTGCGACAGCAGGCCCGCGAGAGGGCCCGGGACACGAGCGGTGATGCGCGTACCGTCGGCCTCGTGCTCGGTCGTGAGGATCGTGCCCTCGGCATGGATCCGCGCCACCAGATCGCCGCGCTCGTAGGGCACCAGCGCGGTGACCTCCACATCGCCCGCGGTGATCAGCTCCGTCATTCGCGCCAACAGCTCGTCGATGCCCTCACGGGTGTGCGCCGAGACGAACACCGCCTCGGGCAGCGCCACCCGCAGCTGGGCGAGCACCACCGGATCGGCGGCGTCGATCTTGTTGATCACCAACAGTTCCCGCGGAAGCGACGCCTCACGCTCCCCCGCGACATCGCGCAAGACGTGCCGCACGGCGTCGATCTGGCGCTGCGGCATCGGATCGCTGCCGTCAACCACGTGCACCAGCAGGTCGGCGTCGACGACCTCCTCCAGCGTGGAGCGGAAGGCCTCGACCAGCTGCGTGGGCAGGTGCCGCACGAAGCCGACGGTGTCGGTGAAGACCACATCGCGGCCGTCGGTCAACGTGCCGTGCCGGGTGGTGGGATCGAGCGTCGCGAACAGCGCGTTCTGGACCAGCACCCCGGCGTCGGTGAGCGCGTTGAGCAGGCTCGACTTGCCGGCGTTGGTGTACCCGGCGATGGCCACGGCGGGCACTCCGGAGCGGCGGCGGGCCCCGCGCTTGGTATCGCGGGCCTGCTTCATGCCCTTGATCTCGCGGCGCAGCTTCGCCATCCGCTCGCGGATGCGCCGGCGGTCGGTCTCGATCTTCGTCTCACCGGGACCACGCAGGCCCACGCCGCCGTTACTGCCCGCGCGGCCACCGGCCTGCCGGGACAGGGCCTCACCCCAACCACGCAGCCGCGGCAGCATGTACTCCATCTGCGCCAGGCTCACCTGGGCCTTACCCTCCCGGGAGGTGGCGTGCTGGGCGAAGATGTCGAGGATCAGCGCGGTGCGGTCGATCACCTTGACCTTCACCACCTTCTCCAACGCGTTGAGCTGTGCGGGAGTGAGCTCGCCGTCGCAGATCACGGTGTCGGCGCCGGTGGCGAGCACCACCTCGCGCAGCTCGTGGGCTTTGCCCGAGCCGATGTAGGTGGCGGGGTCCGGGCGGTCGCGGCGCTGGATGAGGCCCTCGAGGACCTCGGAGCCCGCGGTCTCGGCGAGCGCCTTGAGCTCGGCGAGCGAGGAATCCGCCTGCGCCGCGGAGCCCTCGGTCCACACGCCGACCAGGACCACCTGCTCCAGGCGGAGCTGCCGGTATTCGACCTCGGTGACATCGTCGAGCTCGGTCGAGAGACCGGCGACGCGGCGCAGCGACGAGCGCTCTTGCAACTGGAGTTCACCGACGGTGGGCTGCGCCCGATCGATCGGCTCCCAGGTATCTGTGTCTGTCATATGCCTCCAGTGTGGCACGCGGACACGTCCGAGGTCACGCGGGTTTTCGCCGAGCGAACGCGGTCAGGCCCCCTGGGCGGAGGTCCGGACGGTGCCGGTGGCCACGATGCGGCTCGGCCCGCGCAGGGTCGCGCCGTCCGCCCCGATGGTGACGGTGACCGTCCCGCCCGGGACGTGCACGTCCACCGCGCCCGTCTCCAGTCCGGCGGCGCGCAGGGCGGCGACCGCGGCCGCGACGGTGCCCGTTCCGCAGGACCGGGTCTCGCCCGAGCCGCGCTCGTGCACCCGCATGTGCACGGCGCCGTCGGCGAGCGGGGTGAGCACCTCGACGTTCGTGCCGTGCGGGAACAGGCCGTGATCGAAGGTGGGCGCGGTCTTGACGTCGAGATTCCGCAGATCCTCGAGGGTGAGTCCGGGAACCACGCAGGCCAGGTGCGGATTGCCCACGTCGACGGCGATACCGGCGAGATCGCGGCCGTCCACGCCCGCCGACGAGGCGCCGAAGACGGTGGTCGGCCCCATCGCCACGGAGACCTCCGCCGCCTCGGGATCGGCGTGATGCACCACGACGGCCCGGGCGCCCGCCCGCGATCCGACCACGAACTCGGAGCCCGGTACCAGCGACGAGGCCGCCAGGAAGTGCGCGAAGACGCGCACCCCGTTGCCGCACATCTCGGCGACCGAACCGTCGGAGTTGCGGTAGTCCATGAACCAGTCCTCGCGCCCCACGCCCGCCGGCAGCGCATCCAGCACACCGGCGTCCCGCAGGTCACCCGCGCGCGCGACGCGCAGCACACCGTCGGCCCCGATACCCGCGCGGCGGTCGCACAGCGCCGCCACGAGTCCGGGCGTGAGATCGATGTCGACCGAGGGGTCCGGCAGGATCACGAAATCGTTCTCCGTGCCGTGTCCCTTGAGGAAATCCATGCCGTCAGTCTACGGCCGCCACGGCGCCGAACGATGGGCGGTGAGCGCGGCGTCGAGCAGGTCCTCCCGCGCGGCGTCGAGCCACACGACGCGGGGGTCGCGCCGGAACCACGAGCGCTGACGCCGCACGTACCGGCGGGTGCCGATGAACGTGAGTTCCCGTGCCTGATCGAGGTCGTATTCGCCGTCGAACGCGGCCAGCACCTGGGCGTAGCCGATGGCGCGCGACGCGGTGACGCCCTCGCGCAGCCCCGCGGCCTCCAACGCCCGCACCTCGTCCGCGAGGCCACCGTCGAACATCGCTCGGGTCCGCAGGTCGATCCTGGCGTCGAGCAGGTCTGTGTCGCGGTCGAGTGCCACGATCGCCGTGTCCCATCGGGCGGGCCCGATCTCGGGCGCCGAGGCTGCGAAGGGCTCCCCCGTGATGGTGACGACCTCGAGCGCCCGCACGATCCGCCGGCCGTCGGTGCTGAGGATCTTCGCCCCCGCCGCGGGGTCGAGAGCCGTGAGTTCGCGGTGCAGGGCGAGCGGGCCGATCTCGGCGAGCCGGTCCTCGAATCGCCTGCGCACCTGAGGATCGGTGGCGGGAAAGCTCCACTCGTCGAGCAGGGCCTGGTAATACATCATCGAGCCGCCCACGATCACCGGCGTCCTCCCCGCCGCCAGCAGCGCCTCCACATCGGCGCGAGCCCGCTCCTGATACGCGGCGACCGTGGCGGTCTCGGTCACGTCGAGCACATCGAGCTGATGGTGGGCGATGCCGCGACGCTCTACTTCGGGGAGCTTCGCGGTGCCGATGTCCATGCCGCGGTACATCTGCATCGCGTCGATGTTGATGATCTCGCCGCCGAGCCGCTCCGCCAGGTCGAGCGCCAGATCCGATTTGCCGGTCGCGGTGGGACCGACGACGGCGACGGGGCGCACCGTCATCCCGCCCCGCCCGTCGCCACGAGGTAGCCCACGCCGAAGGGCGCGTCGCGGTACAACGTGCGCACGACTCCGGTGCGGAGGGCCTCGGCGGCGGCGACCCACTCCGGTGCCAGGCCGTCGGTCGGGGCACCGTCGCACACGGCGGCACACTCGGCGGCGAAGATCTCGGCGTCGTCCGGGCGGAAACCGCCGGGCGCGCGCTCGGTGAGGGTGTTCGGACCGTCGAGCACGAAGACGGTGCCGTCCGCGGGCTCGTCCGGGCCGACGATCCGTGTCGACGCGGCGGTGCGCCCCCGCAGCCACGCCGCGATGAGGAGCGGCAGCGGCCACCGCGGATCGGGGGCCGCATCGCCCGACGGTGCGCCCGGCGCCCCCGTGACCAGCACATCGGCGCCGTATCCGGCGAAGGTCCCGGCGCCCTCGCGGCTGGTCAGCGGCTCGGCGCCGATGATCCGCCAGGTAGCCGCGCGCGCACCGAGCCACGTACCGGCGGCGACGACGGCGGCGCGCAGGCGATCGGCCTCGGGATCGCCGGGAACGCCGACCAACTCGGGCACGAGCAGCGGAGCGCCCGGGATCACGATCGCGGGCCCGGAGCGGGGCGGAATGGAATGCACGACGAGAACGCTAATCGATCGCGCCGGACCGGCCACGGAGTGATTCAATGGACTGCAGGTCCACAGGGTGTGGGCCCAGACGACCGGCAGCCGTGACGCGCGGCGCAGACGACAAGGGGAAACCACCGTGGCCGAGAACGACCCGATCGCACCGAGCGCGCCGAAGCCTCACCCCGGGCCCAAGCCGCATCCGGGGCCCCGCCCCGCAGTGCCTCGCCCGCACGCCCCGGCGGTTCCCGCCGCTCGGGTACGCCCCGCATCGGATCCAACGAAGTTCGGCCGCGTCGACCCCGACGGCACGGTGTACGTGACCTCCTCGGCCGGTGAGCGGCCGGTCGGTTCCTGGCAGGCCGGCGAATCCGCCGAGGGCCTCGCCCACTTCGGCCGCAAGTACGACGAGCTGGCCACCGAGGTCGAGGTGCTCGAGGAGCGACTGGCCAGCGGCACCGGGGATCCGAAGAAGGTGCGCAGCGCGGCCCAGCAGATCGCCGACGGGCTGCCGACGGCCGCCGTCGTGGGCGACCTGGACTCCCTCGCCGCACGGGTCGGCGCGCTGCTGACCGGTGCGGACACCGCGATCGTCACGGCGACCGCCGACCGCGAGAAGGGTCGCGCGGAGGCCATCGCCCGCAAGGAGGCACTCGCCGCCGAGGCCGAGCAGATCGCGTCCGACTCCACCCAGTGGAAGACCGCGGGCGACCGGATGCGCGCCCTGCTGGACGAGTGGAAGACGATCAAGGGCGTCGACCGCAAGACCGACGATGCCCTGTGGAAGCGCTACTCCAAGGCACGCGACGCCTTCAACAAGCGGCGCGGCGCCCACTTCGCCGAGCTCGACCGCGAGCGGGCCGGAGCCAAGGCCCGCAAGGAAGAGCTCATCGCCGAGGCCGAGAAGCTCAAGAACGACACCACGTGGGGTGAGACCTCCGCGAAGTTCCGGGATCTGCTGTCGAAGTGGAAGGCCGCCGGCCGCGCGCCGCGCGACACCGACGATGCGCTGTGGGCCCGGTTCAAGGGCATCCAGGACGAGTTCTTCGCGGCCCGCAACGCCGCCGCCAATGAGCGCGACGCCGAGTTCGCCGAGAACGGCAAGGCCAAGCAGGCCCTGCTCGACGAGTACGCGCCGCGGATCGATCCGGCGCAGAACCTCAGCGGATCGAAGGCCGCTCTGCGCGAGCTGCAGGACAAGTGGGAGGCCATCGGCAAGGTCCCCCGCGAGCAGATGGGATCGCTCGAGGCCGGCATCCGGGCGCTGGAGAAGAAGGTCAAGTCGGCCGACGACAGCCAGTGGCGCCGCACCGACCCCGAGGCCACGGCCCGCGCCGCGCAGTTCCGCGAGCGCGTCGCGCAGTTCGAGGACCAGGCCGAGAAGGCGGAGAAGGCCGGCAAGAAGAAGGACGCCACGCGGCTGCGGGAGCAGGCGCAGCAGTGGCGCGAGTGGGCTGACGCCGCCGAGAGCGCGGTCGAGAACCGCTAGTCGCGCCGTGTTCGTCCGGAGCCTCTCGGTCTCACCGGAGCGAGGCCGGGGCCTGCCGGCATGGGTCCGTTCGGTGCCCGCGTTGGCACCGCTCATGGCCGGTGGGGAACTGCCGCTCACCGCTCCCCTGACCTTCGTGGTCGGCGAGAACGGCTCCGGGAAATCGACGCTGGTCGAGGCGATCGCCGAACAGTTCGGGCTCGACGCCCGCGGCGGTCGCGCCGCCAAGCTGGGCGGCAATCTCGATACCCCCAAGACTCCGCTCGGCGAGGCGCTACGCCTGGACCTGACGATGCGCGGCCTGGCGATGCGCCGCGGACCGCGCACCGCACGGCACGGCTTCTTCCTGCGTGCCGAGACGGTGCTGGAGATGAACGAACGCTTCGCGGGAAAGCTCGGCTACTGGTCCGACGACGTCGAGCACCAGAGCCACGGCGAGGGCTTCTTCACCATTTTCGAGACCATGCTGACCGAGCCCGGGTTCTACGTCTTCGACGAGCCCGAATCGGCGTTGTCCTTCCACTCCTGCCTCCGGCTGGTCGCCCTGCTCGGGCAGCTCCGCGCAGCGGGATCGCAGATCATCTGCGCCACCCACTCCCCGATCCTGGCGGCGACGCCGGGCGCGCAGATCGTCGAGCTGCGCCCGAGCGGTCCCGCCGACAGCGCCTGGGAGGACCTGGCGGTGGTGCAGCATTGGCGGCGCTTCCTGAACCAGCCCGAGACCTACCTGGGCGAACTGGTGACCGCGCCCGAGGCACCCCAGCCGGAGGCGCCGCGCACCGTCGCCCCGGGTGAGGAGGAGGCGTTCATCGCGCGCCTGCGGGAACGGATCTACGGCGCGGACTGAGCTACTGCTGATCGGTGGAGGGGCGCTCGGCCTGGACCGGGCGGTGCACGCCGATGTTGTTGGTGCGGGCGAAGCCCTCCCACTTCTCGGCGGCGTCGCGACGCTCCTGCTCGGCCGCGCGCTGGAAGGCGGTGCGCGCCCAGATGGTCTTGATCCACACGATCGCGAGCACGATCATCGCGAACCAGCCGAGCAGCAGGCCGATGCCGGCGCCCGACGGCGGCTCGCCGTGCAGGCCCGGGGTCTGCCGCGACCACACGGACAGCAGGCCGAAGACGAATCCCACGCCGCAGCCGGCGCCGGCGATCACCGCGAGCACCCAGCGGCGGGTGAGCACCGCGGCACCGGAGGCGATCACGCCGAACAGCACCTCGAGCCACACGAAGATCTTGGAGACGATCACCAGCGAGCTGTTGTCCGCGTGCGCATCACCCATGAGGATCTGCAGGCCCGTGACCGAGCCGGTGTGCGGCAGCGCGAGCGAACCGATGACGACGAGCACCGCCACGGCGGCCACGAGGATCCGCGGACCGGGCTCGAACTCGCCCGCGAGCTTCTTCTCGACGGACTCGACCTGCGTGCGCAGTTCCTCGAGCTCTTCGGCGCTCTGCGGGTTCTCGCTGTCGGCGTTCATGGGCTCCATTGTCCACCCCGGGCGGGTCGTTGTCTCCTACAGGTCGTCGTAGAGCTCGTCAGCAGGTCGAGCAGCCCGTCGATGCGGGCTCCGCGGCCGCGGCGGGACGCCCCACCGGCGGCAGTCCGAGCCCGACCCCGACGGGCGCGGTGACCGGCGTGATCGACGCCTCGACGTTGTCGCCCGCGCGGGTGCGGCGATGCGTGAGGACGCCGCCGTCCGCCACCAAGTGGTGCGGCGCGGCGCCGGTGATCTCGACCTCGACCACGTCACCGGGGCGGATGTCCTCGCGCCCCGCGAAGTGCACGAGCCGGCCGTCGCGGGCGCGGCCGGACATCCGTTTGGTCTCGGCGTCCTTGCGGCCCTCGCCGAGCGCGACCAGGAGCTCGACGCGGCGGCCCACCTGCTTCTGGTTCTCCTCGAGCGTGATCCGCTCCTGCAGCGCGATGAGCCGGTCGTAGCGCTCCTGCACCACCTTCTTCGGCAGCTGGTCGGGCAGGTCCGCCGCGGGCGTGCCGGGACGGATCGAGTACTGGAAGGTGAAGGCGGAGCTGAACCGCGCCTTCTCCACCACGTCGAGGGTGGCCTGGAAGTCCTCCTCGGTCTCCCCCGGGAAGCCGACGATGATGTCGGTGGTGATCGCGGCGTGCGGAATGCGCTCGCGCACCTTGTCGAGGATGCCGAGGAACTTCGTGCTGCGGTAGCTGCGCCGCATGTCCTTGAGCACCTTGTCGGAGCCGGACTGCAGCGGCATGTGCAGCTGCGGGCAGATGTTCGGGGTCTCGGCCATCGCGTCGATCACGTCGTCGGTGAACTCGGCGGGGTGCGGGCTGGTGAACCGCACCCGCTCCAGGCCCTCGATCCGGCCGCAGGCGCGCAGCAGGTCGGCGAAGGCGGCCCGGTCGCGCGGAATCTCGGGGTCGGCGAAGTTCACGCCGTAGGCGTTAACGTTCTGCCCGAGCAGGGTGACCTCGGAAACGCCCTGGTCGACGAGGGCCTGCACCTCGGCCAGGATGTCGCCCGGGCGGCGGTCGACCTCCTTGCCACGCAGGCTGGGGACGATGCAGAAGGTGCAGGTGTTGTTGCACCCGACGGAGATGGAGACCCAGCCGGCGTAGGCGCTCTCGCGGCGGGCGGGCAGGGTCGACGGGAAGGCGTCCAGCGCCTCCTTGATCTCGACCTCGGCCTTGCTGTTGTGCCGCGCCCGCTCCAGCAGGGTGGGCAGCGAGCCGATGTTGTGGGTACCGAAGACCACGTCGACCCACGGGGCCTTGTCGACGACGGTGCCGCGGTCCTTCTGGGCCAGGCACCCGCCGACGGCGATCTGCATGCCCGGCCGCTCGCGCTTGACGGGCGCGAGGTGGCTGAGGTTGCCGTACAGCTTGTTGTCCGCGTTCTCGCGGACCGCGCAGGTGTTGAAGACCACGAGGTCGGCCTGCTCGTCGCCGTCCGCGCGCACGTAGCCGGCGTCCTCGAGCAGGCCCGACAGGCGCTCGGAGTCGTGCACGTTCATCTGACACCCGTAGGTACGGACCTCATACGTGCGGCTCTGGTGGGCGGATTCGATCACCTCACCAGGATATCGGCAGGAGCAAATCGTTCGATTCGCCTCACCGCCGCGGCGGGATCACTCCTCGGATTCGAGCTGCTCCAGCTCCGTGTCCGACTCGGAGTCGAAATCGGCGCCGACGGCGGCACGGGCGTCCACCTCGGCCTGCGCGGCCTCCGCCTGGGCCTGCGCCGGGGTCTCGTTCAGGTCGGAGAGGTTCTCGTCGTTCGCCATGATTCGACTCTAGGCGTGCCGAGGACGATGCGCAGCACGATGCCGCACAGTCCGGATCGGCCCGTCACGGCGGCACGAGCGTGCTGAGTGCGACTCCGCCGCACCAATAACCACGAACTTTACGCGGATGAAACCTCGAAACTCCTAGGCTCTCCCCATGACCACTCCCGAAGCGACCGCGCCCACCGGCGCGGCCCCGATGATCGAGATCCAGTCGGCCGACAAATACTTCGGCGATCTTCACGTACTCAAGGACATCAACTTGACCGTGCCGAAGGGGCAGGTCGTCGTCGTGCTGGGCCCGTCCGGCTCCGGCAAGTCGACCCTGTGCCGCACCATCAACCGCCTGGAGCCGATCAACTCCGGCACCATCCGGATCGACGGCTCCGTGCTCCCCGAGGAGGGTCGCGGCCTCGCGGCACTCCGCGCCGATGTGGGCATGGTCTTCCAGTCCTTCAACCTGTTCTCCCACAAGTCGATCATCGACAACGTGACTCTGGCACCGATCAAGGTGCGCAAGAAGTCGGCGGCCGACGCCCGCAAACGCGGGATGGAACTGCTGGACCGCGTGGGTATCGCCAGCCAGGCCGACAAGATGCCGGCACAGCTCTCCGGTGGACAGCAGCAGCGCGTGGCCATCGCCCGGGCACTGGCCATGGAGCCCAAGGTCATGCTGTTCGACGAGCCGACCTCCGCGCTCGACCCCGAGATGGTCAACGAGGTCCTCGACGTGATGGTCTCCCTCGCCAAGGAGGGCATGACGATGGTCGTGGTGACCCACGAGATGGGCTTCGCCCGCAAGGCCGCGGACCGGATCCTGTTCATGGCCGACGGTGCGATCGTCGAGGACACCGATCCCGAGTCCTTCTTCAACAAGCCGAAGTCCAGCCGCGCCAAGGACTTCCTGTCGAAGATCCTGAGCCACTGATGATGAGTAGACGAAGGAGTACCCGCCTACTCGCGGTCGTGATCGCGAGCATCGCCATGGTCGGCGGTCTGGTCGCGTGCGGCAGCACCGGCCCCCGCGATCTGCTCAAGTCCATCGAATCGGGGTCGGTGATCCTGGGCACGAAGTACGACCAGCCCGGTCTCGGCCTGCGCAATCCCGACAAGTCGATGTCCGGCTTCGACGTGGACGTCAGCTCGTACGTGGTGAATTCGATCGCCAAGACCAACGGCTGGAAAGAACCGAAGATCCGCTGGCGCGAGACGCCGTCCGCGCAGCGCGAGACGCTGATCAACAACGGCGAGGTCGACATGATCGCCGCGACCTACTCGATCAACGCGGCACGCTCGAAGAAGGTCGACTTCGCCGGTCCGTACCTCGTGGTGCGGCAGGGTCTGCTGGTGCGCAAGGACGATCAGAGCCTGCAGCAGCTCGCCGATCTCAACAACGGCAAGAAGCTGTGCTCGGCCGCCGGTTCCACGTCCGCCCAGAACGTGAAGGCGCAGCTGCCCGGTGTGCAGCTGCAGGAGTTCGACTCGTACTCCACCTGTACCGAGGCGCTGCACCAGAAGAGCATCGACGCCCTCACCACCGATGAGTCGATCCTGGCCGGCTTCAATCAGCAGTACGGCGGCGAGTTCCGCGTGGTCGACATGACCTACCTGACCGACCAGTGCATCAAGGGCTCGCAGAAGAAGGCGGGCAGCCCCTTCTCCACCGAGCGCTACGGCATCGGCATTCCCAAGAACAAGAAGCAGACGCAGGACGCCATCAACACCGCCATCAACGCGATGATCGCGGACGGCAGCTGGGAGAAGGCGCTGCGGAAGAACCTGGGCGACGCGGAGACGCAGCGCCTGATCGACCGTGCGGGTGGTTTCGACAAGTTCAAGCCCTCGGTCGGCGATCTCGCGTTCGTGAGCGCGCCCTCGACGAAGTGCGGAGGTGCCTCGTGACCACCATGTGGGACTACATGGGACCGCTGCTGTGGCCCGCGTTCTGGATGACGATCAAGCTCACCTTCTTCTCGGGTGTGATCGCCCTGGTGTGGGGCATGATCCTCGCCGGTATGGCGGTCGGCCCGGTGCCGATCATGCGCTCGTTCGCGAACTTCTACGTCAACGTGGTGCGCAACACCCCGCTCACGCTGATCATCCTGTTCTGCTGGATGGGCCTGTTCATGATGCTCGGCCTCACGCTGGCACCCCAGAACGACAGCTTCGTGCGGGAGAACAACTTCCGGCTCGCGATCCTCGGGCTCTCGTTCTACACCGCGGCCTTCGTGTGCGAGACCCTGCGCGCGGGCATCAACACCGTGCCCGTGGGTCAGGCCGAGGCGGCGCGTGCACTGGGCCTGCCCTTCTTCACGGTCTTCGGCACCATCGTCCTTCCCCAGGCGCTGCGCGCGGTGACCGCGCCGATGGGCAGCGTGCTCATCGCGCTGACCAAGAACAGCACGATCGCGTCGGTGATCGGTGTCTCCGAAGCGGCCTTGCTCATGAAGTCGTCGGTGGAGACCTATCCCGATTCGATCTACACCATCTTCGCGATCATCGCCGCCGGGTTCGTGGCGATCACGCTGCCGATGGGCCTGCTGTTCACCTACCTGGCCAACCGATTGGCGGTGAAGCGATGACCCAGCCGAACCCCGTGGACCTTCCCAACCCGGTGAACGATCTGCCGCCGAAGGCCCCGAAGATCAACCCGAAGCAGAAGGGCAGCGTGCTCTTCGATGCACGCGGCCCCAAGCAGCAGCGCCGGGACCAGCTGGTCGCGGTCGGCTTCATCGCCGCGATGATCGCCTTCGCGGTGTGGGTGCTGTGGGTCATGAACAACAAGGGCCAGCTCGCCTGGTCCAAGTGGGACATGATCGTCGACTCCCGGTTCTGGACCACCTACCTGATCCCGGGCCTGTGGGGCACACTGCTGGCGGCGGTGGTCTCGATCATCTTCGCCATGGTGCTCGGCACCGTGCTCGGCCTGGGCCGCCTCTCGGATCACCGCGCCGTGCGCTGGCTCAGCGGCGCCGTGGTCGAGCTGTTCCGCGCGATCCCGGTGCTGATCCTGATCCTGTTCGCGTACTACGCCTTCGCGGCGGCATCGCTGTTCCCCTCCGCGCAGCTCGCGTTCGCGGCGGTGGTCTTCGGCCTCACGATGTACAACGGCTCGGTGATCGCCGAGATCATCCGCTCCGGCATCAACTCGCTCCCGAAGGGGCAGTCGGAGGCGGCCTCGGCGCTGGGCCTGCGGAAGAACCAGCTGATGCGGCTGATCCTGCTGCCGCAGGCGATCACGGCCATGCTGCCGGCGCTGATCTCGCAGATGGTGGTGGCGCTCAAGGACTCGGCGCTGGGCTACATCATCGGCTACACCGAGATCGTGCGGCAGGGCATCCAGGCCGGTATCACCTACCGTTCGCTGTTCGTGGCGCTGATCGTGGTGGCGGTCATCATGATCGTGATCAACTACGGCCTCACCCGTCTCGCCCGCTGGGTCGAGCGGAAGATGCGCGAGCGCCGCAGCCACTGAGGCTCCCCCGCCGAGGCCCCCGGAGTTCCGACTCCGGGGGCCTCGTCGTGCACCGTCAGAGGTACGGGCGGGTGAGCAGCTCGATGCCGTGCCCCGCGGGATCGCGGACGTACACGCCGCGGCCGCCGTGCTCGTGGTTGATCTCGCCGGGCCGCTGCCAGAACGGATCGGCGGCGTGATCGACACCGCGGTCCGTGAGCAGGGCGTAGGCACGATCGAAGTGGTCGTCGTCGACGAGGAAGGCGTAGTGCTGCGGCTGGATCTCGATCGGCGGCGCGGCGATCTGGAGGAGGACGCCGTCCTCGATCTCGAGATTGGTGAAGACGCCCCAGGAGTCGACGGACCGGGCTTCGAGGTAGTCGCGGTAGAACGTGGCGGACTGCGCACTATCGGCCGCGAAGATGATGGTGTGATTGAACCGTGCTGGCATGGCTTCCTTTCGTGGGAGTGGAGTATTCGTTCGAATTCCGTTCCCACGCGGCGGCGCCCGCGCCGTCAACCGTTCGCCGGATCACCCTTCCGTGCGTGGCCCGAGGCCGTTCCGGCAGTCATGATTCGACCGTAGCGATTCGCCGGGAAAATAGCGAGGCCCCCGGAGTGATCTCCGAGGGCCTCGCTTCGCCGGGGTTCTCCCCCTGGTCTTATTCGGCGGCCGCCTTGGCGCGGACCGCGTCGAGCACCACCGACAGCGCCAGCGACGGGTGGTACCCGCGCCGGGCCAGCATGCCGACCAGCCGTTGAGTCAGCTTGTCGCGCTCGGTGCGGCCGTCCGGGATCTCGACGCGGGCGAGCTTGCGCTCCACCAATTCGGCGGCGCGTTCGGCCTCGTCGTCGCGGCTCACGGTGTCGAGCGCGGCGGCGGCCTCCGCCTCCCCGATGCCCTTGGTGCGCAGCTCCTGTGCCAGCACGCGCCGGCCGCGGCCCGAGAACCGGTGCCGCGACTCCACCCAGCGCTGGGCGAAGGCCGCATCGTCCACGAGGCCCGCCGCGGTGAACTTATCGAGCATGCGCTCGGTGAGTTCCTCGTCGAAACCCTTGCGCGCGAGCTTGGCCCGCAGCTCGCCCCGCGAATGATCGCGGGCGCCGAGGGCGCGATAGATCACGTCGCGGGCGAGCGCCTCCCGCTTGGCCGGATCCTGCTCGACCTGCCGCTCCGGCGCACCGTCGGCGTCACTGGGCCGGCACCCACGACGCCGACGGCGCGAGACGACCTCATCGTCCGAGTAATCGGACACGGCGGCTAGAACTCGACGGGCGCCGGGGCGATCTCGTCGGCATCCACGGCGGTGACGTCGGCGCCGACGCCCAGCTTCTCCTTGATCCGCTTCTCGATCTCGTCGCGGACGTCCGGGTTCTCCAGCAGGAACTTGCGGGCGTTCTCCTTGCCCTGGCCCAGCTGGTCACCGTCGTAGGTGTACCAAGAGCCCGACTTGCGGATGAAGCCCTCGTTGACGCCCATGTCGATGATGGAGCCCTCGCGGCTGATGCCCTGGCCGTAGATGATGTCGAACTCGGCCTGCTTGAACGGCGGCGAGACCTTGTTCTTGACCACCTTGACGCGGGTGCGGTTACCCACCGCATCCGTACCGTCCTTGAGGGTCTCAATACGGCGCACATCCAAGCGGACGGAGGCGTAGAACTTCAGTGCCTTACCGCCCGTGGTGGTCTCGGGCGAGCCGAACATGACGCCGATCTTCTCGCGCAGCTGGTTGATGAAGATGGCGGTGGTGCCCGAGTTGTTCATCGCGCCCGTCATCTTGCGGAGCGCCTGGCTCATGAGGCGGGCCTGGAGACCGACGTGGCTGTCGCCCATCTCGCCCTCGATCTCGGCCTTGGGGACCAGCGCGGCCACCGAGTCGATCACGATGATGTCGAGCGCGCCCGAGCGGATCAGCATGTCCGCGATCTCGAGCGCCTGCTCACCGGTATCGGGCTGGGACACCAGCAGCGCATCGGTATCGACACCGAGCTTGGCGGCGTAATCGGGGTCGAGCGCGTGCTCGGCATCGATGAAGGCGGCGATACCGCCCTTGGCCTGCGCCTCGGCGACCGCGTGCAGCGCGACCGTGGTCTTACCCGAGGATTCCGGGCCGTAGATCTCCACGACGCGACCCCGCGGGAGGCCGCCGATGCCCAGCGCGACATCGAGCGCGATGGAACCGGTGGGGATCACCGAGATGGGCTGGCGGACCTCGTCACCGAGGCGCATGACCGAGCCCTTGCCGTAGTTCTTGTCGATCTGAGCGAGCGCCAGCTCCAGCGCCTTTTCACGATCCGGTGCCGCAGGTGCCATGAGACTCTCCGTCCTTCGGGCCGACGATCCGCCGGCGCTGTCTGAAGTGTGTTGCCAAGGACGCTAGAGAGGGCCACTGACAAGTTTTCGCATCCGCACTCGGCGCGATCTCATCGGCTCGCTTTCACGTCGAACACTCACGACTATAGGGGAACGACCGTTCGAAGCAAGCACCTCGGCTGCGACACGCCGCGAGCCCCGCCGATGCCACAGATCGGCGGCGCCGACCACTGCCACCACCTGCGACGACACCCGACCACCGGACATCGGGCGCACCGTCGACATGAAGTGCCGGTTGAGACCGGCGTTCGAACGGGTCGAACGCAGCGGTGCCCGCCCCGGAGGCCGGGACTGGCACCGTCGTCCGATGGGCGGGACTACCAGCCCAGCGCCTCCAGCTGCGCCTGGACCGCGGCGCGGTAGGTCGCCACGTTGGCGGTCTTGACGCCCTCGTAGCCGCGCACCACATCGGGCAGCTCGGCCAGGGCGATCACCTGGGCGCGCTGCTCCTCGGTCACCCGATCGCCCTCGATCGCGGCGATCATCAGCCCCAGCAGGGCCCGGTACTCGGCGATGAGCGAGCGCTCCATGCGCCGCATCTCGGTCATGCCGAACGGGTCGAGCCGGGTGCCGCGCAGACGCTTCATCCTGGCCAGCGTCTTCATGCCCGGGTTCACCCACTCGCCCAGGGCCAGCTTGTTCTTCAGGCCCATCTCCCGCAGCGTCGGCGGGTGCAGGCGGATCGCCTTCTTCGCATCGGCACCGAACTCGTCGGCCACGTGCGCGGCGAACTCGGCGTCCTGCGTGAGGCGGGCCACCTCGTACTCGTCCTTGTAGGCCATGAGCTTGTGCAGGTAGTGCGCCACGGCGGCGGTGAGATCCTCGGTGCCCCAGCGCTGCTCGGCGCGCAGCACGCGGGCCACGTCGTCCACGTAGCGGGTGGCGTAGGACGTGTCCTGGTAGGCCACCAGCTCATCGACCCGCAGGCCGACCATGCGCGCCAGCTCTTCGGAGACCTCCCCGAGGCGCGCCGTCTGCCGGGCCGCGAACGGGCTCGGCTCCACCGGAGCGGGAGCGGGATGCAGCGCGTCGATCGCCGCGGTCACGCCGGCCGCATCGGCCACCGACTGGCGGCCGCGGCGGAAGGCCTGCAGGTTCTTGTCCACTGCCACGCCGTTGAGCTCGATGGCCCGCTCGATCGACGCCGAGGTGATGGGCAGCGCGCCGGTCTGGAAGGCGGCGCCCACCATGAACATGTTCGCGTACTGCTCGTCTCCGAACAGGGCCAGCGTGAGCGCGCCCGGATCGAGGTACACCGACCGCAGCGAGGCCCGGTCGATCGCCTCGTGGATGCTCCCCTGATCCGGGTAGCCCACCGCCGTGTCGATCACCATGGCGCCGGTGGGCACCTTGGTGGTGGAGACGATCGAGGTGGTGCGCTCGGGCGAGGCCACCTTGAGGTTCGCCGGATCGACACCCACGAGCCCGTCGCAGGAGAGGTACACGTCGCAGTCGCCCGAGGCCACCTTCGCGGCCTGTTCGACGTAACCGGCCGACACCTTGACGTCGGAGACCACGGCGCCGCCCTTCTGCGCCATGCCGGTCATGTCGACGGTGCGCGCCACGTGCCCGTCGAGCACGGTGGCCGTCGCCAGGATCTGCGAGACCGTGACCACACCCGTGCCGCCGATGCCGGTGACCCGGATCGAGAAGCCGTCGGCCTCGCGCCGCGCCTTCACGGGCTGCGCGACCGCGTCGGCGCTGATGTCCGGGACCGACTTGCGCACCTTGCCCGTGGCGCCCGGCGTGACCGTGACGAACGACGGGCAATCGCCCTTGAGGCACGAGAAGTCGAGGTTGCACGAGCTCTGGTCGATGCGGGTCTTACGGCCGAACTCCGAATCCACCGGGTGCACCGAGAGGCAGTTGCTCTTCTGGCCGCAGTCGCCGCAGCCCTCGCAGATCCGCTCGTTGATCACCACGCGCTGGTCCGGGGTGGGGTACTTGCCGCGCTTGCGCTTACGCCGCTTCTCGGCCGCGCAGTGCTGATCGTGCACCAGCACGGTGACGCCGTCGAGTTCGGCCAGCTCGCGCTGGATGTCCATCATGTCGGCGCGGTCGCGCACGTCCACACCGGCGGGCATCCCGAGGGCCTTGGTGCGCTTGGGATCGTCGGAGGTGACGACCACCTTGGTGACCCGCTCGGCCAGCAGCAGGGTGCAGATCTGCGGCAGCGTCATCTCGCCCACCGGATCCTGGCCGCCCGTCATGGCGACGGTGCCGTTGAACAGCAGCTTGTAGGTGATCCGCTCCCCCGATGCCACGGACTGGCGCAGCGCCAGCGAGCCGGAGTGCATGAAGGTGCCGTCGCCGATGTTCTGCACGAAGTGCTTCTGGGTGACGAACGGGGCCATGCCCACCCACTGCGCGCCCTCGCCGCCCATCTGGCTGACGCCGGTCACATCGCCCACCTGCTGCGGGTCCATGAGCAGCACCATGGCGTGGCAGCCGATGCCGGCGCCCACCAGCGTGTCGTCGGAGACCTTGGTGGAGCTGTTGTGCGGGCACCCCGAGCAGAAGTACGGGCTGCGCACGGCGAGCGGCAGTTCGATCCGGGTGCGCTGGCGGGCCTTGCGGTCCAGCCAGTCCTTCGCGGCGGGCACCTGGTGCACGCGGGCGAGCCGGGAGGCGAGACCGCGGGTCACCGAGTCGACGTCGAGCTCGCCGAAGCGGGAGAACAGAGTGGAGCCGTCCTCGTTGGCCTTGCCGACGATGTTCGGCGCGCCGGGGTGCCGGAACAGGATGTCGCGCATCATGGTCTCGAGGAAGTCACGCTTCTCCTCGACCACGATCACCTCGTCGAGCCCGTCGATGAACTCGTGCAGGATCTGCCGCTCGAACGGGTAGACCATGCCCATCTTGAGGATGCGGATGCCGAGCCGGTTCAGCTCGTCGTCGCCGATGCCGATGAGCCGCAGCGACTCCCGCACATCCATGTAGGTCTTGCCTGCGGCCACGATGCCGATCCGGTCGTCGGCCGAGCCCACCTCGATGCGGTTGAGCCGGTTGATCCGGGCGTACTCGGTGGCGCGGGGCATCCGCACGGTGAGCTGGTTCTGCTCCAGCTCCATGAGATTGGCACCCAGCAGCTTGCCCGACGGGACGTGCGGGCTGGTGCCCAGATCGCCGTAGACGGGCAGGATGCGGTCGGGGTGCACATCGGCGGTCGAGGCGCCGTCGGCGACGTGCGCGGAGATCTTCAACGAGGTCCACAGCCCCGAGACGCGGGACATGATCGCGGCGTGCACGCCGAGGTCGAGGATGTCCTGCGAGTCGGCCGGGTAGAGGATCGGCATGTACAGGTCCGCGAGCGCCATCTCGGAGGCGCAGGGCACCGTCGAGCTCTTGGCACCCGGATCGTCGCCGACGAGGGCCACCGCGCCGCCCGTGGGGTGCGTGCCGATGAGGTTGGCGTGGCGCAGCGCGTCGGTGGCGCGGTCGAGGCCGGGGGCCTTGCCGTACCAGTAGCCGACCACACCGTCGACCCCCTCGGTGAGGTTGCCCACCTGGGCCGCGACCTGCGATCCCATCACCGAGGTGGCGGCGAGCTCCTCGTTGAGGCCCGGCCGGTGCACCACGTTGTAGTCGCTGAGGTACTTGCCGCGCTTGGCGATCTCCAGGTCGTAGCCCGCGAGCGGCGAGCCCTCGTAGCCGGAGATGAACGAGGCGGTGCGGAGGTTCTGGCGGCGGTCCAGCCGCGCCCGGTCGCGCACCATGCGCACCAGCGCCTGAATGCCGGTGAGGTAGATCGTGCCCTGCTCGCGCGTGTACCGATCGTCGAGCGAGAAGGATTCGACGGAGGCCGATTGCCCGCCCCGGGGGTCCGCATCGTGGTCGCCCGCCAGGTCCCGTTCGGTGTTGCCACCGGGGAGCTTGTTGATCGGCGAGTTGGCGTCAAGGGTCACGGAAACCACCAGGCTTTCTGTTGTGCACTGCGATCCAGGGGTGGCGGATCGAGCGACGGACTGTGTCGGTGGTCACAGCATAACGTGCAGCCGGGGAGAAATCACACGCCGCGGGGCCCCTCCCACGCGCCTGTCCGAGGTGACCGCCCGGGCCCGATACGCTCAGTGATCGTGAATCGCCGTACCGCTCGGATCGTCGCCGTCGTCACCGGCCTGGTGGGCCTGCTGCTCGCGATCGCCACGCCGCTGCTGCCCATCAAGCAGACCGCCGTGACGATCGACTGGCCGCAGGCCGGCTCGCCCGCCTCGGTGACCGCGCCGCTGACGATGTACAAGCCGCTCGACATGCGGGCGACGGTGCCGTGCGCGCTCATCGCCGCGCAGCCGATGGACAAGGAGACGGTGCTCCTCGCCACCACTCCGCCACCGGCGGGCGACCGGGCGCGCACCGTCGGCCTGTGGGTGACGACCGATGCCGAATCGGTGACGGTGCGCTCGCGCGGCGCGCTCGTGTACACCGTGCCGCGGCAGGACGCGGCCCGGTGCGGCGACCTGACGATCACCGTCGACGATCAGGCCGCGACCGCGAGCGCGGCCGGCCTGCCCGATCGCGGCGAGGTGCGCGGCGACTTCCGGCCGCAGGTAGTGGGCGTCTTCAGCGATCTGCCGCCGACGCAGGCCGGCCCGCTGCCGAACGTGCACATCAACGTGGACTCGCGCTACACCTCCACACCGTCGCTGCTCAAGGGCCTGGCGATCGTGATCGGCGTGCTGTGCGTGCTGATCTCGATCGTCGCGCTGGCCGTGCTGGATCGGGCCGACGGTCGCAAGCGCCGCCACCTGATCCCCGGCCACTGGCTGCGGTTCGGGCTCGCCGACGCCGCCGTGATCGGCAGCCTGCTGGTGTGGCACATCATCGGCGCCCCCACCTCCGACGACGGCTACATCCTGGGGATGATCAAGGCGGCCCTGCACTCCGGCTACATGCCCGAGGTCTTCCGCTACTACGACGCGCCCTACGCCCCCTTCGGCATGCCCTTCTACGTGGTCGCCTGGATGAGCGAGCTCAGCGTGTCCAGCCCGTGGCTGCGGCTGCCCGCGCTGGTGTCGGGCATCATCGCCTGGCTGCTGATCTCCCGCGAGGTGCTCCCCCGGCTCGGCCTGAGCAAGCGCCGCGCGCCCCGCGATCACGCCCGCGGCCTGTGGGCGGCGGCGGCCGTCTTCACCCTGTTCTGGCTGACCTACAACCCCGGCCTGCGTCCCGAGCCGATCGTGGCGCTGGGCACCGTGCTCACCTGGTGCTGCGTGGAGCGCACCATCGCCACCCAGCGGCTCGCGCCCGCGGGCGTCGGGCTGATCGTGGCGGGGCTGACCCTGTCCGCCGCACCCACCGGCAGTTTCGCCTTCGTGGTCTTCCTCGTGGCCGCGGCACCGCTGTGGAAGGCGGTGCGCGCCCACGTGGCCGCGAACGGCTACGCCGGCTCGCTGCTGCCGCTCGCCGCCGCCGGCGCCTCGGTGCTGTTCCTGATCTTCGGCGATCACGGGCTGATCGAGATGATCCAATCCACCAAGCTGCTGAGCACCGTCGGTCCGGCCGAGCCCTGGCACCGCGAGATCATCCGGTACGAGACCCTGTTCCAGCAGAACCCCAACGGCTCGGTGGCACGGCGGTTCTCGATGCTCGCGATGTTCCTCGCGGCGGCGGCCACCGCGGTCGCGCTGCTGTGGCGCCGCCGCATCCCGGGGATCGCCACCGGGCCCGCACGGCGGATCGTGGCCGCCATCGGCGTCTCGCTGCTGGTGATGGCCTTCAACCCCACCAAGTGGACGCATCACTTCGGCGCCTTCGCCACGCTCGGCGCCATGGTGGCCGCGGTGGCGGCCGTGGCCATCGGCCCGCGGGTGGTCCGGCGGCTGCAGTTCCGGCTGCTCTTCCTCGCCGCCGCCTCGGGCGCCGCGGCACTGGCCTTCGAGTCGACCAACGGCTGGTTCTATCCCGGCAACTTCGGCATCCCCTGGGGTGGAGAAGAGCCGTCGATCGCGGGCATCAAGCTGGCCAGCGTCTTCGTGGCGCTCACCGTGGTGCTGCTCGCGGCCGCACTGGTGGTGCACGTGACCGGGTGGACGCCGCCGCCGTCGACACCGTCGGTGCGCCTGCCCGGGTGGGCCACCCCGATCACGCTGGTGGCCACGCTGATCATCGCGATGATCGGCGCGACCAATGCCGCGTCGATCCTGGTGCAGCGGCCCGCCTACTCCTACGGACTGCAGAACCTGCAGTCGCTCGCGGGCAATCCGTGCGGCATGGCCGACGAGGTGCTCGCCGAGCGCGATGCGAACGCCGGTGTGCTCACGCCGATCGGGAACTCACCGCAGCCGCTGGTGGGCGAGGAGAACGAGAACTTCACGCCGAACGGTCTGGCGGGCGATCTCAACACCACCTCCCGCGGCGCGGCCGACCTGCTCAACACCGGCGACGCCGACACCACCGCGTCGAACACCGGTGGCACCGGCGGCGGCACGCTCAGCACGCCGGGCGTCAACGGCTCGACCGCGGCGCTGCCCTTCGGGCTCGATCCGGCGCGCGTCCCGGTGGTGGGCAGCCGCCAGCAGGGCGCCAGCCAGCGCTCCGCGAAGGCCGTCTCCAGCTGGTACGCACTGCCCGCGGGCGGGGTGGACAAGCTGCTCACGATCAGCGTGGCTGGCCGCTTCGACCCGAGCAACCTGCAGCTCGAATTCGGTACCGGCACAGGAACGATCACACCCGCCGGATCGGTCACCCCGATCGACATCGGCCCCCCGCCGGCGTGGCGGAACCTGCGGGTGCCCGCCGACCAGGTGCCGCGCGGCGCCACGGCGGTGCGGGTGCGCGCGGAGGTCACGGCACCGTCGGAGCGCACGTGGGTGGCGTACACGCCGCCCCGGGTCCCGCAGCTCACCACGCTGCAGGACCTGATCGGCGACGATCCCACGCTGGTCGACTGGGGCGCCGGCATCGGCTTCCCGTGCCAGCGGCAGTGGCGCGAGTTCGGCGGCATCGCCGAGCAGCCGCGGTGGCGGATCCAGCCGGAGCGCGATCTGGCCGCGGCGGCCACCACCACGTGGCAGGGCGGCGACGCCGGCGGTCCGCTGGGTTGGGCGCTGCTGCTGGCCAAGGCGCAGACCGTGCCGACCTACCTCGACAACGACTGGGGCCGGGAGTGGGGCGCGCTGGAGCGGTACCTGCCGTACGTGTCCGCGCCGCCCGCCGCCTACGGCCGCACCGACGTCACGCGGCAGGGCTGGTGGTCGCCGGGACCGACGCCGGTGTAGCTACCAGCGGCTCGTGGGCACGTCTGGGTCGGGGCAGTGTCCCCGTCCCGGCGGAGGCCCGGTTACCAGCGGCTCTTGGGCACGTCGAACTCGGAGCACAACGCCCGCCAGACATCGCGCGGGTCGACGCCGGATTCGATGGCCTCGTCGCCGGTCATGCCGAACTCGGTGAGCCGGTGGTCGCGCATCAGGGTCTCGCCCCGGAGGGTGCCGAACTCGGTGACGAGCAGTTCGCGGAAGTCGGTGAGACGCACCGGACCAGGCTACCGGTAGGCCTCGCACACCTGCACCGGGTCGGCGACCCGGTGCGCGGAGGAGGCCGCCGCGCGCGCGGCTGCGGCGTACGCCGGATCGCCGAGCACCGCGCGCACACCGTCGCGGATCGCGCCGGGGGTCGCGGGACGCACGAGGACGCCGCTCCCCTGCCGCGCCACCCGGTTCGCGAGTTCCCATTGATCGCCGCCGCCGGGCACCAGCACAACGGGGCGCCCGGCGGTGAGGGCCTTGGTGAGCATGCCGTGGCCGCTGCCGCACACCACCGCGTCGGCCTGTTCGAGCAGACGGTCCTGGCGGCCGAAGCCGCTGGCGACCCACGGCAGGTCGAACGCGGGCGGGTTGAGTCCGGAGACGGCGATCCGCACGCCCGCACCGTCGAGTCCGGCCACGGCGGTCTCGGCGAGGTCCTGCTCCCCCGTCGCCGCGGTCGACGGTGCCACCATCACCAGCGGATCGTCGCCGTCGGGAACCGGGCAGAGTTCCTCGGTGGGTTCGAGCGTCAGCGGCCCCACGAGGTGGGTCCGTGCGGGCCAGTCGGGCCGCGGCACCTCCAGCGCGGGAATGGTGGCGACGAGCCTGCCCTCGGGGCCGGGATCGCTCGCGGGAAGGCCGATTCCGGCGCGCGCCGCTTCGCGCTGGCGGCGCCCGTTACGCAAGTCGCGAGCGGTGAAAGCGCGTAGGACGCAATCGCGGAGGAGTTCGCGCGGTGTGTGTCCCGGTGCGAGCCCGGCGCCGATCGGGGGCAGGCCCTTCGAGGGCAGGTACAGCGGGTGCGGGCTCAGTTCGAGCCACGGCAGGCTCAGGAGTTCGGCCGCCATTCCGCCGCCGGGCGTGAGGATGTCGGCCACCACGAGGTCGGGCTCGGCGGCGGCGAGCTCGGGCAGCAGGCGGGTGGCGATGTACGCGGCGCGGTCGTGGATCTTCGCGCCGGCATCACCGTCGTCGTCACCGGGCCGGGCGGCGAGCCCTGGCAGTTCCCGGGTGTCGATTCCGCGGTGGGCGCCCACGCCCGCCCATTGCCGGCCGGTGAAGACCACCGCGGTGTGTCCGGCGGCGTTCAGCCGGAGAGCGAGCGCGAGGCCGGGCAATGCATGCCCGGCCTCGGATCCGGCGACGATGGCGACGCGCACCCGCACTCCTTCCGTGCGGGCGGCCCCGCGGTCACAGGGTGGTGGAACTCTTCTTGCCCGAGCCCAGCCACTTGACCACCGAGACGATACCGATGATCACCAGTGCGATGAGGGCGAGTGGAAGCAGCGACTTGATGATCGCCGATGCCACCATGAGGGCGATCCAGATGACGACGATCGCGCCGATGATCTTCCAGAACATTGCGGGTCCTTTCGATGGTGTGTGCGCCAGTTCTTTCACCATCCATACTGCCTCCGCCCGAGCGGGGAAGTCACGCGCTGAGCTGGGAGTTCGGGGAAAGATCGGGGTGAACCCTGAGCGGATCTACCAGCGATGCGGGTCGGGCACCGGGGGCAGCGCCTCGATGCCGTAGGCCCAGGCGCGGAGCCGTTCGGCGGTCTCCTGCAGACGTGGCGTGGCGCGACTGAGGTCGTCGAAGCGCGACGGTGAGCCCAGCGACTGCCGTGCGGCGGCGACGGTGGACGCGGCGGACCGCACCATGTCCTGGTAGGTGAGAATGCCCTCGTCGAGGCTGCGCAGCCCGTCGTCGAGGACGGCGCGCAGCATGATCGCGGACTCGCCCCCGCCGCTGATGGCGCGCTCCATGTCGACCAGTTGCTCGCTGTAGGAGATGATCGCGTCGGCCGAGGCCTCGGCGTCGTCGTCGAGCTCGGAGAGCGCATCGGGCGGGAGGGCGCCCGAGCGGTAGAGCACCGAGACCAGGGCGAGGAATTCCTGTTCGGCGTCGGCCAGCCGACGCACGGGGTCGTGCAGCGCGGACGATGCCGCGGGGATGGTGCGCCGGGCATAGGTGCGCGGCGGTACCGGGGTCTTGCGGAGGCGACGCAGCTTGCGCACCGCGTAGGCCGCGGGAACCACGATCACGGCGGTGATCGCGGTGGCGGTGCCGCCGACCACCGGTGCGGCAGCGGCGAATCCGCCGACGGAGACGACGGCCGACGCCGAGGTGGTGGCGGCCCAGCCGTTGACGGTGTGCCGCGCGTTGCGGATGGCGCGCTGGTGCGCGATCTTCGGGTCGCGCCGCCGGGCCGCCTTGTCGCGGGCCTCGTCGACGGCGCGGGCGGCCGCCTCCATCGCGGTCGCCGAAGCGCCGATCGCGGAGGTGGCCATCCGTGCAGCGGAGGCCGCCACCGCCGAGAAGTCGGTGCGGTAGCGGCCTCCCTGGGAGCTCACGGCGCCCTTACTGTCCGGCGGGGTTCGGGCCGGCCTGGCCGGGCGCGGCCTGCGGTGCGGGGGCGGCCTGCGGTGCCGCGGGGGCACCGGCGATCTGACCGTTGGCCTGCATCGAAGCCCGGATCTGCTCCAGCCGCGAGTGCCCGGCCATCTGCACGGTGGCCTGCTGCACCTCTGCCATCCGGCCCTGGACCGAGTTCTGCGCGAGCTCGGTGGAGCCGAGGGCGTTGGCGTACCGCTTCTCGATCTTCTCCCGCACCTCGTCGAGGTTCGGGGTGTTGCCGGGCGCCGACAGCTGACCCATCTGGTTCAGCGAAGCGGAGACCTGCTCCTGCATCTTCGCCTGCTCCAGCTGGCTGAGCAGCTTGGTGCGCTCGGCGAGCTTGTTCTGCAGCTGCAGAGCGTTCTGCTCGACGGCGCGCTTGGCCTGGCCGGCGGCCTGCAGGGACTGATCGTGCAGGGCCTTGAGGTCCTCCACGCTCTGCTCCGCCGTCACCAGCTGCGCGGCGAAGGCCTCGGCCGCATTGGTGTACTCGGTGGCCTTGGCGGCGTCACCGGCGCCGGCGGCCTGATCGGCCAGCTGCACGGCCTGGCGGGTGTTGGCGGACAGCTTCTCCACCTCGGCCAGCTGGCGGTTGAGCTTCATCTCCAGCTGCCGCTGGTTGCCGATCACGGCTGCGGCCTGCTGGGACAGTGCCTGGTGCTGCCGCTGGGCGTCCTCGATCGCCTGCTGGATCTGCACCTTGGGATCGGCGTTCTCGTCGATCTTCGCGTTGAACAGCGCCATGAGGTAGCGCCAGCCCTTGACGAACGGGTTAGCCATCGGTCTACTACGCCTCCGTGTCGAAGTGTGTCCGGTCGGGTCGGCGCGGGCCCGAGTGGGCGACGTACCGACGTGATGTCCAATCTATCGGGTATCCGGGCCGTTGTGCGGCCCCGGACCGCGGGTTCAGGGATTTCCCCCGTACCCGCGGCCCGTGATCTCGGGTCAGGCGGCCGCCATGGCGGGGGCCGGGATGACCAGCTTCGGGAACGGCCGCATCGAGACGCTGGCCTGTGCCACCAGTTCGGCGACCTCCACGTCGAGTGCGCCGCAGATGGCGGCCAGCAGTTCGCTGGACGCCTCCTTCTGGCCGCGCTCGACCTCGGACAGGTAGCCCAAGCTGACCTGGGCCGCCGACGACACGTCCCGGAGCGTGCGTGCCTGGCGGACCCGCGTCTTGCGCAGATTCTCGCCGATCGCTTCGCGCAACAGTAGAGCCATGCTCACCTCCGATTCGTCGTTGAAACTTGATATCTGTTCACTCAACGCTGAGGAGGCCCGGTTGGTTCCCGTTTGCGGAATTTCCTTACGGATTCGGGTCGAGGACCCGGTCCCGGAGCTCCCGGAGCGCCTCGGAGACGGCGCCGTGCCGGACGGCGGAGCGGTCACCGTCGAGCCGCAGGGCGGTGACGGACGTGCCCGACGGTCCCGCGATGCCCAGGTAGACGGTGCCCACGGGCACGCCGTCCTGTTCGGTGGGGCCGGCCACCCCGGTGAGGCCGACGCCCCAGTCGGCACCACAGCGATCGCGGGCGCCGTCGGCGAGGAGGCGGGCGGTGTCCGGGTGCACGGGTCCGCAGCGGTCGAGCACATCGGCCGGCACCCCGGCCAGCGTGGACTTGAGATCGGTGGCGTACACGATGAGGCCGCCGCGGAGCACCGCGCTGGCGCCGGGGACGTCGGCGATCGTGGCGGCGAACAGTCCGGCGGTGAGCGATTCCGCGGAGGCCACGGTCTGCTCGCGCGCGGTCAGGGCCGCGACGAGGCCGGCCGCCTCAGGTGCGGGCACGCCACCAGCTCACGAGGTAGTCGATGCCGGTCCACACCGTGACGATGACCGCGGCGCCCATGACGACGGCCTTCGGGAGGTCCATCCACGCGGGCAGCGGCATGAGGTAGAGGCCGATCGCGATCGTCTGCAGCATCGTCTTGAGCTTGCCGCCGCGACTGGCCGGGATCACGCCGTCACGGATCACGGCGAACCGGAAGACGGTGATCCCGAGTTCGCGGATCAGGATCACCACGGTCACCCACCACGGCAGATCGCCCAGCATCGACAGGCCGATCAGCGCGGCACCGGTCAGGGCCTTGTCGGCGATCGGGTCCATGAGCTTGCCGAAGTCGGTGATGAGGCCGTAGCGGCGCGCGATCTGGCCGTCCACGCGGTCGGTGAACATGGCCACCGCGAAGACGATGAAGGCGATCCACCGCCAGTGCGGATCGTGGCCGCCGTCGGCGAACAGGGCCACCAGGAAGACCGGCACGAGTACGATCCGAAGCACCGTGAGGGCGTTCGCCACATTCACATTGGAGACACGTGTGTCCGTGGGACTCACGCCATCCGGTGCACTCACGGCGCTAAGCCTATCGGGTCCGGGGATCGGCGCCCGCGCGCGCTAGTGTTTGGCGATGACCACCTCCGCCGCCGACGAGTTGCGTCGCGCCCGGACCTCCGACGTCCCCGCGATCAAGCGCCTCATCGACGTCTACGCGGGCCGGATCCTGTTGGAGAAGAACCTGGTCACGCTGTACGAGTCGATCCAGGAGTTCTGGGTGGCGCAGGTGGGCGGCGAGATCGTCGGCTGCGGTGCGCTGCACGTGCTGTGGTCGGATCTCGGTGAGATCCGCACGCTCGCGGTGGATCCGGCGGTCAAGGGGCACGGGATCGGGCACAAGATCGTGGCGCGCCTGCTCGACGAGGCGCGGTTCCTGGAGTTGCAGCGGGTGTTCGTGCTCACCTTCGAGACGGACTTCTTCGGGCGGCACGGCTTCGTGGAGATCGACGGCACGCCGGTGAGCGCCGAGGTGTACGCCGAACTGTGCCGCAGCTACGACCAGGGCGTCGCCGAGTTCCTCGACCTGAGCTACGTGAAGCCGAACACCCTCGGCAACACCCGGATGCTGGTGTCCCTCTAGCCCCACCCCGGCTCGACGGTGGGCCGGGTCGCTCCGGGGCCGCGCGTGAGCACGTCGATCAACCACCCGACGAGTATCGGGATCACCCAGGTGAACACGGCGAAACCGACCTGCATCGCGGCCGGCGCCCCCTGGGTGACCGCGCCGAGCACCTGCTCCCCGACCACGTACTGCCACAGCGCCCAGGTGCCGATGCCCACGGGAACGGAGGCGATCCAGGCGATCCCGTCCCGGCGGGCGAGCCCCCACCCCGCGACCCCGCCGACCGTCATCACCACGCCGGTGAGCACCACGATCGCGTCGATGAAGCGATGCACTTCGCCCCGCGTGAGGGCCAGCCACAGCGCCACACCGGTATCGGTGAGTGCCACGAGCGTCCACGCGCCCACACCGGCCAGCCTGCCCGTCAGGCCCCTGCCGACCGCCGCGAGATACGCCAGAATCGGGAGGTACGGGAGGAGGGTGGCGGCCCACACCGTCGCCGCGGAGGCCGACGAGGGCATGCGATCCGCCACGACCGCGGCCACCGCGACGGACAGGATCGCGACCGCGCCGGAGCCGATCGCGACGGCCGGCCCCGTCGGACCGGGGCGTGCCGGGAGGGCGCGCGGGGGCGGCGATCCGGACGGTCCCGCGGGCGGAAATCCATAGGCGTTCACAGCCCGAAGTGTATGGCCGATTCGGTGAACCATGATTGACTCTTCGGGTGGACGTGATCGACGAATTGCGAGCGGCGGGTTGCGTGTTCGCCGACCAGGAAGCCGAGCTGCTCGCCTCGACCGCGACCGGCGCGGAACTCGAGGATCTGGTACGGCGACGTTGCTGTGGTGAACCGCTCGAGCACCTGCTGGGCTGGGTCGAATTCCGGGGTCGCCGGCTGGCCGTGGGCCCCGGAACCTTCGTGCCGCGCCGGCGCACCGAGCTGCTCGCCGAGCTCGCGGACGACGCCCGTCCGGCTGTCCTGGTCGAGCTGTGCTGCGGCGTGGCCCCCGTCGCCGCCACCTGCGCTGCGGAAGAGGCCTACGCGGTCGACATCGACCCGGTGCCCCTCGAATACGCCAGGCTCAATGCGCCCGGCGCCACGGTGCTCACCGGCGATCTGTACGCCTCACTCCCCCGCGAGCTGTCCGGCCGGGTGGACGTGATCGCGGCGAACGCCCCGTACGTCCCCACGGCGGCGATCGCGACGATGCCCGCCGAGGCCCGCGAGCACGAGCCGCGCGTGGCCCTCGACGGCGGCGCCGACGGATTGGCGGTGCATCGCAGGATCGCCGCCGAGGCGCGGATGTGGCTCGCGGACGGCGGCGTCGTCCTCATCGAGACGGGCCGCTACCAGGCCGAGTACACCGAGCGGCTGCTGCGCGCCGCCGGATTCGCCGCGCGTGTGGTCACCGATGCCGATCGCGGTTCCACGGTGGCCGTCGGCGTGCTCGAACCCGCGCACTGACCCGACTGCGCACCGAGACGACCGCGCACCGAAACGACGAAGCCCCGCCGGTCACCGTGGTGACGGACGGGGCTTCGCGCTGTCGGTCTACTCGGAGCCGGCGTCGATCGACTTCTTGTCGTCGTGCTTGGACTTGAGCAAGGACGCGATCGTGGTGATCGCGAGGACACCCATGATCACTGCCAGCGACAGGCCGGTCGAGATCTCCGGGACGGCTAGCGGCTGGCCACCGTTGATGAAGGGCAGCGTGTTCTCGTGCAGGGCGTGCAGCACCAGCTTGACGCCGATGAAGCCGAGCACGATCGACAGGCCGTAGGACAGGTACACCAGGCGGTCGAGCAGTCCGCCGATCAGGAAGAACAGCTGGCGCAGACCCATCAGCGCGAAGGCGTTGGCCATGAACACCAGGTAGGGCTCCTGGGTGAGGCCGTAGATCGCGGGGATCGAGTCGAACGCGAACAGCAGGTCGGTGAAACCGATCACGACCAGCGCCAGCAGCAGCGGCGTGGCGACCTTCTTGCCGTCGATCTTGGTGACCAGCTTGTCGCCGTCGTACTGATCGGTGGTGGGGACGATCTTCTTGAACAGCGAGGCCACGCGGCTCTCGCGCTTCTCCTCGTCGTCGATCGGCCCCTCGGGCGACGCGGCCTCCTTGACCAGCTTGAAGGCGGTGTAGATGAGGAAGATGCCGAACAGGTAGAACACCCAGCTGAACGCGGAGATGGCGGCGGCGCCCACGGCGATGAAGATGCCGCGCATGACCAGCGCCATCACGATGCCGATGAGCAGCACCTTCTGCTGGTACATCTTGGGAACGGCGAACTTCGCCATGATGATGACGAACACGAAGAGGTTGTCGACAGATAGCGCCTTCTCGGTGACGAATCCGGCGAAGAACTCTCCGCCGTACTGCGGTCCGGACACCACCCAGACGCCGATGCCGAAGATCACGGCCAGGCCGATGTAGACGGCGGTCCAGAAGCCGGACTCCTTCAGCGTGGGCTCGTGCGGGGTGCGCACGTGGGCGAAGAAGTCGAAGACGAAGAGTCCCAGAACCACCAGGATGGAGACGACCCAGACAAGGGTTGAGACGTGCATTGCATATACCTCCGGTACAAGATCCGGAGGTCTCTCCCCACCCGACGATGCGGGTTCAGCGCGCCCGGGCGGATATCGATCCACCGTGATGACGATCGCGCTGCGAGCGGGATACTCCCCTCACAAATGCATGATCACTATAACAGTTAGAAGTCCGGTTCGTCGTCCGAGTCGTCCGCGCCGGCGTCGCCGCCGCCGCGTAGCACCATGAGCAGGCCGGGCAGCTCGTCGGGCGTGACGAGAACGTCGCGCGCCTTCGACCCCTCCGACGGGCCCACGATGTCGCGGGTCTCCATGAGGTCCATCAGACGGCCGGCCTTGGCGAAGCCCACGCGCAGCTTGCGCTGCAGCATCGAGGTGGAGCCGAACTGCGAGGTGACCACGAGCTCCACGGCCTGCAGGAAGACGTCCAGGTCGTCGCCGATGTCCGGGTCGACGTCCTTCTTCTCGACCTTGGTCTCGGTGACCCCGTTGGTGTAGTCGGGCTCGGCCTGGTTCTTCACGAAGTCGACGATGGAGCTGATCTCCTCGTCGGTGATGAAGGCGCCCTGCATGCGGGTGGTCTTGCCGCCCATGGGCAGGAACAGCGCATCGCCCATACCGATCAGCTTCTCGGCGCCGGGCTGGTCCAGGATGACCCGCGAGTCCGTGAGTGAGGACGTCGCGAACGCCAGGCGTGAGGGCACGTTGGTCTTGATCAGGCCGGTGACCACGTCGACCGACGGGCGCTGCGTGGCCAGCACCAGGTGGATGCCGGCGGCGCGGGCCTTCTGCGTGATCCGGACGATCGCCTCCTCGACGTCGCGCGGGGCGGTCATCATGAGGTCCGCGAGCTCGTCGACGATGGCGACGATGTAGGGGTACGGCCGGTACACGCGCTCGCTGCCGAGCGGGGTGGTGATCTCGCCCGACTTCACCTTCCGGTTGAAGTCGTCGATGTGCCGCACGCGCGAGGCCTGCATGTCCTTGTACCGCTGCTCCATCTCCTCGACCAGCCAGGACAGCGCGGCGGCCGCCTTCTTGGGGTCGGTGATGATGGGCGTGATGAGGTGCGGGATGCCCTCGTAGGGGGTGAGCTCGACCATCTTGGGGTCGATGAGGATCATCCGTACCTCGTCGGGCGTGGCCCGCGCGAGCAGCGAGACGAGCATCGAGTTCACGAAGCTCGACTTACCCGAGCCGGTGGAGCCGGCCACGAGCAGGTGGGGCATCTTGGCGAGGTTGGCGTTGACCATTTCGCCCTCGATGTCCTTGCCGAGGCCGATCACCAGCGGGTGCGTGTCCTTGCGGGTGCTGTCGGCGGCGAGGACGTCGGCCAGGCGCACCATCTCGCGGTCGGTGTTGGGCACCTCGATACCCACGGCCGATTTGCCGGGGATCGGGGCCAGCAGGCGCACGTTGTCAGTGGCGACCGCGTAGGAGATGTTGCGGTGCAGCGCGGTGACCTTCTCCACCTTCACGCCGGGTCCGAGTTCCACCTCGTAGCGGGTCACGGTGGGACCGCGCGTGTAGCCGGTAACGGCGGCGTCGATCTTGAACTGCTCCATCACGCCGGTGATCGCGTCGATCATCGCGTCGTTGGCGCTGGTTCCGGCCTTGGCGGGCTCGCCCTCGATGAGGAGGTCGGCCGGGGGCAGGATGTAGTTCTCGTTGTCGATGGTGCGGGCCACGGTGAACTCGGCCGCCTTGGGGGCGGGCGGGGGCGTGTTGTCCTTGACCACGGGGGCGCGACGGGGCTTCGACGCGGCCTTCGGCGGAACCTCGACGGTCGGCTCGTCCGACGGTGCGGGATCGGCCCCGATCGGCGCGGTCACCTGGTCGGACAGGGCCTCGTCGGGCTCGGCTGGGGCGGTCTTGCGGCGGCTGCGCTTCGGCGGCGCGGGGTCGGCCGGGTAGTTCTCGTACGGGTCGCCGTAGGGCGACGCGGCGAGGCTCGCGGTGTCGGCCGGGCCGGAGTCGAAGGCGAAGGGCGAATCGAGATCGTCGTCGTCGAGCGGCTCCTCGTCGTCGCCGTACTGGCGGTCGAGGTCGACCCCGAAGTAGAACTTGAGGCGATCGATGATCTCGCGCACCGTCATTCCGCTCACCAGGAGCAGACCGAAGAGGGCGACGAGCACCAGCAGGGGCACCGAGATCCAGGCGGTGAAACCGTCGGTGAGCGGGCCGCCCACGATGTAGCCGAGGTATCCGCCCGCGGCGGCACGGTCGTCGAACTCGGCGGGGCGGCCGGCGCCGATGTGCAGCAGGCCGAGGAAGGCGAGAACGATGAGGGCACCGCCCACGCGGTGCCGCACGCGGGCTCCGGGGTTGTCGGGCCGGCGCATCATGATCACGCCGAGCGCGATGGCGAGCACCGGCACGAGCACCGAGAACCAGCCGACGACGGCGCGGACGGCGGTGGAGAAGAACGAGCCCACGGGCCCGCCCGCGTCGAAGTAGAGGGCGGCGCCGAGCACGATCGCGATGGCGAACAGCCCGAGCGCGAGCCCGTCACGCGAGTGGGTGCCGCTGTTGCGCGGCGTGCCCTCCGGGCCGGCGGTGGCGCTGAGCACCTCGGTCTCGGCGGTCTCCGACGGTGCGCGGCGCCCGCTGCGGACGGCGCCACCGACACCCCTGGCCAGCAGTTTCCAGCTGGCACCGAGTCCGCGGCCCACTCCCCTACCGGCGCTGGCGGCCATGCCGGGGCCCTGCTTGGCGTTCTGCTTGGTCTGCTTCGCGGGGGTGCGCGGCGCGGTCTTACGGCCGCCGGCCGAGCTCGCGGCGCGGCCGCGGCTGCTCCCCGAACGGGAGTTCGCGGCGCTGCGCGCACGGGTGGTCGTCTTCGCTGCCATGGGGGCAGTCTATCGACACCTGCCCCATCTGTATCAAGTGCAACACAAGTAACAAGGTGGACGGCGCGTCGTCAGAGCGACCGCGCCACCGAACCGAGCCGGTCGATGTGCGGATCGTCGCCCTCGAAGGTGACCAGCGCCTCATCGCGCCCGTAGGCCCACATCGCGATCTCGCCGATCGCCCCGATCACGGCGACGTCGGGCCCTTTACCCGCGGTGACCAGCGTTCCGGCCTCGGTGGTGAGGCTGATCCGGAGCGGCGCACGCCGCAGCGTGAGCGCGGCGATCCGGGCGACGGCCGCGGCGAGGCCCTGTTCCACGCCGGGGTCCAGCCGGCGTGGCTTCCATCCCGGTGCGGCGCGGCGGATGTCCTCGGTGTGCACGAAGAATTCGCCGAGATTCGCCTGCTCGTCCACGAGCCGCAGCGGCGACAGCCGCGGCGGCCCGCCCGCGACCGTGGCCAGCAGGTCGTCGAACGGCCGGGCGGCGATGCTCTCCTGAACGCGGGCGGTGTGCCGGGCGAGCGGGCGCAGCAGGATGCCCGCCGCGGCGTCCGGGCGGGACTCGCGCAGGATCAGGTGGGCGAGCAGGTCCGTCACCGTCCAGTCGCCGCAGAGCGTGGGCGCGTCCGGACCGGCCGCGCGGGCCGCTTCGACGAGGGCGGCGCGTTCGATGCGTGCGGGCTTCACGCGGCCAACCCTAATCCTCATTGCGGGGCGGCATCGGGCCGCCGCCGAAGCGCCGCCCGATCGCGCCCCCGACGTTCCCGGATCTTTCACCTGACGCAATGAACTATGTCGTAGGATCCGTGGCATGACTGTGAATACCGCACGGGCTCGTCGCGCCCGCTTGGCCTCCGCCGGGGCGTTCGTCGCCGCGATCGCCACCGTCGGCACACTCGCCGCGCCCGCCGCGTCGGCGGCCCCGGTCAGCACCAACCTGCTGCTCGGCCCGGCGCAGTTCCCGGCCGGCTCCACCGACTACCGGGTGGACCCGAACGCGGCCACCGCCAAGGTGAAGATCCCGGAGTCCTCTCCCGCCGATTGCCGCGCGGCGGGCGATGGTCTCAACGCCACGCTGGCGTCGGTGAACGGCGCCGAGGCCACCGCACGCAACGGCTACTCGTTCATGTCCTCGGCCGTGCTGTCGCCGGTGGTCACCAACCAGTGGCGCGCTGTGGTCGAGCGCTGCGACGGCGGACAGCTCGCGACGCCGCCCGATCTGGTCCGGTACTCCCCCGTCGTGATGACGGCGCGCGAGGACGGCCGCATCGGCGCGGTCCAGGGCTTCGCCGACGTCAACGGATACACCGTGAACGTCTACGTCGAGGGCCTCAGCGCGACACCGGCGAACACCGATCGCTTCTGGGCCGTCTTCCGCGCACAGATCCAGAAGGTCCAGACCGGTCGCTGACCGGCTTCATCGATCCCAGGGGGGAACCAATGAACACTCGTCATCTCGTCGCCGCGGCCTCGATCGCCGGCGCCGTCGTCATCGGCCTGCCGGCGGTGGCGCAGGCCGCGCCGGTCGTGCCCGCGCAGGCGATTCTCGCGGCGAACGAATTCCCTTTCGGCAGTGTCGAATACAAGGTCTCGTCCGAAATCGGGGCGCCGCCCGTGAAGGTCACCGGGGACTCTTCCTGCGAGCGTGCCTCGTACGATCTGGACAAGCGACTCGAAGGCGCGAAGAGTACGGACGCCGAGGCCGTGCGAGGCTCCAGCAAGCTCGAAGCCAGCGTGAACGATCGTCCGATGGCCGACGCGATGCGCACCGTCTTCCGTGTGTGTGGAGCCGAATTGGGAGTGCAGCTCGCTATCGCGCCGCTCCCTGCCGACCTGAGTAGGTACAACGGATTCGTCTTCCTCTCGGAGTCCCGGGATTCGGCCATCGGTGTCGTCGACGTTCGTGGCGCTGCCGTCGGCGTCTCCGTGGACGGTCGCGGGAACCAGCCGGCGGACACCGACGCGTTCTGGCAGATTCTTCGCGCGCAGGTCGCCAAGGTGGAGCGGCAGCCGTGATCGGCCGCCGGTTCGCCGCCGTCGGCGCCCTGACCTTCGCTGCGCTGTCCATCCCTGCGCTAGCGCAGGCGGCGCCGATCGTGCCCGCGCAAGCTGTCCTCGCCGCCAACGAATTCCCGCTCGGCAGCACCGGCTACAAGACCGACGATGCGACCATCGATTTCAACGGCGACGAGTCTGCGAACACCGCGTGCGACCGTGCGGTCCGCGACGCGGTGAAGTCGATCTCCGGCGTGAAAGCCGTGAGCGCAGAGGTCCTCCGAGGTACGACGAAGATCGAGTCGGGGGTGGTCGGTCGCGCGTACACCGCGCGAGTCGCCGAGATCGACGCGACGTGCGATGCCGATTCCAGCGGTAACGCACGGCCGCAGAAGCTCGCGGCGCCGCCCGACCTCGCCAGCTATCGGACACACATCACCACCTACAGGGGCTCGTCCATCGACAGCTGGGTGGACGTACGCGGCGTCACGGTGTCCGTCCAGGCGCACGGGAGGGACGGAAAGCCGGTGGACGCGGACTCGTTCTGGCAGACGCTGCGCGCACAGGTCGCCAAGGTGGAGCGGCAGCCGTGACGATCCGCTCGGTTCTCGCCGGCGGATCGGTCGCGGTGGTCGCGGCCGCTGCACTTCCAGCGATCGCGCAAGCGGCACCGGTCGTGCCGAAGGACGCGGTCCTCACGGCGCAGGAGTTTCCACCCGGCAGCCATGACTACAAGACGTTTCCGATGACCTTTCCCGCGGTCGGCACCCGCCCCGCGAACAGCTCTCGCTGCGCGGTCAAGACCCACGAGCTGCAACAGCGGCTCGCAGGGTCGAGCGCAGTCGAGGCCGAGGCCTGGCGAGGCGACACGATGTACTACGCGTCGGTGTTCGGCCGCCCGGTGGCGGAGGTCCTCGGCGAGCAGAACGTGGCGTGCGACATGTCGCCGCGGGAACGGCGCGTCCCTGCACCCGCGGATCTCGCCCGCGTCAATCCCACGGCCTTCCGATCCGGATCGCAACGGATCGAGGCGACCGCCGAACTGCACGGTGTGACAGTCGGAGTCGTCGGCACGTCGCCCGACGGCAAGGTACTCGACACCGACACCTTCTGGGAGATCCTGCGCGCCCAGATCGCCAAGATCGAGCGCCAGTGACGCTACGGCGCCGAGCTGCCGTGCCTCTGATCGCGTGTCTCGTCTTCGCGGGTTGCTCGGACAATGAGGAGCCGAAGAATCCTGTGGCCGGCCTCGCCCTCGACCAGGCGGAACTGCCGCCAGGAACAACGATTTCGATACGGAAGGACAGCTCCGCCTGGGGAAGCGGTACCACGTTGGGCGGTCCGGAACCCTGCTTCACGGCCACGAGGAACAAGGAGCGGGCGACCACCGGCACCTACTCTTCGTTGACCACCGGCATCTGGGACAACCTGAGCCTGGAGGGCGAGGTGTACGCGGAACCGCTCACGGCCGAATCGATTGTGCGCGCGCAAGCGTGCGTGCCCCAGGGGATGACGCTGTTCGTCGTGTCGCTCCCCGACGATCTTGTGCGCAAGCGCGCCAGCGTCTTCGAGTACCGCACACCGCAAAGCCGGCTCGCCTCGATGAGCGGTTTCATCGAGGTCGAAGGCCGCTCCGTACGATTCACGTCGGACAATGCCGCATTACTCGACGGATCCGAGGGCGTCATCCCGCGGGAGGTCGATCGCGACCAGTTCTGGGAGCTCTTCCGTGCACAGATCGCGAAGGTGGAGCGGGCCCGCTAGCGAGCCCGCCCGGGGAGTCCTACTCCCCCACCACCATCACGGTCGGCACGATCATCGGGCGGCGCCGGTAGGTGTTGGAGACCCAGCGGCCCACGGCGCGCCGCACGGCCTGCGCGATGCGGTGCTGATCCTTGATGCCCTCGGCGGCGAGCTGCGCGATCGTCTCCTCGACCAGCTTCTCCGCCTCCTTGAGTGCGGTCGGATCGTCGGAGAAGCCGCGTCCGCTCACCTCGGGGGTGGTCACGGAGTTGCCCTCTTCGTCGATCACGATGCTGATCGCGATGAAGCCGCCCTCGCCGAGCACGAGGCGGTCCGACAGCGTCGACTCGCCCACATCGCCCACCGATGAGCCGTCCACGTAGACGTGACCGACGGGCACCTGGCCCACGATCTTCGCGACACCGTCGACCAGGTCGACGACCACGCCGTCCTCGGCGAGCATGATCCGGTCCTTCGGCACGCCCGTGGCCTCGGCCAGCGCGGCGTTGGCGCGCAGGTGGCGCCACTCGCCGTGCACCGGCATCGCATTGCGCGGACGCACCGCGTTGTACAGGTACAGCAGCTCACCCGCGCTGGCGTGGCCGGACACGTGCACCTTCGCGCTCTGCTGGGTGACCACGGTGGCGCCCAGCTTCGCGAGGCCGTTGACCACGGCGAACACAGAGTTCTCGTTGCCCGGGATCAGCGAGCTCGCGAGCACCACGAGATCCTGCGGGGAAATGGTGATGTTGCGGTGCTCGCCGCGGGCCATCCGGGACAGCGCGGAGAGCGGTTCGCCCTGAGATCCGGTGGACACCAGCACGATCCGGTGATCGGGCAGCGAGGCGGCGGTGTCGAGATCGACCTCGACACCCTCCGGCACCCGCAGATAGCCCATGTCCTGGGCGATCTGCATGTTGCGCACCATGGAGCGGCCCACGAAGACCACACGCCGGTTGTGTGCCACGGCCACGTCGACGATCTGCTGGATGCGGTGCACGTGCGAGGCGAAGGACGCGACGATCACGCGGCCCTTGGCCCGGCCGATCACGTTGTCGAGCACGGGCCCGATCTCCCGCTCGGGGGTCACGAAGCCCGGGACCTCGGCGTTGGTGGAGTCCACCAGGAAGAGGTCGACGCCGGCATCGCCGAGGCGGGAGAAGCCGGCGAGGTCGGTGAGGCGGCCGTCGAGCGGCAGCTGGTCGAGCTTGATATCACCGGTGTGCAGGGCCACCTGGCCGCCGGCGTGGATCGCGACGGCGATCGCGTCGGGGATCGAGTGGTTCACGGCGAAGTACTCGCACTCGAACGGGCCGTGGCTGGTGGATTCGCCCTCGCGGACCTCGATCAGCTTGGGACGCAGACGGTGTTCGTCGCACTTCGCCTTGATCAGGGCGAGCGTGAACTTGGCGCCCACGATGGGGATGTCGGGCCGCAGACGCAGCAGGAAGGGCACGGCGCCGATGTGGTCCTCGTGGCCGTGAGTGAGGACGATCGCCTCGACGTCCTTGATCCGGTTCTCGATGTAGCGGAAGTCCGGGAGGATCAGGTCGACGCCGGGCTGCTGGTCCTCGGGGAAGAGCACGCCGCAGTCCACGATCAGGAGCTTGCCGTCGTACTCGAAGACGGTCATGTTGCGACCGATCTCCTTGATGCCGCCGAGCGCCACCACGCGCAGGCCGCCCTTGCGCAGCTTGGGCGGGGGCCCGAGCCGCTCGACCGCGGGCGACGGTGCGCTGCCGCGTGATCCGCGGTCGTTGCCGCGGCGTCCGCCACCGCCGCGCTTCCGGTCGCCCTTGGGCGCCGACTTCTGGGCCGGTGCCTGCTGCTCGGCAGCGGCCTTCTCCGGTGCGGCCTTGGCGGGCGCGGTCTTCGCGGGTGCCGTCTTCGCGGGCGCGGTCTTCGCGGCCGCCTTCGGCGCGTCCTCGACCACGACGCGGGCCGCCGAGGTGGAGATCACGGGCTTGGGCTCGGCGGGTGGGCCGGCCTGCCGGGTGACCTTCCGGCTCCGTCGGGTACTGCCTGCTGCGTCGTCTGTCATGTCTTAGAGAACCCCTGCCTGGGTCAGGAGCGCGGCGAGCCGGTCGCGCTGTTCACCGGTGGGCGGCACCTGCGGGAGGCGCGGAATGCCCATATCGAGGCCCTGGAGGGCCAGTGCTGCCTTCGAGAACGTGACGCCGCCCAGACCCGCCATGGCTTCGTACACCGGGCTGAGTGAGGCGTTGATCTCTTGGGCGCGGGCGACTTCACCCGCGAAGTAGGCGTCGCGCAGGGCGCGAAGCTGCGGTGCGACCACGTGGCCGATCACCGAGACGAATCCCGCCGCGCCCACGGAGAGCCACGGCAGGTTCAGCGGATCGTCGCCGGAGAGGTACTGCAGGCCGGTCTCCGCGATGAGGCGGGCGCCGGCGCCGAGGTCTCCCTTGGCGTCCTTCACACCCACGATGTTCTTGTGCTCGGCGAGCGCGCGGAGGGTGGCCGTCTCGATCGGGACCACGGAGCGCGGCGGAATGTCGTAGAGCAGGACGGGCAGGTCGGTGGCGTCGGCGACGGTGGTGAAGTGCGCCAGCAAGCCGGCCTGCGGCGGGCGCGAGTAGTACGGGGTCACCACGAGCAGGCCGTGTGCGCCGGCCTCGGCGGCGTCGCGCGCGAAGACGGCCGACTCCTCGGTGTCGTACGTGCCCACACCCGCGGTGATCTTCACGCGGTCGCCCACGGCCTCCAGGATTGCCTTGAGGAACTGGACCTTCTCCCACGGCTGCGTGGTGGGCGACTCACCGGTGGTCCCCGCGACGACGAGGCCGTCGACGCCCTGATCGGCGAGGTGCGACGCCAGCTTCTGCCCGGCTTCGAGGTCGAGGGTGCCGTCGGCCTTGAACGGAGTGACCATCGCGACGGAGATCGTGCCGAAGGGGGTGGTGGGCGATGTGGTCGCCGAGGTCGCACTCATAAGGGCTAAGGCTACCCACCCTCTCGGGGCGAATCCCTACTGGCTTGCCGTTCGCCGGTAGGTCAGGTGGCGGTACCGCAGGCCCGACGAGGAGTCGCGCCAGCCCGTGTCGTCGGTGAGCGCGAAGTCGTCGGGGATCGCCGGGGCCACGGTGTCACCGTCGATGTCGGCATCGACCTCGGTGACGGCCAGCAGGTCGGCCGACGGGAGTGCGGCGGCGTAGATCTCGCCGCCGCCCATCACCCAGAGGTCCTCGGTGTCCGGGAGCGTCAGATCGTGCTGGACCAGGGCACCGTCGGCCGACCAGGTGCGGTCCCGCGTGACGACGATGTTGGTGCGGCCGGGCAGCGGCCGGAACCGGGGCGGCAGCGAATCCCAGGTTTTGCGGCCCATGAGCATGGTGGCGCCGGCCGTGGTCTCGCGGAAGAACTTCATGTCCTCCGGGATGTGCCACGGAATCCCACCGTCGGCGCCGATCACGCCGCCGCGGGCCTGGGCCCAGATGAGCCCGATCACTAGACCGCCACCGGCGCCTTGATGGCGGGGTGGTGCTGGTAGTCGTGGACGGTGATGTCCTCGTAGGTGTAGTCGAAGATCGAATCGCGCGGCGCGAGTTCGAGCCGCGGGTACGGGTACGGGTCGCGGCGCAGTTGCTCGGTGACCTGCTCGACGTGGTTGTCGTAGATGTGGCAGTCGCCGCCGGTCCAGATGAACTCGCCCGGTTCGAGGCCGACCTGTGCGGCCACCATGTGGGTGAGCAGGGCGTAGCTGGCGATGTTGAAGGGCACGCCGAGGAACAGGTCGGCGCTGCGCTGGTACAGCTGGCAGCTCAGTTTGCCGTCGGCCGCGTAGAACTGGAAGAAGGCGTGGCACGGCGGCAGGGCCATGTTCTCGATCTCGCTCACGTTCCAGGCGGAGACGATGTTGCGCCGGCTGGACGGATCGGTGCGCAGCAGTTCGATGGCCTTGCTGATCTGGTCGATGTGCTCGCCGTTGGGGGTGGGCCAGCTGCGCCACTGCACGCCGTAGACGGGGCCGAGCTCGCCGTCCGCATCTGCCCACTCGTCCCAGATGGTGACGCCGTTGTCCTGCAACCACTTCACGTTCGAATCGCCGCGCAGGAACCACAGCAGCTCGTAGGCGATGGACTTCAGGTGCACGCGCTTGGTGGTGATCAGCGGGAAGCCCTGGGACAGGTCGTAGCGGAGCTGGCGCCCGAACACGCTGCGCGTGCCCGTACCGGTGCGGTCGGGGCGGTGCGTGCCGTTCTCCAGCACGTCGCGGAGCAGGTCTTCGTAGGGCGTCGCGATCACGCCCCCAGTCTAGGCGGGACCGCTGACAGGCTCACGAACGGCGCGCAGCAGGCGCAACTGGCCGATCTCGGCCACGTTCTTCATCAGCTCGGCGTTCACCCAGGCGAGCTGGTTCGCCACCGTCAGTCCGGCGTCCTGCGGCCACGGGAACGCGGACGGCTCGTCGAGCCGGGCTTCGGTCAGCCCGCCGAGCACCGTCAGCCATTCGTCGCGGAACCCGCGCAGCGAGGCCACGGCACCGTCGGGCCCGGGCCACCGGACGTCATCCCGCGATCGCGGCGGGGCGCCGCTGAGGTGGTCGACGGTGACGCTCATCCACCAGCCGAGGTGCCAGGCCACCCACGCGACGGTGGGGATGGGGATCGGGTCGGGTTCGGTGTCGGCCCAGTCCGGCGTCCAGGTGCCCGCGGAATCGCGGTGCATCGTCCAGCACTGCGGAGCCGGCTCCCAGAGGAAGTCCTCGGGCACCAGCTCGGCGAGGTGCACCTCGGCGAGCGACCAGGTGAAATCGAACTGCCACCGCAGGAGATCGAGCCGCGAATCGGACATGCCGGGATGGTAGACCGGCTCGATCACGGATCGGCGCAGCGGTGCCGATCTTCAGGCCATGAGCTGGGCGGCCACCGTGGCGCCCAGGTTCCAACATTCTTCGAGCTGCGCCTTGGTCGGCTTCCCCGACACCACGACGTGCGGCGATGCCTGCACCCAGCCCAAACCGGCGGTGATGGACTCCACCGCGCGGGAGGCACCCTCGGTGCCGTCGTTGCCGTGCAGGTACAGGCCGTAGGGCCGGCCCTGCGTGGAGTCCAGGCACGAGTAGTAGATCGTGTCGAAGGCGTGCTTGAGGGCCCCCGAGATGTAGCCGAGGTTCGCGGGCGAGCCGAGCACGAAGCCGTCGGCCGCGAGGACGTCGGGGGCGGTCACCGACAGCGCTGCGCGGCGCACCACCTCCACACCCTCGATCTCGGGGTCGGTGGCCCCGGCGAGCACCGCCTCGAACATCTCCTGGCAGTGCGGAGACGGCGTGTGGTGGATCACCAGGAGCACGGCCATCAGTGGCTCTTCTTCTCCATGGCGACGGCGCGCGTCATCCAGTCCCGGGCGCGGGAGCGGTCTCCGGCGTAGTCGTAGGCGCGGGCCAGCCGGTAGGCGTTCACCCAGGACTCGGGATCGTCCTCGTATTCGGCCTTGACCTGGGCGAACAGCGTGTCCGCCGCGTCCCGCTGCACACGGCCGGAGGGCATCGTGGGCAGGTCGCTGACATCCAGGTCGCGGCCCATGTCCTTGACCTGCGCGGCCAGCCGCTGGTGCGCGTAGCCGTTGCGCAGCACCGAGTACAGGATCCACAGCCCCACCAGACCCAGCAGGATCATGCCGGCGCCGAGGCCCAGGTTCGCTCCCCCGCCGCGACGCATGATCATCCACGCCCACACCCCGATGAGGCCGATGTACACCAGCATCGCGATCGAGAGGAAGCCGATCACCAGGAGCGGCCCCAGGTTGCTCCGCGCGGAGCTGCGTCCGGTCACAGGTCCATCAGCGGTTCGATGCCCACGGTGAGACCGGGGCGGTCCGAGATGCCGCGCACCGCGAGCAGCACGCCGGGAACGAAGGAGCTGCGATCGAGCGAATCGTGCCGGATGGTGAGGGTCTCGCCCTGGGTGCCCAGCAGCACCTCCTGGTGGGCGACGAGGCCCGCGACACGTACCGAGTGCACGCGCACACCGTCCACCCGGGCGCCGCGGGCGCGATCGAACTCGGCGGAGGTGGCGTCGGGCATCTTGCCGCGGCCGGCCTCTTCGCGGGCCTCGGCGATCAGCTCGGCGGTGCGGGTGGCGGTGCCCGACGGTGCGTCGGCCTTGTGGGGATGGTGCAGCTCGATCACCTCGACGGAGTCGAAGTACTTCGCGGCCTGCGCGGCGAACCGCATGCAGAGGACGGCGCCGATGGCGAAGTTGGGCGCGATGAGCACTCCGACGCCGGGCTTCTCGGCGAGCCAGCCGCGCACGGTGTCGAGCCGGTCGTCGGTGAAGCCGGTGGTGCCGACCACGGCGTGGATACCGTTGTCGATGAGGAACTTCAGGTTGTCCATCACCGCGTCGGGATGGGTGAAGTCGATGACCACCTGCGTGTTCGAGTCCAGGAACGCGGTCAACGTATCGCCCGCGTCCACGGCGGCGCTCAGCGCCAGATCGTCGGCCGCGTCCACCGCGTCCACCATCGAGCGGCCCACCTTGCCGCCGGATCCCAACACACCCACGTTCAGCATGGGGCCGACGATACCCTTCTGACGTGACCGCCCGACCAGACGTTCCCGACGAGTGGATCGACCGCCTCGCGGCGATCCTGGACGCCTTCCCCGAATGCGTCGCCGACCGCGCCTGGGTGGGCACCCGGTGGCGGGTCCGCGGTTCGACGGTGGCGCACGTCTTCGGCGGCGAGGATCAGCTGTTCCGATTGATCTTCCGGGCCGAGCCGGGCGAGGTCCCCGCGTTCGAGAACCTGGGCCATCCGTACTTCCGCACCGAGTGGGGCGCGACCACGGTGGGCATCATCGTCGACGAGGACACCGACTGGGACGAGGTCGCCGAGCTGCTCACCGACTCGTACTGCGTGCAGGCGCCGGAGTCGCTCGCGTCGCTCGTGGAGCGGCCGGGCCCGTGATCGTCCTAATGTTGCGACCATGAAGTCCACCATCCGCACCTGGCAGCCCGGGTCGTCGTCGCACTTCGACGTCGAGGAGAACTCCGACCCCGCGGTGATCGCGGAGGCGCTGTCCGATCAGTCCGGTCTCGCGTGGGTGGACGTGCTCGACCCGACGGACGAGTCCTTCGCACCGATCGCGGAGGCGTTGAACCTGGATCCGCTCGCCGTCGAGGACGCGCTCACGGTGCACGAGCGGCCGAAGTCGCTGCGCTACGACAACGCGCTGTTCGTGACGGCGTACACGGTCACCGAGGACGGCACCACCAGCCGGATCTCACTGTTCCTGTTCAAATGCGGCCTGCTCACGGTCCGGCTCGGCGCGGGGTTCGACGTCGCGGGGGCGGCTCACTCGATCGCCGAGAACGAGGTGCTGCTCAAACACGGGCCCTACGCGCTGGAACTGCTGCTGCTCGATTCGATCGTGGACGGGTACACGGTGCGGGTCACCGCGATCGACGAGCAGGTCGACGAGCTGGAGTCGGCGCTGTTCGACGACGGCCACGGCGGCGACGAGGTGGCGCAGGAGACCTTCACGCTGCACAAACAGGTCGGACAGTTGCGCCGGATCGTGCAGCCGATGCGCGAGGTCTCGGGCGCGTTGCTGCGCCGGGTGTCCGCCGATCCGGACAAGCGCGAGCTGCTCCCCTACGCCGAGGACGTCCACGACCACACCATGCGCGCGGCGGACTGGACCGAGACCCTGCGCGACAACGTCGAATCCGTGCGATCGACGAATCTGGCACTGGTCGACAATCAGCTCAACACGGTGATGAAGAAGCTCACCAGCTGGGCGGCGATCATCGCCGTGCCCACCGCCGTGACCGGCTACTTCGGCCAGAACGTCCCGTATCCCGGTTCGGAGCAGGAGTGGGGCTGGGTGCTCAGCACGCTGACGATGATCATCCTGGCGGGCGGCCTGTACTGGATGTTCAAGCGCCGCAATTGGATCTAGCCGCGGTCGGGATGTCGACGCCGGAGGGCGGCGCGGGTCGCGTACTCGACGACGCGATGGACCAGTAGGAGCGGGAAGAGCCCCGCACCGAGTCCGGTCACGATCATCGACAGCGGTATCACCGTGAGAGTCGCGAGCGCGAACAGCGCCAGCGAGGCGCCGATCGTCGCGACCGGTCCCGAACTCCTCGCGACACGCGCGAGCACCGGGCGACGACGCGACGGGATTCGTCGGAGGTTGAAGGCCGCCCAGCCACCCCACAGCGCCGTCACGACCACCATGCCGATCAGCGCGGGGATGATCGCCGACGACATCGGGCCGCCGGTGGGGCGGGAGACGAGCACCGACGAGATGATCGCCACGATCATCGGCAGCGCGATGAACCAGCCGGTCCGGGCCAACGTGTTGTAGGCCACGACCTCGAGGTTGTAGCGGGCCACGCGATCGAGCGGATCGAGGGCGGCCGCACGCGCGTAGGTGTCGATCTCCGCGGCGTGCTTGCCCGGCCGGAACCGCTTCATCACCAGGCCACGGTTGTTGAGGGCGGCGGCGTTGTTCGGGTCGAGGCGCAGGGCCTCCTCGGTCGCTCGCCGCGCGGTGTCGCGGTCGCCGAGCCGGTGCGCCGCGAGCCCGAGGGTCACGTGATTCTCGGGTTCCTGCGGTTCGAGTTCCACCGCGGTCCTCGCCGCCATGTAGGCCTCGTTGACCAGGCGGGGATTCTGCGTCGCGAGGGCGAGTGCCGCCAGGGTGAGGTGGCTGCCCCAGATGTGCGGATGCGCCTTCACGAGTGCCCGGGCCCTGGTCAGCGCCTCCTGGTGGCGGCCCGCGTCGCTGTAGGCCCCGGCCAGGCACACCGCCGCGATGTAGTGATCGGGCGCGGCGCCGAGGGCGCGCGCGAAGGAATCGATGGCGGCGGACTCGTCCCCGAGTCCGGCCTGCGCCTTGCCGAGGGCCACCAGCGCGTCGGGATCGGTGGGGTGCGCCGCGAGGAAGGCCCCGGCGAGCGCGGCGGCCGTGGTGAACTGCCGAGCCTCCAGGAGCAGGCCGAGTTTCTCCAGGGTGCGCGCGTCCTCGCCGATCGCATCGCCCAGCTGGTCCCGCTGGCCGGTCACCTGCGTCCCCGCGTGCGCAGGTACCGGACCAGATCGTCGTAGGCGCCGGATTCGTTGGAGAAGGTGGCCACGTTCTCGGCGGCCGAGAACCACTCCTCGCACGACGATCGGATCTGGCTCGCCGCCGTCAGTAGATCGCCGGTGGTGATCATCCGCGGCGTGCCGGTACGCACGGAGTCGAGAAGGGCGATCTCGGAGGCGCTCTCGCAGATGTGCGCGATGTCGGCTCCCGAGTATCCGTCCGTCCTGCGCACCAGCGCGGCAACGTCGATCCGTTCGATCGGACGCTCACGGAGGTGGTATTCGATGATCGCGGCGCGGGCGGGCGCGTCCGGCGGCGTCACCAGCACCATCCGGTCGAGCCGTCCGGGCCGGCGCAGTGCCAGGTCCACATCCCACGGCGTGTTGGTGGCGGCGAGCACGAAGACCCCCTCGTTCTCCGTGGCCGAATCGACCCCGTCCAGCTCGATGAGCAATTGGTTGATCACGGTACGCATCACGGTGGACTGGTGCCGGGATCGCTTGCCGCCGATCGCATCGAGCTCGTCGAACATGATCACGCAGGGCGCCTGCCGCCGCGCGGTCGCGAAGATCTCGTGCAGGTTCTTCTCGGAGTTGCCCAGGAATTGATCCAGGATGTCGCTCACGGTCACGGAGAGGAATCCGGCGCCCAGCTCACCGGCGACCGCGCGGGCGAGGAAGGTCTTACCGCAGCCGGGCGGGCCGTACAGGAGCATGCCGCCGCGCAGCGACTTGCCGTACAGGCGGCGCAGTTCCGGGTTCCGCATCGGAGCGAGGAAGGCCGCCTCGAGCCGCTGCTTGACGTCGTGCATCCCGCCGACGTCGGCGAGGCGCAGCCCCTCGGGACCGTCCACCTGCCACAGGCCCGCCGCTCCCGCCTCGACGGCGGGCACCGCGATCATCTCCTCCGGGTCCTCGAACCGGGGCGGAATCACGTCGCGCACTTCGTCCTCCGCCGCCGCCCAGTCGAATCCGGGCTCAGGATCGGGCTCGTGCTCGTGCTCGGGCCGCGTGCCGGGCTCTTCCGCGGGCGCGGCGGGCGCCGGGCCACCGCCCATGGCGCGGGCCAGCAGCGCCCGGGCCGGGGCGTCCGACGGTGCGCGGCTCAGCGCGAGTGCCGCCTCGGCGACCGCTTCGTCCGCACGCCCGGCGTCCAGCAGCAGTTCGGCGTAGTGCACGCGCAGTGCCACATCGTCGGGGGCCGCGGCGACGGCGGCACGGAGGCTGGCGAGCAGGGGCGATTCCTCGGTCACGCCCGAATCCTATCGTGCACGATCCTCTACGACGGATTCGATGACTCGGATCACAGCCGGGCGGGGTCGTCGTCCAGCGGAGACCTGACCGGCGTGTGATCAGCGGTGCCGGGAAGCTGGAATCCGGGCCACCAGTTGGCGGTGCCGGCGATCTTCATGAAGGCGGGCACCAGCACCATCCGCACGAGGGTCGCGTCGAGGATCACGGCGAGCGCGAGTCCCACGCCCAACATCTTCATGAACGACACCTGCGAGGTACCGATCGCCGCGAAGACCACCGCCATGAGCAGGGCCGCCGCGGTGACCACCCGGGCGGTGCTCGCGATACCGCGGGCCACGGCCTCGTCGTTCGCCGCCCGGTCCTGCACCCCCATGCCGTCCCACTCCTCTTTGATCCGGGACAGCAGGAAGACCTCGTAGTCCATCGAGAGGCCGAAGGCGATGCAGAACATCAGCACCGGCATATCGGCGATGAGGTGCCCGGTCACGGTGGTGCCGAGGCCACCGAGGTTGCCCCACTGGAAGATCCACACCATCGCCCCGAAGGTCGCCGACAGTGAGAGCACGTTCATCACGAGCGCCTTGATCGGGAGCAGCACACTGCCGGTGAGCAGGAACAGCAGCAGGAAGGTGGTGACTGCGATCGCCAGCAGCACCTTCGGGACGGCGCCGAGGATCGAGTCGACCGCGTCCCGATCGGCCTGTGCCGCACCGGCGAACAGCACGTCTCCGGGCGGCTGGACGGCGCGCAGGGCGTCCAGTTGGGCCCGGCCGGCCTCCGACATCGGGTCGCGGTCGCTGGCCACCGTGAGCAGCAGCTTCGTCCCGGCCCGCGCGGTCGGATCGCCGTCGGCCACGCGCACACCGCGCTGCCAGGTGCCGTCGGGTCCGAGGACCGCTCCGGTGCCGTCGACCAGGGACAGCTCGCGGGCGTAGCCCTCGCTGCCCGACGGTGCGCCGTCGGGCAGCAGGATCAGCACATCGGCGGTGGGATTCGGGGTGAAGGAGCTCCGGAGTTCGTCGCCGACCCGGTGCGAGGAGGCCTCGCGCGGCAACACCCGGTCGTCGGGGTAGCCGAGCTTCGCGGACAGGAAAGGGGCGCCGAGCACGAGCAGCAGTGCGACGACACCGATCCCCAGCGGCAGGGCGCGGCGCTGCACGCCCCGGACGATGCCGTACCAGCGGGATTCGTCGGCAGGGCGGGGCCCGCGGCCCACCCGCCCCTTGTCGATCCGGTTCCCGAGCACGGTGAGCACGGCCGGCGTGACGATGAGCGTGGCGAGGGCCGTGAAGCCGACGACCACGAGTCCGGCGTAGGCGAAGGACCGGAGGAAGTACATCGGGAACAGCACCATCGCGGCCAGGCTCAGCCCGACGGTGACGGCGGAGAAGACCACCGTGCGGCCCGCCGTGGTCATGGCCACGACGAGCGATTCGTCGCGGTCACCGCGCGCAGCCACCTCCTCGCGGTACCGGCTGACCACGAGCAGCGTGTAGTCGATGGCCAGTGCGAGGCTCATCGCGGTGATCAGGTTGAGGGCGAACACGGAGACGTCGGTGACTTCGGCGACGAGCCGCAGGAGACCGGAGGTGGCGATGATGGCGGCCACTCCGAGCACCACCGGGACCGCGGCGGCGACCAGTCCCCCGAACGCCCAGACCAGCACCAGGAAGGTGAGCGGGAGCGCCACGAGCTCGGCGCGCAGGAGGTCGCGGCCCGACTGCTCGTTGATCTGCTGGTAGGTGATGGTCTCGCCGCCCACATCGAGCCGGATCCCGGTGGGTGGCGGCGGTAGGGCGTCGACCAGTGCCTGCGCGTTCTTCGGGGCCTCACCGCTACCGCCGGACACCGCCGCGACGATGAGCCCGGTGCGGCCGTCCGCCGAGGTCAGGCGTGCCTGTGCGGCCGGTCCCGACCAGGCGGAGGACACCCGCTGCACGGTCCGGTCGGCCTGGAGCCGTTCGCTGACCCGGGCGGCGTAGTCGGCGCCGACCGCCGGATCGGCGCCCTCGGACGCGGTCAGCGCGAGCACCAGCGAGGAGCCGCCGCGCCCGAACTCCTCGTCCAGGACGGCCTGCGCTCGAGCGGATTCGGCGGCCGGGTCCACGCTGCCGCCGCTCTTGAGGGCGCCGCCCACACCGGCGCCGAGCCAGCCGAGCACGACCAGCACCAGGCCGGCCAGGAGGAGCACGGTGCGCGGGCGGCGGATCACCGCCCGGGTCAGCGGTGCGATCAGGTTCACAGTGCGGCCACCAGCGCCCGCACGTCGTCCATCAGGCCCCGGCTGCGCAGGCGGTCGGCGTCGAAGAGCACCAGGAAATCGGCCATCTCGAAGTCCGGGTCGTACGAGGGGTCGCCGCAGATCAGGCCGCCGTACCGGATCGCCGTGGGGATGGTGGGCGGCACCAGTTCCTCGACTGTGCCGGCGGGCCGCGGTAAACGCGCCAGGGGGACGCCGTCGACCTCGACGGGGCGGCGGGGCACGGCGTACAGCTCGCCGACGGTGCGACTGTCGGTGTCGTCCACGTACCCCTGGGTGGCGCGGATCAGCGCGCCCCGGGGGTGCACGCCGTCCTCCATGCGGACCGACATGCAGCCCATCGCGTACTGGAACCCGGACCGCTCGTAGAACTCCAGCAAGGCGATCCGCAGGAGCACGGAGACCACACCGCCGCGGAAGTCGGCCGCGATGGTGGCCCGGCCCCATTCCGCGACGTCGTCGGCGATCGCGGCGAACTGCGGGCTGAGCTGGAACATGGTCTCGGTGAACACCTCCCGCTGGTCCCGGGGTGCAGGCAGGATCACCCGGTAGCAGCCGACGATGCGGCCGGTGGGCTCGTGCCGCACCAGCAGTTGCGAGCTGTACGCGTCGAACCGGTCCACATCGATGGGGCGGCCGAGTCGTTCGCTCATCGTGGCACCGGGCAGCGGTGCGCCGAGCTCGGTGGAGAAGGCGTCGTAGCGCAACGCCTGCGCGAGTTCGACGTCCCGGGGATCGTCGGCGACGAAGACCGTGAACGGTGTGGTGGCGGTGGCGCGGAACAGCGGGCTGTCGGTGCGGCTCGTCATCGCTCCTCCTCGTGATCGTCGTGTTCGAGTGCGGCTGCGATCTCCCCCGCCCGGACGGCGGCGTTGGAGAGGAGTGTGGTGGCGAGGCCGTGGCCGGTCAGATCGGCGCCCTGTACGTACAGGCCCGGGACCTCACGGCCCTCGATCACGGCGCGGTGCGAGCGCGCGACCCGGACATCGGTCCCGTCCGGCGCCGCCGTGGACAGGCCGTGCAATCCGGCGGGACGGAAGCCGGTCGCGCAGATCGCCGCGTCGAAGGGCGCGGTGCGTTCCTCGCCCGTGGTGGTGACGCGCACCGTCACATCGAGCAGGCCGTCGGCGGCGGGACCGCAGGCCGTCACCTCGCTGGTGCGGTGCACTCGCAGGCGGTGTTCGCCGCTGACCCGCTCGCGGTACCAGCGGGTGAACAGGTCCTCGGTGAGGGCGTGTTCCACGGCGCCGTAATTGGTGTTGGCATGGCGCCGCAGTAGGTCGTCCCGCACATGCGGCGGCGCGATCTGGAACTCGTCGACCACGTCGGGGTCGAATATCTGGTTCACGAACGGGCTCTCGTCGACCGCGGCGAGACCGAAGCCGCGGAAGACCACGTCGACCGCGGCTCCGGCGTCATGCAGGTACGCGGCCACCTCGGCGGCCGACTGACCGCCTCCGACCACGAGGAACCGGCCCGCGTCGAGGCCTCCGCCGAGTCGGCGCCGCAGCTCGTCGACGCGGTCGAGCAGTTCGATCGCGTGGAAGACGCGCCCACTGTCGGCGTTGCTGCGCGCCCAGTCCGGAAGGCTCGCCTGCAGGCCCCGCGCGACGACCACGGACCGCGCCCAGACCGTGGAGACCGTGCCATCGCGACCGCGGTGGCGCACGGCGAACCGGGCGCCCGCGGGCGCGGTGGGTTCGGCCGCCTCGATGGCGGTCACTTCCTCGCCGTAGGCCACGACCCGGTCGAAGCGGCCGGCCGCCCACGCGAGGTAGTCGGCGAATTCGGCCCGTTCCGGGGTGAGTGTCGCGCGGTTGACGAAATCGACCAGCCGCCCGCGCGCCGCCAGGTAGGAGACGAAGGAGAAGGTGCTGTGCGGGTTGCGGAGCGTGGCGAGATCCTTGAGAAAGCTGATCTGCATCGTGGTGCCCGGCAACAGCATTCCCGGGTGCCACTGGAAGCGGTCGCGGCGTTCGAGGAAGACGGCGTCGATCTCCGCCGCGGATTCCTCCAGCGCGATCGCCAAGGCGAGATTGGCGGGTCCGAAACCCACTCCCACTACATCGAAGACACGGGCGTCCGGTTCCGCGTCAGCGAGGACCGGAACCTCGGCCCCAACCCCCGATTTGGATCGCATCATCGTCCCTGACCTCCGGGCGGATGCCGTTGTCAGCGTCCCGCGTGGAGCGAATCTTAACTCCCCGAAGCAATGCGTACACTGTTCTCAATCAGGTGAATTCACCATTGTTTTCGGAATGCACGGGTGTATCGGACGCGGGCGGCTCCAAAGGCAGACGCGGGTTGTGCAAGTGAGCCACCAGACCCGTCCATCCGGTCTGGTGTGTGGCACCGAGCCCCTCGCCCGTATCGCCGTCGAAGTACTCGTAGAAGGTGGGGTGCTGGGACCACAGCGGATTGTCGCTTCCCTCGATCCGCGCGGCGTCGGCCGGCCGGCGGGCGCCGCCACCGTCGGGCCTGGTGACCGGGCGGAAGAGCCCCACCAGCCCACCGTCGATCACATCGGCCGCCTCCTCGAGCGTGCACAGGTTGTCCGAGCCGGTGGGGATGGCGATGGTGAACGCGTCGCCGAAGTGCCGGCCGTAGGTGCGCAGCTTGTCGGCCAGCAGCACGTTCACCGGGAACCACACGGGACCGCGCCAGTTCGAGTTGCCGCCGTACATCCCGGTGGTCGATTCGCCGGGCTCGTAGGCGATCGAGACGGAGTTGCCCTCGACATCCTCGGTCACCTGCTGCTCCGCCTTCGACAGCGAGCGGATGCCGTAGGGCGCCAGGAACTCCGCGGGGTCGAACATGCGCTCCAGCACGCGCCGCAGCCGGTCCGGATTCACCAGCGACAGCAGCATCTTCCGCTCGCCGCCCTCGCCGATGCTGTCGAGCAGTGGCTCCACCAGTTCGGGGCGGCGCTGGCGCAGCCAATTGAGCCGCGCGGTGACGTCGGGACACTTCTCGGCGATCCAGGTGGGCACGTCGGTGGCCCCCAGGATGGGGAGCAGCCCCACCATCGATCGCACCCGCATCGGCTGCGCGGTGCCATCGGGCCGCACCAGCACGTCGTAGAAGAAGCCGTCCTCGTCGTCCCACAGGGAGAGCCCGTGCGAGCCGAAATTGTAGGTGGCGCGGGAGATCTGCAGGAAATGCTCGAGGAACTTGGTGGCGCAGTCCTGCCACGCCGGATCGTGCCGGGACAGTTCGAGCGCGATCTTGAACATCTGCTGGCAGTAGAAGGCCATCCAGCTGGTGGCGTCCGACTGCTCCAAGCGATAGCCGGGCGGCAGCGGCGCCGAGCGGTTGAAGAAGCCGATGTTGTCCATGCCGAGGAAGCCGCCCTCGAAGACCCCGGCATCGTCGGAGCCCTTGCTGTTGACCCACCAGGAGAAGTTGAGCAGCAACTTGGTGAAGACGCGCACCAGGAAGTCGCGGTCGCGGTAGCCGTCGATGCGGTACACGTGCCACGCGGCCCAGGCGTGCACGGGCGGATTGACGTCGCTGAACTCCCATTCGTAGGCGGGGAGTTGGCCGTTGGGGTGCATCGCCCATTCGCGGCACATGAGCACCAGCTGTTCCTTGGCGAACTCGGCGTCCACGTGGGCCAGCGGGATGCAGTGGAAGGCCAGGTCCCAGGCGGCGAACCAGGGGTACTCCCACTCGTCGGGCATCGAGATCACGTCGGCCAGCGAGAAGTGCTTCCAGTTGGTGTTGCGGCGCCCCGGATCCGCCCGCTCGCGCGGCGAGGGGTCCACGGCCGGGTCGCCGTCGAGCCAGCTCTCCACGTCGTACCGGTAGAGCTGCTTGTTCCACAGCATGCCGGCGTAGGCGCGGCGCGCCACGTGCCGGTCCTCACCGGTCACGTCCTCGTGGATCACGGTGCCGTAGAACTCGTCGGCCTCGGCGCGGCGGTCGGCCAGCACGGCGGCGAAACCGGGACCGAAGGTATCCAGCGACGGTGCGCGGTGCGACAGGCGCAGCCGCACCGTCACGCTCTCCCCCGGCGGGACCGAGGCGAACCGGTACCAGAACGCGGCCTTGGTGCCGCGCCCCTCCGGATTGACCGCTGCCTCGTCGCCGTGCACCACCCGCTTGTTGATCGCGTCCTTCGGATAGGGCGAGGCGTTCTCCGCGTTGCCGAACAACTCCACGCCGTCGGTCTCGTTGTCGCAGAACAGGACTTCGGGTTCACCCTCGGCCGCGAGGTAGTACTCGCCCAGCCACTGGTGCGTCACCCGGACGGCCTCCAGGCCGCCCGCGGCGAGCTCGGACTGCGGCAGCCGCGCGATCTCCCCGCGGCGGTCGTCGTGGCCCCAGGCCCAGGTGTTGCGCAGCCACAGTTGCGGCAGCAGATCGAGCGGGGCGGGCGACGGGCCGTTGTTCACGGCTTCGATCTCCACGCAGATGTCGTCGGGGGCCGCCTTGCCGTAGCGCACGTGCACGTCGAAGAAGCGGTTGTCCGCGAGGATGCCGGTGTCGGCGAGCTCGAACTCGCGCTGGGTGCGGTCGCGGGCCGCGTTCTCCTCGCGCAGCCGCTGATAGGGATACTCGGCCTGCGGATACCGGTACATCCAGTGCATCCAGCTGTGCGTCGGCGTCCCGTCCACGGGCCACCAGTACTCCTTGACGTCCTCACCGTGGTTGCCCTGGGCGTTGGTGAGCCCGAACAGCCGTTCCTTGAGTATGGGGTCGTTGTGGTTCCACAGGCCCACGGCCAGGTTGAGGAAGCCGTAGCGATCGCAGATGCCGCCCAGCCCGTCCTCGCCCCACCGGTAGGCGCGGCGGTGCGCCTGCTCGAATCCGAAACTGGCCCAGGCATCGCCGTCGGCGCTGTAGTCCTCGCGGACGGTTCCCCACTGCCGCCCGGACAGGTACGGGCCCCACAGGCGCCAGGGCCCGTCGGGTCCGGGGCTCTCGGCGAGGCGGCGGTGTTCGGCTGTCGGCTCGGTCTCGCTCACGCGGAGAATCTTGCTACAGCAGCACCCGATGCGCAGGACCGCGGCGCAATCACCGTCAGCGCAGCGCCGAGCGCGCCTGCGCCCGCATCTCCCAGAACAGGATCTCCGCGTCCGCGGTGGCGCGCACGTGCAGCTCATCGGAGTCGACGGTGCGCAGGGCGTCACCCTCGGCGAGCAGCTCACCGTCGGCCTCGACGGTGCCGGCCACCACGAACAGGTGCCCGAAGGGCGCGGGCGGGAGCGTGACCGCCTCGCCCGCGGAGAGGCGGGCGGCGTACAGCGCCGCGGCATCGTTGCCGATGGCGACCGCCGGCTCGTGCCCGGCGATCCCGGAGGCCGCCGTGACCAGGCCGCGTCCGTCCAGCGCGACGTCGGCGGTGCGGTACTCGGGCACACCTCCGGGTTCGTTCGGCGGCAGCCACATCTGGATCACGCGGGCCACGGTGCGCGTGGCGCGCGGGTTCTGTTCGCGGTGGTTGACACCGGTCCCCGCGCTCATCGCCTGGATCTGCCCGGCGCGCACGAGCCCCCTCGACCCCGACGAATCGTCGTGGTGGATCTCCCCCGCCACCACCCAGGTGACGATCTCGGCGTCGCGGTGGAAGTGCCGGTCGACGCCGGCGCCGGGGTCCACGAGATCGTCGTTGTGCACCAGGAGCTGGCCGTGCGCGTTGGCACCGAGGTCGAAGTTCCCGGTGAAGGGCATCGACTGGCGGGTGTACAACCCCTCCCCGCGCCAGTGGGTGCGGTCGGCCGCGCGGATGATCCTGGTTGCACTCACCCGTTCACACTAGGCAAGGCCGGTTCCGGACGGCGACACCAGGATCGTCACCGGTTGCAGCAGGGTGCCGGCCGGCCGTCAGTCGTCAGCGGGCAGTGGCTGATCCCAGGTTCCGAACTCAGCGAAACCGGCCTTGGCGGCAAGCGCGATCGACCCCGCATTGTCGAGCTGGCATCGGTACTGGGGCTCGTAGCCGAGCGCGATCACGTGCCGCGCCATCGCATGGACAACGGCGCACGCGTACCCGCGCCCCCGCCGGTCCGCGAGGGTGAGGACGCCGAGGTCGGCGAGCTGGGTATCGCCCTCGAACGGGTAGGCACTGCCTGCCGCGACCAGGCGGCCGCTGTCAAAGGCACCGAAGACGACCCAGTGGTCCAGTTCCACGTAGGCGTCGTCGAGGTCCTGGTCCGACGACGCCGCCTCGAAGGCCTCGAAGGCCTCAGCGTCCGCGGTCGTGAGCTGCCGGACGGACGGGGCGTCGCGGCCCGCGAGCAGGTCGGCCTTGCGCGCACCCGGGAGGAAGAAGAGATGATCCGGACCGTTCATGACGACGCCGCCGCTATCGAGCGCGGCGCGGAGCGACCGTTCGTCGACCGCATCGGCGATCCCGGGCAGGCCCGCCGTGGCCCGGTCGACGAGCGCGTAGGTGCGGTCGCCGCGGACGAGGATCTGCGCCCGCGATTCGTGATCGAGGTCGTCGTCGATCGCGAGCCGGAAGGTTCCGGTGTCGGTCACCTTCTCGCCCCGTTCGAAAGGGTCCGACCACTGGGCGCCGACTACGGGGGCGAATTCCGTCACAGTTCCTACCTTCTGGGAGTGGCCCCACCACCGAGTGGGGCCGAGCCTGGCGCTGAGCCCCACGCGCTCCGCCTATTTCGAGTGACACGGGGCCACGATTCGGGTTGAGTCTTACGGACACGATCGCCCCGGGCAACGCATTTTCGGGCGGGGAAGGAGAACGCTGTGGATCAGCGGCAGGAACTGCGGGAGTGGCTCCAGTGCACCGTCCCCGCGCTGCTGGAAGAGCAGAGCGTACCTGCGGTGTCCGTCGCGGTGCTGGCCGACGGCCGGGTCACCTCCTTCGCGCACGGGACGGCACACGTCGGTGCCGCTGCTCCGGTCGCCGAGCGCACACCGTTTCAGATCGGTTCGATCACCAAGGTGTGGACCGCAACGCTCGTCATGCAACTCGTGGACGCGGGGCGGATCGACCTGGACGCGCCCGTACAGCGGCACCTCCCGGAGTTCCGGACCGCCGATCCGGACGCCTGCGCCACCATCTCCGTCCGCCATCTGCTCACGCACAGTGCAGGTTTCGAAGGCGATCTCTTTCACGACACGGGTGACGGGCCCGGTTGCATCGCGCGGTACGTCGAGCGTCTCGCGACGGCTCCGCAGTTCTTCGCGCCGGGACGGCTGTCCTCGTACAACAACGCCGGCTTCGTGGTGCTGGGCCGCATTCTGGAAGTGGTCCACGGGGTTCCGTTCGAGCGGGTTCTTCGCGATCGACTCCTCGACCCGCTGGAGATCACCGGCGCCGCAACCGGCATCGCGAGCGCCGGGCGCCTCGGTGCCGCGCATGGGCACGTCCGGCGGGCCGACGGGGCGACGGTTCCCGCGCGGGTCTGGGGCACACCGATGTCCATGGCGCCTGCGGGCTCGATGCTGGCGATGTCGGCGAGTGATCTGGTGCGGTTCGCGATGGCCCACCTCGGCGGCGGGCTGGCGCCGACCGGCGAGCGCGTGCTGTCCGAACGCAGTGCGACGGCCATGCGGGCGAGCCATCTTCGCCAGACCGACGTCGGTGGAGACGAATCGGCCCGAGGCCTCGGCTGGGAGCTCTTCGATTGGCACGGTGCGGCACTGATCGGTCACGACGGCACCACGATCGGGCAGGAAGCAACCTTGCGCATGCTCCCCGAACACGGAATCGCCGTGGCGGTCCTGACCAACGGCGAAGGGGGCGGGCAGGTCGCGGAGTCCGTGGCCGCGAGCGTGATCGAGCGCCTGACGGGGCTCCGCCCTCCCGCGCGTCCGGTGCCGACCAACCCCACGCCGAGCATCGACCCGCACCGATTCGTCGGCACGTACGCCACGTCCACGGAATCCTCGCGTGTGTACCTCGACCACGGCGAGCTCCGCCTGGTCTCGTCCTTTCCCGACGATGCCGACGGCCCGGCGTTCACCGCAGAGCCGGTGCCGCTGATCCCGTGGTGCGGCGACATCGTCATGGTCGGAGGGACGGAGCCCGATCCGCAGATGTACGCCTTCATCGGCGCCGACCGGTCCGGCCGCGCGGAGTTCCTGTACGGCAACGGCCGCGCCGACCCGCGTCGCTGAGCCGCTACAGCGGGGCCGAACCCCGGACGTGTTCGAAGACGAGCGAGGTATTGGTGCCGGCGATCTCCTCACGCGCACTGAGGTGTTCGACGAGGTGCCGTAGATCGTCGGTGTCGATGGCCGCCACGTGCAGCACGTAGTCGTCGCCGCCGGCCAGGAAGTAGGCGTCGATCACGGGTGGCAGGTCGATCACCGATTCCACGAACTGGCGGATGCGGTGGCGGGCGGTGGAGCGCAGGCGCACGGAGATCATGGCGCGCAGCGGGCGACCCACGGCGGCGGGATCGACATCGGCGTAGAAGCCGCGGATCACGTTCGCCTCCACCAGCCGGCGCACCCGGGTGTGCACGGTGGAGGCGGCGAGACCGACCTCCTCGGCGAGCGCGGCGTTGGAGACCCGGCCGTCGCGCTGCAGCACCAGCAGGATGCGGCGGTCCACCTCATCGAGAAGCGGACGACGATCGTTCGGCAGCGGCGGGCGGTACGCGGAGTTCTGAGAATCTTCGTCTCCCATGGCCGAAGATTACAGAATCTCCTTCGGAGGGATTGTGCACTTGTCGATGTTTCTTCACACTTGTGACACAGGCCATAGCTCGCCCATCCCGTCCCGAACAGGAGCACACGATGCGTGTCGGAATCCCCACCGAGATCAAGAACAACGAGTACCGCGTGGCGATCACGCCCGGCGGCGTCGCCGAACTGGCGCGCCACGGCCACGACGTCCTGATCCAGCAGGGCGCGGGCCTGGGTTCGGCCATCAGCGACGACGACTTCACGGCGGCGGGTGCGCGCATCGTGCCCTCGGCCGACGACGTGTGGGGCGAGGCCGATCTGCTGCTCAAGGTCAAGGAGCCGATCGAACCGGAGTACGCGCGGATGCGTCCCGACCAGACGATCTTCACCTACCTGCACCTCGCGGCGTCACGCCCCTGCACCGATGCGCTGCTGGGCTCGAAGACCACGTCGATCGCCTACGAGACGGTGCAGCTGGCCGATGGCTCGCTCCCGCTGCTGGCCCCGATGTCCGAGGTGGCCGGCCGGCTCGCGCCGCAGGTGGGCAGCTATCACCTGATGCGCTCCAAGGGCGGCCGCGGCGTGCTCATGGGCGGCGTCCCCGGCACCGCGCCCGCGAAGGTCACCGTGCTCGGCGGCGGCGTGTCCGGCATCAACGCCGCGCAGATCGCGGCCGGCATGGGCGCCGATGTGACGGTCTTCGATCTCGACGTGCGCAAGATGCGCGCCGTGAACGCGCAGTTCGGCGGCCGCGTGCACACCAGTTACTCGACCTCGCTCGCGCTGGAGGAGGCCGTGGTGGAGTCCGATCTGGTGATCGGCGCCGTCCTGATCCCGGGCGCCGCCGCGCCGAAGCTGGTGTCCACCGAGCTGGTGCACCGCATGCGGCCCGGCGCCGTCCTGGTGGACATCGCGATCGACCAGGGCGGCTGCTTCGCCGACTCGCGCCCCACCACGCACGACGATCCGACCTTCACCGTGGGCGAGACGGTGTTCTACTGCGTGGCGAACATGCCCGGCGCCGTGCCCCGCACCTCCACCTTCGCCCTCACTGGCGCGACGCTGCCCTACGTGCTGAAGATCGCCGACAAGGGCTGGCGCGCCGCCTGCTCCGACGATCCCGCGCTCGCCGCCGGCCTCTCGACGCACGACGGGGAGCTGCTCAACGCCAGCGTGGGCGCAGCCCTCGACATCCCGGCCAAGACCCCGGAGTCGGTGCTGGGCTGAGCAACCCGCTCACCACTCCCCGGTATCGAGGTACTGCGCGAGGTTGCCCATCCGGCGCTGCACCGCGGCGATCTCGCGTACGCACTGTTCCAGCAGGCCGCGGTCGAGCGACGGGATCCGGCGGATCGACAGCACATCGCCGGGTGTGCGTCCCTTGGCCATCTGCCCCACCTGGTACTCCATTCGGATCCGCTCCAGGATGGAGAAGCAGTCGCGCAGCACCTCAGCCGAATCATCCGGCAGCACGGGCGAATCCGCACCGGCGGCGAGCCGGTTGCGGGTCTGCAGCTTGGTGGAACCGCGGCTCAGCGCCGCCCACCGGGCGATGTTCACCACGGGTACGAGGGCGTGCGCCTTGATGTCGAAGGTACCGCCGCGCAAGGAGATCACATCCCGCACGGAACGGATCCTGGCCTTGGCGGTGAGCGCCTCCCGGAGCATCAGCATGAAGGAGTGCTGATGCTCCGACAGGTGCTGGTACACGCCGGCCACCGGCTGCAGGGTCAGATCGCCCCACACCGGGCGCCCGTCCACCAGCAGCGAGGCCATCATCATGGCGTTGTTGGACAGCGGCGCGTCGATCCATTCGCCTGCCGCGTAGAGCCATTCGGACTCGGTGCGGCAGAACCTGGGCTTCGCGGCGATCGCCCCGTTGGTGTCCGACGGGATACCGCACTCCTCGAGCCGGTCGTGCACCGCGGTGGCGAGGGCGAGGGCGGCCGAACGCCGCTCCTCGACCTGCGCCTCGGTGGCGCCGGGCATATCGGTGAGGATGATGGCACTGTCGACGTCCGAGCTGGGCACCACCTCGCGCCGGGAGACGCTGCCCAGGGACAACCAGGTGAAATCGCCCTCGTGCAGCTCCGGGTGCACGGGCAGTTCGAGCTCGATACAGCGGCGCACCATGGCCTCGATCGCCACCGCCGCGACACCGGAGACGTGCCGCACCGGGGCGTGCTGCCGGGTGAGGACCGGAAAGATCTCGCGGATGGTCCGGCCGATGTCCGGCAGCTCCTCCGCCGGTGCCCGCTCGATCCGGCGCTGCAGCGCGAAGGTCGATGTGGTGGGCACGGTGAGGAAGTCGACGTCCTGGACCACGCCCTGCACGACCCCCTTCGGGTCGAGCACGGCCATGTAGTGCAGTTTGCGGTCGAGCATGTCGATCAGCACATCGCTCGACAGCGTGGTGGCCGGCACGCCGTGCAGCGGCGCCGTCATCACGGCGGAGACGGCATCGGTCACGGGTCTGGCCTGGGAGATCACCCGCGCCCGCAGGTCGTGATCGGTGACGATGCCCAGCGGCTCCCCGGCCCCGTTCTGGACCACGATGTAGCCCGATTTCGCCTCGGTCATCGCGGTGGCGGCCTCGCGGATGCTGATGGTGGGCGGGCAGGTCACGGGGTCGCGGAGCACGATCTCGCCCACGTTGCGCTCACTGACCTGCTCCGACGACCGCCCCGGAGCCGGTTTGGCGAGCTCGGTGGCGAGGAAGGCGGCCCCGGCGGGCGTGGAGAACATGTCCGCCACCGCCCACGCCGGGAGCTGCAGCAGCGTCACGTCGGTCAGCGCCACCGCGCGGGGGCCGCCCTTGGCGCCCACCAGGATCACCACGTAGCCGAAGACGCCGCCCGGCCCCACCACCTCGTCGACATCGCCGCGGTCCACCGACGCCACGTTGGGCAGGTTCCACAGCCCCACCTGTCCGGAGAGCACCACGTAGGCGTGCTCCGGCGACGCCGACATGCCGTCGAGGATCAGCACACCGCGGGCGTACTCGCTCACCGACGAATCGGCCACCAGCCGCGCCCGCTCCTCGTCCGGCAACCCGTCGAAGGGCGCGTGCTGCGAGAGGAATGCGAAGAGCTCCCCGAGGTCGGAGAAGTCGGTCATGCCCTATGTTTACACGCCGCCGCTGATGGATATCCGAAAGTCATCTCGCGGTAACACGTCCGCGGAACGGTTGCGGGGTCTACATTCCCATCCAGCGCACAACCCACCGCGCACCGTCACGTCGAGGAGAAAGACCCATCCATGACGAAACCCGTCGATAAGTTCGCCGCCGAGCAGGAGGGCTACAAGCAGACCCTCGGCCGGCGACACGTGCAGATGATCGCCATCGGTGGCGCCATCGGCACCGGCCTGTTCCTGGGCTCGGCCACCCGCCTCAACAGCACCGGCCCCGCCCTGCTGTTCAGCTACGCCTTCGTGGGCGTGATCGCCTTCTTCCTGATGCGGGCCCTGGGCGAGATGGTGCTGTACCGGCAGAGTTCCGGTGCCTTCGTCTCGTACGCCCGCGAGTTCTTCGGCGAGGGCGCGGCGTTCGCGGCAGGCTGGCTGTACTGGATCTTCTGGGCACTGACGGGCGTCGCGGAACTGTCCGCGGTGGCCAAGTACACGAAGAAGTGGATAGACGCCCCGAACTGGGTCACGGTGATCATCGCTCTGGCGATCGTGCTGGTGATCAACCTGCTCTCGGCGCGCGCCTTCGGTGAATTCGAGTTCTGGGCATCGATCCTCAAGGTCGGCGCCATCGTGATGTTCCTCGTCGTGGGACTGGTGCTGGTGATCGGCCAGGTGACCATCAAGGGCAAGGAGGCCGATCCCGCGCTCGGCATCCCCGCTCAACCCGAACACCAGGCCGGCTTCTCCAACCTGTGGAGCAACCCCGGCGGCTTCTGGCCGCACAGCGAGACCTTCGGCTGGCTCGCGCCCATCGTCGTGATGTCGGGCGTCGTCTTCGCCTACGCCGCCATCGAAATGGTGGGCATCGCCGCCGGCGAGATGCAGAACCCGCAGCGCGAGGTGCCCAAGGCCGTGAACTCGGTGATCCTGCGTATCGCCGTGTTCTACTGCGGTTCGATCTTCCTGCTCGTGTGCATCCTGCCCACCAGCCAGTACGGCGTCACGGACAACCAGGGCAACTACTCCTCGCCCTTCGTCACGGTCTTCGAGCGGCTCGGCATCGGCTGGATGGCCGACTTGATCAACGCGGTACTGATCATCGCCGCGATGAGCTCGCTCAACGCGGGCCTGTACACCACCGGCCGCATGCTGCGCAGCCTCGCCGCCAGCCGCGAGGCGCCGAAGATGTTCATGAACATGAGCAAGTCCGGCGTGCCGGCCACCGGCATCCTGGTGACCTCGCTGTTCTACGTGGCCGGTGCCGTCCTCAACGCGCTGGTCCCCGGCAAGGCCTTCGACATCGCCCTGGAAGCGTCCGCGATCGCCGTCGTGGGCGTGTGGTCGATGATCTTCATCTGCCACATCCGCTACCGGAAGCTGTCCGACGCCGGTCTCGTCCCGTCGAGCTCGTTCCGGGCGCCGTGGGCCCCGTTCATGAGTTACGTGGGCCTGGCCTTCCTGTTCTTCGTGATCGTCGGCATGGCCTACTCGGGCTGGAAGAGCGCCGACGCGTTCTGGGACAAGACCAACTTCATCGTGGTGCTGATCGGCGTGCCGGTGTTCGTGGCCGTGCTGTCGCTCAGCTGGCTGATCATCCGGCCGCGCGTCTCCGACCACCTGGGCGGCGATATGGCGGCGAAGTGGTCACTCAAGGACGCGGTGGTGAACAAGGTGACGCACGCGAACGACAAGCAGGACTGACGGTGCGCCGAACGCCCGCGGGGTCACCGACCTCGCGGGCGTTCGGCATTCACCGCCGGTTCACCCGGCGCGGCTACCGTTCCGCCATGCGAATCAGCTCACCCGCCCTGCGCCGGATCGCCGCTGCGGCCGCCACCGTCACCGTCGTCGTCGGAGGGGCCGCGCTGGCCGCTCCCGTGCAGGCGGCCCCGTCGTCCTCCTTCGACCTGCAGTCGCATCGCGGCGGCCGGGGCGAGCACACCGAGGAATCGCTGTACGGCTTCGCCCGTTCCGTGGAGCTGGGGGTGAGCACGCTCGAACTCGACATCGTGCTCACCAAGGACAAGGTGCCGCTGATCTGGCACGACCCCACGGTGCAGGCCGACAAGTGCAGCGACACCGACGCGGCCACGCCGGGCGACCCGCAGTTCCCGTACGTGGGCAAGACGATCCACGATCTCACCTACGCCCAGGTGCGAACGCTGCGGTGCGATAAGAAGCTGCCGAAGTTCCCGGACGCGAAGGTGGTCGAGGGCAACCGCATCGCCACGCTCCCCCAGCTCTTCGATCTGGTGGCGGGCTACCGGGGCAACACGATCCGCTACAACATCGAGACCAAGATCGAGGCCGAGGACCGGTCGAAGTCGGCGCAGCCGCAGGAGTTCGTGGACCGCATCCTGGGCGCCGCCCGCACGGCCGGTGTCCTGGACCGGATCACGGTGCAGAGCTTCGACTGGCGCTCGCTGCCGCTGGTGCGCGCCCAGGCCCCGTCGGTGCCGCTGGTGGCCCTGTACGACGCCACCACCTGGAAGAAGAACTCGGCCTGGCTGGGCCCGGTGAGCTACGAGAAGTTCGACGGTGACGTGGTGCGCGCCGTGAAGGCGGCCGGATTCGACGTGCTGTCGCCCGACTACGAGCTCTCCGATGCGAAGCTCGTGACCGCGGCGCACGCCGCCGGCCTGCAGGTGATCCCGTGGACCGTGAACGAGGCGGCGGAGATGCGCCGCCAGATCGGCTACGGCGTGGACGGCATCATCACCGACTACCCGACGCGGCTGCGCGGCGTGCTCGCCGCCGAAGGGAAGCCCGTGCCCCCGGCGTACCGCACGTAGCGCACACGAAAGGCGGCGTCCCTCGAACCGAGGGGCGCCGCCTTTCGTCTGTGGTTATCCCGCGTAGCTCGCGATCGCGGTCCCCACGATGCCGGTGATCTGCACGGTGATCGCGCCCTTGCCCGGCTTCACCTGGAAGGTGCCGTCGTATTCGGACCGGGCCGAACCCGAGGCGCCGGTGGTGGCGTTCTGCCAGAACAGCAGGCGATCGGACAGGTCGACGCCCTTGATTCCCTCGCACCGCTCCTTGGGCAGCGGCGACGGCGGAATGCCGATCACGCCCAGCTCGTGGCGGGCGATCACGCAGTTGGTGCGCACGAGCAGGCTCCCGGCGTCGTCGTAGTCACCGACCCAGGTCACGGTGGCGTTCGGGGCGTCGGTCCGAATCGAGGTACCGCCGGTGACGGTGCCGCGGAAGATGACCGAGCCGGCCGCATTCGCCGAGGCCGGCACGAGCGTGACGACCGCTCCGACGGCGGCGACGGAGGCGACCGCAAGACGTGCGAACGATGTCATTGGCATTCCTTTGATCATGGAATCGTTTTTGGCATTGCAAAGCGTACAACCCCGTCCGATTCCACGGACCGCCAACCCGACAATTCGCCACGGCCGAGAACACCCCCGGTCGAGGAAATGCGCGATTCAGATCGAAAGTTTTGTCACCGAACGACAGCTTTCCCGCGCGCGGAAATCATCCCAGCCAATTACGCACCGATGCGGGTAGCCCCCGCTTGCCGCGGTGCGGCCCGAGGACCGCTCCCCCGAAGGGCCGCGACAGCAGATCCCGCGCAACGCGGTTCACATCATCCGCGGACACCCGGTCGATGGTCGCCAGCGTCCGGGTCACCGTGCGCTGGTTCTGGTAGTTGATCTCGCTGCGACCGATCCGATGCATCCGGGACTGCACGTCCTCGAGCCCCAGCACCAGCCCGCCGCGCAGAGATCCCTTGGCACGCGCCAGTTCCGCCGGGGTGAGACCGTTGTCGCGCACGTCCTCCAGCACCGCCCGGGCGACCGCGGCGACCTCGCCGAGCCGCTCCGGCGAGCACCCGGCGTACACCGAGAAGGCACCGGTGTCCGCGTAGGTGTCCACGGCGGAGTACACCGTGTAAGCCAGACCGCGTTGCTCCCGGATCTCCTGGAACAGACGCGAACTCAGCCCGCCACCGATCGCCGTGTTGAGCACCGAGAGCGCCCACCGATCGGGATGGAACCGGCCGTACGCGCGAGTCCCGGCCACCAGGTGCGACTGCTCGCCCTCGCGGCCCACCACGGTGAGCGACGGCGCCTTCGGCGCCCGCCGGATCCCGGAACGCACCGGCGCCGATTCCCGCGCACCGTCGAGCCGGCCGGCGAAAGCCTTGCGCGCCAACCGGACCACCTGCGCGTGCGTCACATTGCCGGCGACGGCCAGCACCATCCGCTCGGGTGTGTAGCGACGCCGGTGGAATCCGCGCAGCCGCGCGGCGGTCATCGCCGAGACCGACTCCTCGGTGCCGAGCACGGGCCGCGCCAGCGGATGATCGCCGAACAGCGCGGCCGTGGCCGCCTCGTTGGCGAGGTCCTCCGGATCGTCGTCGCGCATGGCGAGCTCCTCGAGGACCACCTCGCGTTCGACGTCGACGTCGAGCGGGCGGCACAGGCCGCCGAGCACCACATCGGTGACGACGTCGACGGCCAGCTCGAGATCGGTGTCGAGCACGTGCGCGTAGTAGCACGTGTGCTCCTTCGAGGTGAAGGCGTTGATCTCGCCGCCCACCGCGTCCATCTCGGCTGCCAGCGACGCCGCATCACGGTGCGGAGTCGCCTTGAACAGCAGGTGTTCCAGGAAATGCGCCGAGCCCGCCGAGGCGGGGTGCTCGTCGCGCGAGCCGACCGCCACCCACAGGCCGACGGCGGCGGACCGGGAACCCGGCACCGTCTCCGTGACCACCCGCAGGCCGCCGGGCAGCACACTACGACGGACGGGGGCACCCGATCCGGATGCCCCCGCCCGCGCAGCCTGCGTTTTCAGGCCGCTCAGTGCTACGCCTCGGTCGCCGCGGCGTCCGACTCGGCGGCCGGAGCCGCCTCCTCGACCACGGGGATCAGGCTGATCTTGCCGCGCTCGTCGATGTCCGCGATCTCCACCTGCAGCTTGCTGCCGACGTTGACCACGTCCTCGACCTTGTTCACGCGCTTGCCGTTGCCCAGCTTGCTGATGTGCACCAGGCCGTCACGGCCGGGCACCAGCGAGACGAAGGCACCGAACGCCGTGGTCTTGACCACGGTGCCCAGGAAGCGCTCGCCCACCTTCGGCAGCTGCGGGTTGGCGATGGCGTTGATCCGGTCGATCGCCGCCTGTGCCGACGGGCCGTCGGCCGCACCGACGAACACGGTGCCGTCATCCTCGATGGAGATGTTGGCGCCGGTCTCCTCGGTGATGGAGTTGATCGTCTTGCCCTTGGGGCCGATGACCTCACCGATCTTGTCCACGGGCACCTTGATGGTGGTGATCCGCGGGGCGTACGGGCTCATCTCGTCGGGCGCGTCGATCGCCTCGGCCATGACCTCGAGGATCGTGGTGCGAGCGTCCTTGGCCTGCGCCAGGGCGCCGGCCAGGACCTGCGAGGGGATGCCGTCGAGCTTGGTGTCGAGCTGCAGCGCGGTGACGAAGTCACTGGTGCCCGCCACCTTGAAGTCCATGTCGCCGAAGGCGTCCTCGGCACCGAGGATGTCGGTCAGGGCTACGTAGCGGGCCTGACCGTCGACCTCGTCGGACACCAGGCCCATGGCGATACCCGCGACGGGGGCCTTCAGCGGCACACCGGCGTTGAGCAGCGACATGGTCGAGGCGCACACCGAGCCCATCGACGTGGAACCGTTGGAGCTCAGCGCCTCCGAGACCTGACGGATGGCGTAGGGGAACTCCTCCACCGACGGCAGCACGGGCACCAGTGCGCGCTCGGCGAGCGCGCCGTGGCCGATCTCGCGACGCTTCGGGCTGCCCACGCGGCCGGTCTCACCGGTCGAGTACGGCGGGAAGTTGTAGTGGTGCATGTAGCGCTTGCTCTTCTCGGGTCCGAGCGAGTCGATCTGCTGCGCCATCTTCACCATGTCCAGCGTGGTGACACCCAGGATCTGGGTCTCGCCGCGCTCGAACAGCGCGCTGCCGTGCGCGCGCGGGATCACGGCGATCTCGGCGCTCAGCGAGCGGATGTCGGTGATGCCACGGCCGTCGATGCGGAAGTGGTCGGTGAGGATGCGCTTGCGCACCAGCTTCTTGGTCAGCGAGCGGAAGGCCGCGCCGATCTCGCCCTCGCGGCCCTCGAACTTCGGGCCCAGCTCCTCGAGCACCTCACCCTTGAGGGCGTCGGTGGCGGCGTCGCGCTCCTGCTTGCCGGCGATCGACAGTGCGGCGTCCAGCTTGGCCGAGGCAGCAGCCTCGACGGCGGCGAAGACGTCGTCCTGGTAGGCCGGGAACAGCGGGAACTCGCCGGTGGGCTTGGCAGCGCGCGCGGCCAGCTCCTTCTGCGCCTCGCACAGTGCGGCGATGAAGGGCTTGGCGGCCTCGAGGCCCTCGGCCACGACGGCCTCGGTCGGCGCGGTGGCGCCGCCCGCGACGAGCTCGATGACGTTCTCGGTGGCCTCGGCCTCGACCATCATGATCGCGACGTCGGCGTCCTTGCCGGAGCCCGAGACGATGCGACCCGCGACGACCATGTCGAAGACGGCGCCCTCGAGCTGCTCGACGGTCGGGAAGGCGACCCACTGGCCGTCGATCAGGGCGACGCGCACGCCGCCGACGGGGCCGGAGAAGGGCAGGCCCGCGATCTGGGTGGACGCGGAGGCGGCGTTGATGGCCACCACGTCGTACAGGTCCTTGGGATCGAGCGAGAGCACGGTCACGACGACCTGGATCTCGTTACGCAGGCCGTCGACGAAGGACGGGCGCAGCGGCCGGTCGATCAGGCGGCAGGTGAGGATCGCGTCGGTCGACGGGCGACCCTCGCGACGGAAGAACGAGCCGGGGATGCGGCCCGCGGCGTACATGCGCTCCTCGACGTCCACCGTGAGGGGGAAGAAGTCGAAGTGCTCCTTGGGGTGCTTGCTGTGCGCCGTGGTCGACAGCAGCATGGTCTCGTCGTCGAGGTAGGCGGCGACGGCACCGGCGGCCTGCAGCGCGAACCGGCCGGTCTCGAACCGGATGGTGCGCTTGCCGAACGAACCGTTGTCGATGACGGCGACGGCTTCGGTGATGTCGTCGTCCAGTTCGACCTGGATGTTGTCGGACATGAAGTGAAGTGGAACCTTTCGGACACAGGACCGTCCGTGCCCGGCCACGCGCAGTTGCGCACGGCCTCGTCATTCGACGCGGCGGCGGAGCGCCCCGGTGCGGTCATCGATCGAAGCCGTCGGAATCTCCGCGGACAGCGTGCTGTCGCAGGACTCCGGCGGCCACTACCGAGGACCACCCCGCAGGGAGTGACACCGTGGTGGCGCTTCGCATCGTCGTGACCGGCTTTCACCGGCGCCGACGTCGGACGGACCTGTGTCAAGGCTATCATTTGGAGTCTTTTCCACGTGAGTCGTACACGCCGGTACGCACACGCCGAGAGAGGTAGCCGATGCAGCAGAGCGTCCGCGAGCGGACCAACGAGGCCACCGCCACCTGGCTGGCGCGGGCCATGTTCTTCGCGGCCGTCGTTTCGCTGCTCGGCGCGGTGATCCGCGGCGACCGCTTCTTCAACTTCACGGCCGACATCCTGGGCGTGTTCGGCATCCCCGCCTTCCCCAGCCTCCTGTTCGTCGCGCTGCTCACGGTGCTCAGCGGAGCGCTCCGGCGGCGGCTCCGCGCGGCGCACACCGTGGCCTGTGCGCTGATGGCCCTCGAGGTCGCCGCGAACGTCCTCGTGCTCGGCCTCATCGTCACCGAGGAACTGGGCGACGAGGGGTCCGCGCGCGTCCCGTGGCTGGTGGCGAACTACTTCGAGGTCCGCTACTCCCTCCCGGGAGCGGCCCTGGCCGCGGCGGTCAGCGCGGCGACGCTGGCCCTGGCGATCTCAGCCCGGCCTGCCTTCCCGGCGCGTCTCGCGCACGGCTCGCGCCGCGCCGCGATCGGCGTGCTCACCGGCGGCCTGCTGCTGTCGTACCTCATCACGCTCGCGCTCACCTTCACCTTCCCGGGCAGGCTGCGCGGCCCCGTCGAGATCGCGGTGTGGGCCCTGCGCTCCACCTTCGGCGTCTCCCTCCCCCGGCGGCTCGACCTGATGCTCAACGGACACTCGGGACCGCCCTGGATCTACTCCTTCGCCGGTGTCATGTCGGCGACGGTGCTGATCCTGGCCCTGATGGCGTTCTGGCGGGCCGGCCGCGGCGACGAGCTGATGACCGAGCCCGAGGAGCTGGAAGTACGGCGCCTGCTGCTGACCTACGGCGAGGACGATTCGCTGGGCTACTTCGCCACCCGGCGCGACAAGTCGGTGATCGCCGCGCCCGACCGTCGGGCCGTGGTCACGAGCCGGGTGGTCGGTCCGGTCTCCATGGCCAGCGCCGACCCGATCGGCGACCGGGAATCCTGGCGCGCCGCGGTGAACGCCTGGCTGGAGGACTGCCGCCGGCACAGCCTGTACCCGGCCGTCCTGGCGGCGAGCGCCGACGGCGCCGCCGTCTACGAGGACGCCGGGCTGCGCACCCTCAACATCGGTGACGAGGCGATCATCCACGTCGACCGGTTCACGCTCAAGGGCCGCGACATGCGCGCGGTGCGGCAGGCCGTGACCCGCGTGAGCACCGCCGGCTACACCCTGCGCGTGCGTCGCCATGCCGACCTCACCGCGGAGGAACTGAGCCAGGTGGCGCAGCTCGCCGAGAAGTGGCGCGGCGAGGAGACCGAGCGCGGTTTCTCCATGGCACTCAACCGGATCGGCGATCCCGTGGACGGACGGTGCGTGCTGGTCACGGCCCACGACGCCACCGGTGAGGTGCGCGGCCTGCTCAGCTTCGTCCCGTGGGGCACCCGCGGCCTCTCGCTCGATCTGATGCGCCGCGACCGCAACGCCGAGAACGGCCTCAACGAGTTCATGGTGGCCAAGCTGGTGGAGCAGAGCGCCGAGATCGGCATCCGGCGGATCTCGTTGAACTTCGCCGTCTTCCGCGCGGTCTTCTTCGAGGCCGACCGGGTCGGCGCGGGACCGGTCACACGGATGGTGGATTCGGTCCTGAGTTTCGCCTCGAAGTTCTACCAGCTCGAGACGCTGTACCGGTCGAACGACAAGTACCGGCCCGACTGGGTGCCCCGGATCCTCTGCTACGACCCGTCGCTCACCGCAGTCCGCGCGGGCATCGCGGTCGGCACCGCCGAGGGCTTCCTCCCCCAGATCGGCCCGAAGTTCCTGTCCGGTCCCGAGGTTCCCGATCAGCAGGATCAGCGCGACCCCGAGTTCGTGGTGCGCCTGCTCGCCGAGGAGGAGCGCCTACTGCACCGCGAGGTGCCCGCCCCGAGGCTCTCCGAGCAGCAGCGTGTGCGGCGGCGCAAGCTCACCGCGATGGAGGACGCCGGGATGCCGGGCTATCCGCCATCGGTGCCGCGGACGGCCTCACTCGCCGAGGTGCGCGAGCGACTGACCGGGCTGGCCGCCGATTCCGCCACGGGGACGCAGGTCTCGGTGACCGGGCGGATCCGCGGCATCCGCGACTACGGCGGCGTCACCTTCGTCGATCTGCACGAGGGCGGTGCGCGGCTGCAGGTGATCGCCGAACGCGGGCGCACCCCGGACGATCGGCGCGCCTTCTGGCGGGAGTCGATCGACATGGGCGATCTGGTGTCGGTGACCGGGGAGATGGTCACCTCGCACATCGGTGAACTGTCGGTGCTGCTGCAGGATTGGGCGATGGCCGGCAAGTGCCTGTCACCGGTACCCAAACCCCGTGTCCGCCTGGGCGAGGAGACCAGGGCCCGCAACCGCTCGCTCGACCTCATGACCGATGAGGGCGCGGTCGATCTGCTCTACCGTCGCTCGCGCGCCGTCGCGTCGATGCGGTCCACCTTCGCGGGGCACGGCTTCACCGAGGTCGAGACGCCGATGTTGCAATCGGTGCACGGCGGCGCCGCGGCGCGCCCGTTCACCACCCACATCAACGCCTACGACATGGATCTGTACCTGCGCATCGCCCCCGAGCTGTACCTCAAGCGGTTGGCCGTGGGCGGGATGGGGAAGATCTTCGAGATCAACCGGAACTTCCGCAACGAGGGCGCCGATGCCACCCACAATCCGGAGTTCACCTCGCTCGAGGCGTATCAGGCGTACGGCGATTACACGACGATGCGCACCCTGACCCGCGAGGTGATCCTCGCCGCCGCCGTCGCGGTGAACGGGCGCCCGGTGGCGATCCGGCCCGACGGCGAGGGCGGCACCCGCGAAGTGGATCTCACCGCCGAGTGGCCCGTGACCACGGTGCACGAGGCCGTCTCCCGCGCGACGGGTACCTCGGTGACTCCCGACACCGAGGTCGAGGAGCTCGAGGCACTGTGCCGCCACTGGCACGTGGCGACCCCGACCGGGGCGTCGGCGGGCAAGCTCGTGATGGAGCTGTACGAGGGGCTGGTCGAGAAGCAGACCGAATTTCCCACGTTCTACTGCGATTTCCCGATCGAGGTCTCACCGCTGGCCCGCAAGCATCGCCGGGACCCCCGGCTGACGGAGCAGTGGGACCTGGTGGGTTTCGGCGCCGAACTGGGCACCGCGTACACCGAGCTGACCGACCCGATCGACCAGCGCGAGCGGCTCACCCAGCAGTCCATGGCCGCGGCGGCGGGCGATCCCGAGGCGATGGAGCTCGACGAGTCCTTCCTCGACGCGCTCTCCTACGCGATGCCGCCCACCGGCGGCCTCGGCATCGGCGTGGACCGCATCATCATGCTGCTCGCCGGCGTGAACATCCGTGCCACCCTGGCCTTCCCGTTCATCAAACCCCAGGACCGCTGATCCGGGTCGCGCTCGATCTGCGCACCGGCGAATTTCGTGTGATGCTCTAACTATGTCGAGACGAGCAGTGGTCACCGGTGGCGGAACGGGAATCGGAAGGGCCATCGCACAGCGGCTGGCCGAGGACGGCGACCACGTTCTCATCGTCGGGCGCAGGCAGCAGGTGCTCGCCGATACCGCCGCGGCCATCAACGCCGCAGTCGGTGCCGAGCTGGTCTCGGTCGTCGCCGCGGACCTCACCACGCCCGAGGGCGCCGAGGCGCTGGCGGGCGCCGCCACGCAGCAGGGCACCGTGGACGTCCTGGTCAACAACGTGGGCGGCAACCCCCGGCGCTCCCCCACGACGCTCACCGAGCTGGCCGATCTCTACACGGAGGCCTTCCGGCTCAACGTGATCACCGCGGTACTGACCACCGAGGCACTGCGACCGCACCTCACCCGGCCGGGCGCGCGGATCGTCTCGATCAGCTCGATCGCCGGTCTCCGCGGTCCGGGGGCCTACGGGGCGGCCAAGGCGGCGCTGCACGGCTGGTCGCTGGGCCTGGCAACCGAGGTCGCGGCCGAGGGCATCACCGTCAACGTGGTGGCCCCGGGGTTCGTGCCCGACACCGAGTTCTGGTCCGAGCGGCTCACCACCGAACTGGCGGAGAGCCGCATCGCGCAGATCCCCGCGGGCCGTCCCGGCACCCCCGCCGAGGTGGCAGCCGCAGTCTCCTACCTCGCCGCGCCCGACGCGGGCTGGACCACCGGCCAGATCCTCCAGGTCAACGGCGGTACGCTGCTCGGCCGCGGCTGATGTCAGTCGACGGTGATCTCGGGCCTCCCCGAGGGGATGGAGATCACCGCGCGGCGGTGCAGCGGCAGTCCACGGCTGGCGATCGAATCGGCCACGCGGAACTCCGCACGCCACTGATCCCGGGACAGCCGGTTGAGCACGTAGCCGCGCTGCGCGTTACCGAATTTCACGTGCGGTGAGGCCGCCTTGATGGCCTTATCGGCCTCGTCACTGTCTTTTCCGTCCTTGCCCGAGGCGATCGAGGTGCCCGCCAGTTCCACGCCGACCGTGGGAGCCTCACGCGTGTAGGTGGACTTCAGCTCCGAGACCACGTTGCGATGGATGTCCCCGACGATCGAGACCAGGTTGGAGACCCGGCGCTGCGCGGCCCCGTCGAGGATCCGGGACCGCGATGCCTCGTAGCCGCTCCAGCCGTCCATCGAGACGATCCGCCGACCGTCCGTGTTCCGCGCGAGATCGGCGATCGTGGTCTGATGCGCGAGCACGTTCCACTGTGCGCCGCCCGTGGCGAGACCGTCGAGGATCCACTTCTCCTGCGCCGCGCCCGTGATCGTGCGCGCGGGATCGGCCGTCGCCGCATCCTGCGGGCTCGCCTTGTCGTCATTCGCCTGATCGCTGCGGTACTGCCGAGTGTCGAGCACGCTGAACCGGGCCAGATCGCCGAAGTCGAAGCGCCGGTACATCCGGATGTCCGGACCGTCCGGACGCAGGGCGGCGCGCACCGGCATGTTCTCCCACCAGGCCTTGAAGGCAGCCGCGCGACGCACGATGAACTCCGACGGCGATTGCCCCTTCTCCGGAATCCCCGCGGCCCAGTTGTTCTCGACCTCGTGGTCGTCGTACGCGCAGATGAACGGTGCCGCTCGGTGCGCGGCCTGCAGGTCGGGATCGAGTTTGTAGAGCGCGTAGCGGTCGCGGCAATCGGCCAGCGTGGTCATCTCGGTCCAGGCCGACTGGGGCACCTCCGTGGTGGGCCGGCGCACCGTCGCGGGCTTGATCTCGTACTCGTAGACGTAATCGCCGAGGTGGAAGACCACATCGGGCGCCGCGGCGGCCAGATCGGCGAAGGCGTTGAAGTAGCCGTCGGTCCAGGCCTGGCAGGAGACGACGGCGAAGGACAAGGCGCTCACCCGGGCCCCGGCCGCGGGCGCCGTTCGGGTCCGGCCGATCGGCGAGACATCGGGACCGCTGCGGAATCGGTAGTAGTAATCGGTGGCCGAACGCAGGCCCCGCACGTCGACGTGCACGCTGTGGCCGTCCTGCGGCACGGCGGCGGTCTCGCCGCGCTGGATCACCGAGCGGAAACCGCGGTCCGCGGCGATCTCCCACTGGACGGCGACCGGCCGGTCGGGCATGCCGCCACCGGGCTGCAACGGACTGCGTGCGAGTCGTGTCCACAGCACCACGCCGTCGGGCAGCGGATCGCCCGAGGCGACCCCCAGCGTGAACGGGTCACCCGACTCGAGCGGCTGCGCTGCGGCGATGGGCCCGCCCATCAGCTGCGGGGTGAAGGCGACTCCGCCCACCAGGCCCATCCAGGTCATGAACCGGCGGCGGGAGGTACCCGCGGCGAGGCTGCGGTCGGGCAGGACATCGAACGTGGCTGATCGTTGCGACATGGGTACTGGTGTTACCGGGCCAATGTGACCCGGGCGACACCCCGAGGTGGCCGCCGCGACCCGGGGAGGTGAAGGACCGATGAACCGCACCCGGAGGTCAAACGCCGACGGCCCGCCCCCGAGTTCCGGGAGCGGGCCGTCGGTGAAGAACTCTTAGCGGCGCAGGCCGAGACGCTCGATGAGCGTGCGGTAGCGGTTGATGTCGACCGAGGCGACGTACTTCAGCAGACGGCGACGACGGCCGACGAGCAGCAGCAGGCCGCGACGGCTGTGGTGATCGTGCTTGTGGGTCTTGAGGTGCTCGGTGAGGTCGACGATGCGCTTGGTCAGCATCGCGACCTGGGCCTCGGGAGAACCGGTGTCGGTCTCGTGCAGGCCGTACTCGGCGAGGATGGACTTCTTCTGCTCAGTGGTGAGCGCCATGGATCGGCTCCTTGTTTCAGTATCGCGTCGCTACATCCGTGCCGCCGCCGCGAACCACAGCAGGCACGATCAACCAACTTACCAGAGGTCAGGCGATTCCCAGAATCGTCCGGGTCCTGTCGACATCGCCGCTCATGGCTTCGAGCAGCTCGTCGATCGAATCGAAGCGCACCATGCCGCGCACGCGCTCCACGAAGTCGACCGCCACGTGCTGGCCGTAGAGGTCGGCGGAGGTGTCGAGCACGAAAGCCTCGACGGTGCGCGTGCGCCCCGAGAAGGTGGGGTTGCTGCCCACCGACACGGCGGCGGGGTACCGCTCCCCCGGCGTCACCTGGCCCACGACCGGGCCGGCGCCGAGCACCGTGAACCACGCCGCGTACACGCCGTCCGCGGGGATCGCGGCGAACATCGGCGGCGCGACATTGGCGGTCGGGAAACCCAGCTCCCGGCCGCGGCCGTCGCCGCGCACGACGACGCCCTCGACGCGGTGCGGGCGCCCGAGCGCCTCCGCGGCGGCGGCCACATCGCCCGCGTCGACACAGGACCGGATGTAGGTCGACGAGAAGGTCACGGCGTGCTCGGTGAGCAGCGGCACCGAATCCACTGAGAAGCCGAATTTGCGGCCCAGCGTGGTGAGCATCTCGACGTTGCCGAGGGCGCGGTATCCGAAGGTGAAGTTGTCGCCCACCACCACGGCGGCGGCGTGCAGGCGCTCGACCAGAACGGAATGCACGAAATCCTCGGCCGGCTGCGCCATGACGGTGGCGGTGAAGGGCATCACGCAGAAGACGTCGATGCCGAGCTCCTCGGCGAGTTCGGCGCGCCGCGTGAGCGTGGTCAGTTGCGGCGGATGCGATCCGGGCCGCACCACTTCGGCGGGATGGGGGTCGAAGGTCATGAGCACGGCCGGCAGGCCGCGGGCATGCGCCTCCGCGGTCGCCCGTGCGATCAATTGGGCGTGTCCGCGGTGTACACCGTCGAACACGCCGATCGTCACCACACAGCGTCCCCAGTCCGCGGGAACGTCATCGAGCCCTCGCCAGCGAAGCACGCACTCACCCTATCGGACCGCCTATGGTGGACGCGTGAGTAAGCCTCCCCTGTCTGATTCGCGGCCCGCCCCCGCCCGGCCCGTGAGCGAGCTGTCCGCGGTCACACAGGACTACCTGAAGCAGATCTGGACCGCTCAGGAGTGGTCCGATGTGAAGGTCAGCACGAAGTCGCTCTCCGATGCGCTCGGCGTCTCCGCCTCCACCGCGTCCGAGGCCATCCGCAAACTCGCCGATCAAGGTCTGGTCAATCACGCCAAGTACGGCGCGGTGACCCTGACCGATGCCGGCCGGGCGGCGGCCACCGCGATGGTGCGGCGCCACCGGCTCCTGGAGACCTTCCTGGTGTCGGAACTGGGCTACGGCTGGGACGAGGTGCACGACGAGGCCGAGGTCCTCGAGCACGCCGTCTCCGAGCGGTTCCTGGCCCGGCTCGACGAGCGGCTCGGCTTCCCCGAGCGCGATCCGCACGGCGATCCGATCCCCCAACCCGACGGCACCGTCCCCACGCCCGACGCCCGGCTGCTCTCGGAGCTCGGCGCGGGGCAGACGTGCACCGTGGCCCGGATCTCCGACGCCGACCCGGAGATGCTGCGCTACTTCCAAGAGGTGGGCATCGCGCCCGACGCACGCATCGACGTGGTGGAACTACGCAAGTTCCTCGGGACGATCGCGGTTACCGTCAACGACGGTGCGCCCCTCGACCTGGGAGATGTGGCCGCCCAGTCGATCTGGGTCCGGGACTGACCAGGCGCCGCGCCGGGCGTACGCCCAGCCGGCGGCGCGCAGCACCATAAGGAGCGTGACCGCGTTGTGCGCGTACTTCGGCGCGGCACGGTGCGCATGCCTCCACCATGAAATCAACTGACCCGACAATCAATCGTTGATTCGTTCCCACACGCCGCGGGCGATCGCGGCGACCGCCTCCAACTCCACCAGCGGGACGCCCTCGCGGGCCGCCTCGGCGAGCCCGTTGAGCGAACTCATCGTGAATCGGGCCAACGCCTGCGGATCGACATCGGCGGGCAACTCGCCGGCGGCGACGTCGCGCCGGATGCGGTCCGTCAGTCGCGCGACGTTGGCCGATCGCATCGCGATCATCCATCCGGCGACACCCTCGTCCGCGGTTCCCGCGTCGCCACTGACGACCAGACAGCCCCGCGGCAGCCCGTCGCGGGTGTACCGCGCCGGCCCCTCGGTGAGCAGCCGGATCGCGGCGTCCCGCGCCGTCGCCCCCTCCGCGAGCGCGAGGTCGATGAATCCGCCGTACCGACGGTCGTACTCCCCGACCGCCTCCTCGAACAGGCTGCGCTTGTCACCGAAGGCGCGATACAGGCTGGGCGCCTCCACCCCCAGCCGCTCCGTGAGGTCGCGCACCGAGGTCGCCTCGTAGCCGCGTTCCCAGAACAGCTTCGCGGCCGCATCCAGCGCCGCATCCCGATCGAAGGAACGCGGTCGCCCGCGGGTCGAGGTAGCCATGCAAGACATTCTATAGCGATCGCTACGTAATCTGCTACGGTACTTCCGTAACGATCACTACGTTATTGGAGGAGCGACATGGAACAGGACCTGACCGGCAAGTCAGCGCTGGTCACCGGCGGCGGGCGCGGGATCGGCAGGGCGATCGCGGAGAACCTCGGCGCCCGCGGCGCGCGGGTCGCCGTGCACTACGGCAGCAACGCCGACGCCGCCCGGGAGACCGTGGAGCGGATCGAGGCCGGGGGCGGCGCCGCGGTGGCCATCGCGGCCGAACTGGGAACGACGGGAGACGCCGAGACGCTGTGGACCGAGTACGACGCCCACTTCGACGGCGTCGACATCCTGATCAACAACGCCGGCATCCTCGGCGGGCGGCTCCCGTTCCAGGACGTCACGGTGGACGCCTTCGATCTGGTGCACGCGGTGAATGCCCGCGCCCCCTTCTTCGTGACGCAGCGCGGCCTCCCGCGCCTGCGCGACGGCGGCCGGATCGTGAACATCTCCACGCGCTTCACCCACGGCTCGTACAACCCCTCCCTCCTGCCCTACGCGATGTCGAAGGCCGCGGTCGACGCACTCACCTACGCCCTGGCCAAAGAACTCGCTCCCCGATCGATCACCGTCAACGCCGTGGGTCCGGGCGGCACCGCGACCGAGATGAACGCCGCCCGGCTCGCCACCGAGGAGGGACGCGCCGCCATGGCAGCCGACTCACCCCTCGGCCGAATCGGACAGCCCGCGGACGTGGCGGGCATCGTCGGCTTCCTGGTATCCGACGCCGCCGCCTGGGTGACGGGACAGTGGATCGACGCCAGCGGAGGGTCGCTGCTCTGATGCCCCTCGCCATCGTGATCCTCGGATTCGGCATCTTCGCCCAGGGAACCTCGGAGATGATGCTCGCCGGGCTGCTGCCCGAGCTCGCCGTCGACCTCGGAATATCCATTCCCCGTGCGGGACTCCTGATCTCGGGCTTCGCCGTCGGCATGATGGTGGGCGCACCGGTGCTGGCGCTGGCCACCCTGCGCTGGCCCAAGCGGCGCGCGCTGCTGGTGTTCACCGCGGTCTTCGCCGTCACCCACCTGATCAGCGCCGCCACGGACTCGTTCGCGGTGCTCCTCGCGATGCGCTTCGCGGGCGCCTTCGTCTACGCGGGCTTCTGGGCGGTGGCCGCCACCACCGCGATGGCGCTGGTCCCCGCGGACCGGCGCGGGCGGGCGATGAGCGTGATCGCGGGCGGGCTCACCGTGGCCACCGTGATCGGCCTGCCCGCGGGAACCGTGCTCGGACAGCACGCGGGATGGCGGGCGACCTTCCTGGCCGTCGCGGTCGCCACCGCGGTGGCGGGAATCGCGGTGGCCGTGACGGTGCCGCGGGACGTCGGCGGTGGCGCGTCGGCGCGCCCCCGGGAGGAGATCCGGGGACTGCGCGTCCCCCGGCTGTGGCTCTCCTACGCCATCACTGCGACGTCCGTGGCGGCACTGTTGATCTCGTTCGGCTACCTCGGCGCGATGCTCATCGACACCACCCGGCTCGCACCGAGCACCGTCCCGCTGGTGCTGGCGCTGTACGGGGTCGGTGCGGTCGGGGGCATCGCGCTCGGCGGACGCATCGCGGACCGGCACCCGATGTCGACCCTGGTCGCGGGTACCGCGGCCCTGGCGATCGTCTCGCTAGTCCTGGCGGCGGCTCTCCCCCAGGCGATTCCGACTGCGATCGCGGCCGGGGCGCTCGGCGCCGCGGGCTTCGTGACCAACCCGGTGTTGAACTCGAGGATCTTCGGATTGGCTCCCGGCGCACCGGCCCTGGCGCCCGCCTTCACCGCCGCCGCCTTCAACGTGGGCATCGCCTTCGGTCCCTGGTTCGGTGGCGCCCTACTCGATCAGGGACTGGGCTACCGCGCACTGCCGGTCGCCGGTGCCGTCCTCGCGGCGGTTGCCGTGGCGCTGGTCCTGGCGGATGCGCGGATGCAGCGTCAGAGGTTCTTGAGCGCCTCGCGTGTGGACAGCCCGCTCAGCACGTCCTCGTGTTCGGCCACGTAATCGCGGACCCATGCGGGATCGGTCTTGGCGTGCTCACGCAGCGCCCACCCGATCGCCTTGCGGAGGAAGAACTCCGATTCGGACAGGGCCGGTTCGATCACCTCGGTCAGCAGCGCGGTGTCGAGCCGGTCCTTGCGGCCGAGCTGCGAGATGATCGCCAGCCGGCGCAGCCACAGGTTCTCGCCCCGGCTCCACAACCGCACGGCATCGGCGGTCCGGTCGGGGTACTCGTCGTGCAGATCAGCGATGTGGCGGGCCACCTCGTCCACGTGATCCCACCAGGCCCCGGTGACCGCGATGTGCTCGTGCAGCGGCAGCAGATCGAACCGGCCCTTGGTGAGCCGCCCACGGAGCAGGTGCTGAGCGGCGTAGCGCTCCTCGCGGTAGGCGGCGCCGTCCCACAGGTCGTTCACGGTGCCGAGCAGATCGTCGAGATCGGTCGGTGTGTGCTCGCGCCGGGCCGCGGAGGTGATCGAGCGTGCCAGCGGCGCCGGAACACCGAGGAAGGGCATCGTCGATTTCATGTAGGCCTGCATCTTCGGCGCCCGTTCGGGATCGGCGGCGGCGCGCAGGTCCGCCCGGATCGCCTCGGCCAGTGCGGTCATCGCTCTCCCCCGCTGTTCGATCCGCGCCACCGCAGCGGCGCCTCGTCGTACTCCTCGGCGATGTGCGCGGCCATCCCCACGGTGCGACCGTACTGGAACAGCACCTCGCCCGTCTGCGGCGGCAGTTCCAGCGTCAACGCGACGACCGCACCCGCGAGATCGATGTTGATGCGGCGGTCCACCCGCTCCGCCACCGCGGCGAGCGCCGCGAGCGCGGGTGCCTCCGGCCGCTGGGCGCGCACCAGGTCGAGCACCACGGTCGCCCGCGGATCGTGATCGGTGTACACGATGTGCCCGAACCCGGGGACGGCTCCGCCACCGGCCGATTCGGCGATCACCTCGTCCACGTCGTCACCACGCAGCACCCTCTCCAGCAGCCGGTACGCCGCGAGCGGGGCACCGCCGTGCAGCGGTCCGGACATGGCGCCGTAGCCGGCCACGAGGGCGTCGAGCAGGCCGGCCCGGGCGGAGGCCGCGACCCGGGCCGCCGTGGTGGAGGCGGCGAGACCGTTGTCGATGAGACAGGTCGCGAGTGCATCGATCCACGGATGATCGAGCCGCACCTCCGGGACCAGGTCCGCGAGTACGGGGAGCAACCCCAGCGCCCGCTCAGCCACCGAGGAGCGGTCCGCCCGCAGCGGATCGTGTGCGGCGAGTAGCGCCACGGCGAGTGGGATGCGCCGCTCCAGGCTCACGGCCCGCGCGACGTCGAGCGCCACGTCCGGCGGTGGGTGCGCCACCGCGGTCTGCAGCACGAAGCGGGAGGCGCCGCCGAAATCCATCGCCGTGCACACGGATTCGATCGACCGTCCGCGCAGGAACAACCGATCGTCGCGCAACGCCGAGACCCGGGTGGTCACGGCCCGGAACCGCAGTAGCCGCTCGGCCTCGCGCCGGCCGTCGTGTTTGGCGGCGGCCAGCGAATCGATCTGCGTCCGATCGAACAGCGACTCCGCCTGCCCCGGCATCCGGCGCGAGACGAGCACGCCGCGGCTCACGTAGGAGTACAGCGTGCCGCGCTTCACCCCGAGCCGCTGCGCGGCCTCCGTCGTGGTGATCCAGGTGTCCACAGGGTTGATTCAATCAACATTGCAGACATTGATCAACATCGCCAGACTCGGGGCATGACCAGTGCGATCACCGCCCCGCGCGGACTCAAGAACGTCGTCGTGGCCGACACCGAACTCGGTGACGTCCGCGGTGAACAGGGCTTCTTCCACTACCGCGACCGCGACGCCACCGTGCTCGCCCGCACCCGCCCGTTCGAGGACGTCTGGCAGCTCATGCTCGACGGCGCACTCCCCACCCCCGAGCAGTCCGCCGTCTTCGCCCGCCGCATCGGCGAGCTGCGTGCGATCCCCGGCGGCACCGTGGACCTGCTGCGCGCCACGGTCACCGAGGGCGCCGACCCGCTGCGCGCCCTGCGGATCGCCCTCTCCGCGCTCGGCCTCGACGATCGCCCGATGCTCGACCTCCCGGAGGAGGCCCGGCGGGAGGCGGCGCTGCGCTACGCGGCGGCCTTCCCCACCATCCTGGCGGCGGCGCACCGTCTGGCGAACGGACTGGACGTGCTCGACCCCGATCCGGAGGCGGCACACGCGGCCGACTACCTGCGGATGGCCACCGGCGCAGCGAATCCGAGGGATGTGGCCGCCGTGCAGACCTATCTCGTGGCCACGATCGACCACGGCTTCAACGCCTCGACCTTCGCCGGACGCGTGATCGCCTCCGCCGGATCGGATATGGCCTCCTGCCTACTGGGGGCGGTCGGCGCCTTCCTCGGCCCCCTGCACGGCGGCGCGCCGAGCCGCGCTCTCGCCGCACTCGACGCGATCGGCGACCCGTCGAACACCCGCGCCTGGGTGCGCGAACGGATCGCGAACGAGGAGAAGATCATGGGTTTCGGGCACGCCGTGTACCGCACGCACGACCCGCGCTCGGAACTGCTCAAGCAGGTCGCGATGGGTTACGACAGCGCGCTGGTGCGGCGGGCCACCGCGGTGGAGCGCGAGATCGAATCGGCCATCAACGAACTCAAGCCGGGCCGCAGGCTGTACGCGAACGTCGAGTACTACGCGGGGGTCGTGATGAGCGAGGCCGGCCTGCCGCCGTCGATGTTCACCCCCACCTTCGCAGTGGCCCGCGTGGTCGGCTGGACCGCGAACATCCTCGAACAGGCCCGCGACGGCAAGATCATCCGGCCGTCCGCGCGCTACGTGGGCCCCGCACCGATCCCGGGCGTGTGATTCAGGCGGCGGGCCGCACCACGAAGACCGAGCTCGCCCGCTTGCCGGACTCCTCGAGCAGTGCGATGGCCCGTCCGCCGGGCGCCACGGCGGCGTACACGCCGGGCATCCCGATCGGTTCGAGCCACCGCCCCAGCGAGAGGTCGACGGCCTGCTCCTCGGTGATCTCACGCACCGCGAAACCCGTTGCCACGGCGGCGTCGATGTCGTACGACAGGCGCGGCTGCTCGAAGAGATCGTCGATCGTGATCGCCTGGTCCAGCCCGAAGGGCCCGACGCGGGTGCGGCGCAGCGCGGTCAGGTGGCCACCCACGCCGAGCGCCGCGCCGAGGTCCCGGGCCAGCGCCCGCACGTAGGTGCCCGATGAGCACTCCACGTGCACATCGACATCGAGGAAATCGCCGTCGCGCCGGAAGGCCGACGCCGAGAACTCGTCGACCCGCACCGGGCGCGCCTTGAGCTGCACGTCCGCTCCCTCCCGGACCAACTGGTGCGCCCGCTTACCGTCGACCTTGATGGCGCTCACGGAGGACGGCACCTGCTCGATATCGCCGGTGAGCGGCACCATGGCGGCCAGGACCTCGGCCTCCGAGATCCCGGACGCCGCGGCGCCGCCGGTGATCTCGCCCTCGGCGTCGTCGGTCGAGGTACTGGCCCCGAGCCGGACGGTGGCGGAGTAGGCCTTGGTGGTGAGCGCGAGGTGGCCGAGCAGTTTCGTGGCACGTTCGATGCCGATCACCAGCACGCCCGTCGCCATCGGATCGAGTGTGCCCGCGTGGCCCACCTTCCGGGTGCCCATTGCGCGGCGGCAGCGCGCAACCACGTCGTGACTGGTGAGGCCCGCCGGCTTGTCGACGATGATCAGTCCGGCGCCGTCCGGTTCGAGATAGGCCACCTCACACCACCGCGATCGAGGTCACGATGAGGCCGTCGACGATGCGCCACCGGCCGTCGAAGGAGGCGACCGGAGCCCCGCCGTCCGTCGCCTTCCCGTCGATCAGGATCCGCGAGTGGAACGTTCCCTCGGCGGCGTCGTCGGTCCGCGCACCGAGCTCGAAGGTGATCTCCGCGTCCTCGAAACCCAGCCACCGGCCCGTGATCGGGTTCCAGGCCTTGTACGTGGCCTCCTTGGCGCAGAACAGGAGCCGGTCCCAGTGCAGGCCGTCCTCGGGGCGGGCGGCGAGCACCTCGCGCTCGGACTCGACCGACACCGAGGGCAGCACCTTGTCCGGGAGCGGTAGGTGCGGCTCAGCGTCGATCCCGATGGTGCGCACCCCCATCCGGTAGCCCACCACCGCGCCGCGGTAGCCGTCGCAATGGGTGAGCGCGCCGACCACATTGCGCGGCCAGTCGACACCGCCGCCCTCGCCTTTGACCAGCACGGCATCGCCGATGCCCAACTCGCCCAGCGCGTCCCGCGCCAGATAACGCACCGTCGCATACTCGGCCTGACGCTTGGGGACCGCCTTGGCGATCTGCGCGGCCTCCCGCGGATGCAGCGGGGCGTCCACATCGGAGTGGGACTCCCGTGCCACCACTCCCCGCGGCATCATCGACTGCAGGATCACTTCTTCCCCTCCCGGGCCTCGCGCGCCGCCCGGCGCTCCGCCACGCGCTGGCGCGCCGCATCGCGCATGTTCGCTACTCGTTCCCGTGCCTTCGCCGCCTCCGCCGGATCCACGGTGAAGTGCACGCCGTACTCGCCCAGCGATTCCTCGGTGTAACCGGGAGCGGGCAGGATCTGCCGCAGGAAGGGCTCGGGCAGCCCGCGCTGCTTCCACTCCCGCGGATAGCCCACCGACACCTCCTCGAACCGCACCCCGTCGTACCAGGTGGTGCGCGGAATGTGCAGGTGCCCGTACACCGCCGCCTCGGCGTTGTACCGCACGTGCCAATCCGCGGTCTCGACCGTGCCGCACCACAGCGCGAAGTCCGGATAGAACAGCACCTCGGTGGGCTCGCGGCGCAGCGGCCAGTGGTTGATCAGCACCGTCTTCGTGTCCGCGGGCAGCGCGGCCAGCCGGCGACGCGTGTACTCCAGTCGCGCCCGGCACCAGGCGTCGCGGGTGGCGTAGGGCTCGGCCGAGAGCAGGAACTCGTCGGTGGCCACCACGTTGTTCTCGCGCGCCGCGGCCAGCGCCTGCAGCGCGGTCTTATCGGCGTCGCGGAAGGTGTAGTCGTAGAGCAGGAACATCGGCACCAGCGTCACGGGTCCGAGCTCGGGATCGTCGAAAACGGGGTACGGGTCCTCCGGCGTGAGCACGCCGTGGCTGCGGCACAGGTCCACGAGATGGTCGTAGCGGGCCTCGCCGAAGACCTGCATCGGGTCCTTCGCGGTGGTGTAGAGCTCGTGGTTGCCGGGCACCCAGATGACCTTCGCGAACCGCGGGGCCACGGCGGCCAGCACCTCGTCGAGCGCATCCGTGCGCTCGCAGATGTCACCCGCCAGGATCAGCCAGTCGTCCGGCGACTCCGGCTGGATCCGCTCGACGATCACCTCGTTGCCGCGATGCCCGACGTGCAGGTCACTGATCGCAAAGAGCTTCGCCACCCCTCCACGCTACCGGCCGGTGCGTCGCGCCACCGACGCCGCACGGCGATGCGATCCCAAGAATTTAGGCAAGGTAACCCTAATGTCCGAATGCTAGGGTCTCGATCCATGACCACCGCACCGCGGCCCACGCGCCGCCGTTTCCTCGCCGCCTCGCTCGCCGTCGCGACCGCCGCCACCCTCGTCGCCTGCGGCTCGAGCGATACCGGCACAGCGGCGCCCACACGCACCGTCGACCACGCGATGGGCCGGACGAAGGTGCCCGAGAACCCCACGCGGATCGTGGTCATCGACTCACCGCACCTGGACGCGCTGGTCTCGCTCGGCATCAAGCCCGTGGGCGCCTCGGAGTCCGCCGCGAAGGCGGGCTTCCCCGGCTACCTCCGCGACAAGCTCGACGGCACCGAATCCGTGGGCCTGACCACGAGCCCCGATCTCGAGGCCATCGCCAAGCTCAAGCCCGATCTGATCATCGGCTCGAAGGTGCGCCACGAGAAGATCTACCCGCAGCTCAGCGCCATCGCCCCCACCGTCTACTCGGTGGACACCGGGACGAACTGGAAGGAGCAGGCCACCATCACCGCACTCGCGGTGAACCGGACGGACCAGATGACCACGCAGCTGGCCGACCTCGACGCCCGCGCCGCGGAGGTGGGCAAGCAGGTGGGCGCCCCCGGCACCTCCGTCTCCATCGTCCGGTTCCGCGCCTCCGGATTCCGGCTCTACGGTCCCGACACGTTCTCGGGCTCCGTGCTCACCTCGATGGGCTTCACCATCCCGCCGAAGCAGTGGAACGAGTACTCGATGATCGAGACCTCGCTGGAGAACTTCGGGGAGATCAACGGCGATTCGATCTTCTACACCCTCGGCGCCAACGCCGCCCCGTCCGCGCAGACCGTCACCCAGCGCTGGGGCGCCCTGCCCGCCGTGGCCGCGAACCGCGCGCACGCGGTCGAGGACGAGACGTGGATGGTGGGCATCGGCGTGATCGGCGCCGGCCGGATCATCGACGACGTGCAGCGCGTCGCCACACCGAAGGCGTGACCACCCGCCGCGCCGCTCAGTAGTCTCGGAGGCGATGGCCGCTACCGCAACCGAAGAACTCGGCGCGTACCCACGCAAACCGCCCGTCCTGTGGACCGATTGGGCCATGGTCGGCCTCGCCGTCGTCTCCGTCGCCCTGATCGCGTGGATCAGCTTCTTCGACGTGGCGAAATCCACCGAGACCACCATCTTCATCGTCGACGGCGTGATCTGCGCGATCTTCGCCGCCGAGTTCCTGTGGCGGTGGCGGCGCGTGGGCTGGCACCACAAGTTCCTGCTCCACAACTGGTACGAGGTGCTCGGCATGGTGCCGGCGTTCGTGCTCACGGCGCCGTGGTTCCGCGCCTTCCGCCTGCTGCGCATCGTCGTGGCGCTGGCCCGGCTGGCCCGCGCGATCGACCGGGTCTACGGCGACCGGATCACCGCCGCCGTGGTCAACCGCGCCACGGGCACCGTGGTGGAGGCGGTGAAGCGCCCGATCACCGTCGCGGTGCTCGACGAGGTGGCCGACGTGCTGCGGACCGGCAACTACACCGCCAACATCGCCGCGGCCCTCGAGGAGAACCGCGGCGAGATGGACGAGATGATCCTGGAGACGGTCAAGAACGACCCGCAGACCAAGCGGGTCAAGTACATCCCGTTCCACGACGACATCATCCGGCTGATCACCGACACCGTCTTCCGGATGGTCTTCCAGGTGCTCAAGGATCCGCGCACCGACGAGCTGGTCTCCGACGTGCTTCGGGAGAACATCGACCAGATGCGGGCGTCGGTGCAGCGCAAAGACGATCAGGACAAGCGGGCCGCGGCGACGGCGGAGCTCACTGCCGGAGCCGGTACAGGATCTCCGCATGCCCCTGCAGGAAGGCCTTCTCGTCCAGGCGCTTCCGGCGCATCCACCCCGTGACCTCGGAATTGCACTTGCTGGCGTTGCACGAGCGGCAGGCGGGCACCACGTTCTCGCGGGTGTAGCGGCCCCCGCGGGAGATGGGCAGTACGCAGTCCTTCTGGAAGGGCCCCGGCGCCCCGCAGTAGGCGCAGGCACCCCACAGTTCGACGAGCAGACTCCAGTCCTGCGGGGTCAGATCGTTGTCGGCGGCGGCCACGCGGCGCGCTCGGCGCCGCGCGATCACGGCCTTGCGGCTGCGGCTCTTGGGTGGCATCGGCGGTAACGCTACCCCCGGACCTGATGGAAAACCTGCACGGATCGGGTAGCACCGATACGGTACTAAACATGCCGACCTACGAATTCCGGTGCCGCAGTTGCGGACCGTTCGACGCGGTCTTCTCGATGCGCGATGTCCCCGATGCCACGGCGTGTCGCTGCGGCGAACAGTCGCCCCGCGGCATCACCGCACCGCGACTGGGCGCGGGCGCCTCGGGCGCGATGCGCCTGCTCGACGCCACCAAGGCCACCGCCGAACGGCCCGCAGTGGTCAGCAGCCCGGGCCCGCGGTCCGGCGGCGGCGCACCGTCGAACCCGCGGCACGCAGCGCTCCCCCGTCCCTGAAACACCCACCGAAGAGAGGCTCGTCCCATGCCAGAGGTCGTCTTCCCGCTCGATTCCTCGAAGAAGTTCACCGATCAGGAGAAGGTGGGCCACAACCGGTGGCACTACGCCATCCCGCCCGCCGTGACCGTGAAGCCGGGAGACACCTTCCGGGTGCACTGCCGGGAGTGGTTCGACGGTGCCATCCACAACGACGACTCCGCCGAGGACATCCTCAACGCGCCGCTGTCGACCGTGCACACGCTGTCCGGGCCGATCGCCGTGGAGGGCGCGAAGCCGGGTGACCTGCTGATCGTGGACATCGTGGACGTGGGCCCGATCCCGCAGGAGGACAGCGGCCCGCTGGCCGGCCAGGGCTGGGGCTACACCGGCATCTTCGCCAAGGAGAACGGCGGCGGCTTCCTCACCGATCAGTTCCCCGACGCCTACAAGGCCGTCTGGGACTTCACCGGCCACACCGCCACCTCGCGGCACATCCCGCACGTGAGCTTCACCGGGATCGTCCATCCCGGTCTGATGGGCACCGCACCGTCGAAGGACCTCCTGGCCCGCTGGAACGCCCGTGAGGCCGCGCTGATCGCGACCGACCCCGACCGCGTGCCGCCGCTCGCGCTCCCGCCCGAGCCGAACGACGCGGTCCTCGGCACCCTCACCGGCGACGCCTTCACCGCGGCCGCCGCGGAGGGCGCGCGCACCGCGCCGCCGCGCGAGAACGGCGGCAACCAGGACATCAAGAACCTCACCCGCGGTACCCGCGTCTTCTACCCGGTGTTCGTGGACGGCGCGAACCTCTCGGTGGGCGATCTGCACTTCAGCCAGGGCGACGGCGAGATCACCTTCTGCGGCGCCATCGAGATGGGCGGCTTCATCGACCTGCACGTCGACATCATCTCCGGCGGCATGGAGACCTACGGCGTCAGCGAGAACGCGATCTTCCTGCCCGGCGGCGACGTGGGCCCGCGGTACGAGCAGTTCCTCGCCTTCTCCGGCACCTCGGTGACCCTGGACGGCGAGCAGCGCTACCTGGACTCGCACCTGTCGTACCAGCGCGCCTGCCTGCACGCGATCGACTACCTCACCAAGTTCGGCTACAGCCCGGAGCAGGCCTACCTACTGCTGGGAGCGGCACCGATCGAGGGACGCCTCTCGGGCGTCGTCGACATCCCGAACTCCTGTGCCACCGTGTACATCCCGACGTCGATCTTCGACTTCGACGTGACCCCCGGCAAGGACGGCCCCACCCGGATCGATCCGGGCCAGGGCGCGCCCCGCGCCTCCCGCTAGCGCGGGAGCTGCGTGGGGAACCCGGGCGGCAGCGTGATCGTGGGCGGCACGCCCGGGGGCAGCTGGATCCCCGACGGCAGCACGATGGTGCGCGGGATCGTGGGCTGCTGCGGCTGCGTGGTCTGCGGCACCGGGGTCTGGGTGGTCTCCGTGGCCGTCGGGTACGGCGTCTGCGGATAGGTCGTCTGCCACGGCGTGCTGCCGCCCTGCGTGGGTGCCGGCGCAGGGGCGGCGGTCGTCGTGGTCGCGGAGGCCGACGACGACCCGGACGCGGACGACGGGGCCGAGACGGTGGCCGGCGCCGACGGGTTGACGGTGAAGGACGGCATCGACCCGCCGTCCGAGGGGGAACAGGCCACCACGGCACCCGCTCCGGCCACCGCGGCGGCGACGGCGAGCAGCCGGCGGACGCCGGACGTGCCGAAGTTCACAGTGTTCATCATGTGTGACATACGAACGTATTTCCGGCGTCATTGCAAGCCAGCCGCTCAGGCCGGTGCGCCCACCCGCTCCCACGCGGTCCCGGAGAACCGGACCACCACCGTCATGCAGCGCAGGGCCATGAAGGCCGCGAGCCCCGACCAGATGCCCGCCAGGCCCCACCCGAAGGCGTAGGACAGCCAGATCAGCGGCAGGAAGCCGATCAGCGCCGAGGCCATCGTGGCGGTGCGCAGGAAGGCCGCGTCCGACGCGCCGAGCAGCACACCGTCGAGGGCGAACACCACCCCCGCCACCGGGATCATCGCCACCAGGAACCACCACGGCACCCGCAGCGCGTCCAGCACCGCCGGATCGGTCGTGAAGACCCGCGGCAGCACCCCGCTGGCCGCCGCCAGTGCCGCGGCGATGACCACCGCGAACCCCGTGGACCACACCGTGACCCGCCACCCGAGCCGTCGCGCACCGATCCGGTCCTTCGCACCCAGCGCCGCACCGACGAGGGTCTGCGCCGCGATCGCCAGCGAATCCAGCACCAGCGCCACGAAGTTCCACAGCTGCATCGCGATCTGGTGCGCACCCACGTACTGCGCACCCGCGCGGGCCGCCACGGCGCCCGACGAGATGAAGCAGATCTGGAACGAGAGGCTGCGCACGATCAGGTCGCGGCCCAGCACCAACTGCGCGCGCACGATCGCCGGCCGCAGCCGCAGGGACGGCGCGGCACGCGCCACCGCCCCGAGGAAGAGGACTCCGCTCACCGTCTGTCCCGCCAGGTTGGCCCACGCGGAGCCCACCAGTCCCAGCTCCGGAGCCCCCGCGAGGCCGTGCACCAGCACCGGGCACAGCACCGTCGACAGCCCGAGCCCCACCAGCACGAAGACCAACGGCGGCCGGGGCCGTTGCACGCCGCGGAGCCACCCGTTGCCCGCCATGGTCAGCAGGATCAAGGGGATGCCGAAGGAGGCCACCCGCAGCCAGGACTCCGCGGCCGCGGCGATGTCCTCGCGGCCGGCGATCGCCCGCGTCACCGGTCCGGCGAAGATCTGCACGGCCAGCAGCAGCAGGCCGCCGACCGTGAGCGCCAGCCACGTGGCCTGCACTCCCTCGGTGACGGCACCGTCGGTGTCGCCGGAGCCGTACCGCCGCGCCGACCGCGAGGTGGTGCCGTAGGACAGGAAGGTGAGCTGGGTGGACACCGTGGCCAGGATCAGTCCGCCCACGGCGAGTCCGGCGAGCGGCAACGCGCCGAGGCGTCCGATGATGGCGGTGTCCCACAACAGGTACAGCGGCTCGGCGGCCAGCACGCCCAGCGCGGGCAGGGCCTGACCGACGATGCGTCGCCCGAGACCGCGGGTCGAGGTGGTGGCGGCCTCGGTCACACGCGCTCGAGGAAGGCGCGCACCACCTCGTCGGCCGTGCCGCGAGTGGTGTATCCGGCGGCCAGACGGTGACCGCCACCGCCGACCTCGCGGGCGAAGGCGGAGACGTCGACGAGGCTGCGGGCGCGGAGCGAGGCCGACCACACGCCCGGCTCCCCCTCCTTGAACAGCGCGGCGACCTCGCAGTCGTCGGCGGTGCGCAGCAGGTCGATGAGGGATTCGGCGGCATCCCAGCGCAGGTCGCCGCGGTCGGCGGCCGAACACACCGCGTACACCGCGCCGAGCCCGCCGAAGGCGTCGAGTGCGGCCCGTGCCGAACCGAGCACCGCCGCCGCCATCGTGAACCAGGCGCGGGGGTGGGTGTCGAGCAGCTCGCGGGCCAGCTCGCGGCCCTCCGCCCCCGCCTCGAGGAGTCGGGCGGCCATGACGTGCCCGGTGTGCGTGGACCAGCGGAACGAGCCGGTGTCCGTCACCAGGCCGGCGTACAGGCAGTCGGCGGTCGGCGCGTCGATCGGCACGCCCAGCGCGTCGGCCACGGCGAGCACCAGCTCGGTGGTGCTGTTCGCCGCGGGGTCCACCAGGTTCACAGTCCCGAAGCCGTTGTTGGTGGCGTGATGGTCGATCACCACGCGGACCGGTGCCGCGAGGAAGGACTCCTCCAGATCGCCGAGCCGCTCGGAGCTGGCGCAGTCGACCGCCACGGCCACCTCGGCATCGAGCGGGGCACGGAAGGCGTCGTCGGTGATCAGCCGGGTGATCCCCGACGGCAGCGACGGGCCGGGGTGGGTCACGGAGACCTCGGCGCCGAGCGCCCGCAGGATCCGGGCCAGTCCCAGTCCGGATCCGATGGTGTCCGCGTCGGGCCGGACGTGGCAGTACACGGCCACCCGGCGCGCACCATCGAGCGCGGCAGCGACGGCCGCGAGGCCCGAAGTCACCTGTCCGCCTCGTCCTCGTCCGCCGGGAGATCGGCGTCGTCGTCGTGCTTGTAGGGATCGGCCTCGCCGGCCGGCGTCGCGTTCGCGGCCGCAGCGGCCACCCGCTCGTCCTGCTCGCGGGCCTTGGCGAGCAGCGCCTCCATGGTGGCCACGGCCTCCGGGACGGTGTCCGGTTCGAACCGCAGCGTGGGGGTGAACCGCACGCCGGTGCCGGCCCCGACCTTGGTGCGCAGCTGGCCGCGGGCCTTCTCCAGGCCGGCCGCCGCGGACTCGTAATCGGGTTCGGTATCGAGGGTCGGACCCATCACCGTGTAGTACACGGTGGCGTCGTGCAGATCGTTCGTCACCCGCGCGTCGGTCACGGTGACGAAGTCCAGGCGCGGGTCCTTGATGTCGTGTTCGATGGCGGTCGCGACGATCGTCGCGATCCGCTTGGCGAGCCTCGCCGCCCGGGCCGGATCAGCCATCGATCAATCCCTCACTCTCTCGAACTTGCATGCTGCGCGATTGAGCGAGCATATACACACCTTGTTACACGACTGAGACACAGTGCATCCTCAGTCCTCCGGACCGAACAACCGGCGGCGCACCGACAGCAGCTCCACTTCGGGATGCCCCGCGGCGGAGCGCTCACACCGGTCCAGGATCTCGACGACGTGCGCGTGATCGGGGCCGACGACGCCGACCCCGATCACCGCACGGCGGTGCAGGTCGTGGTGGCCCACCTCGGCCGCGCTGACGGAGAATCTCCGCAGCTCGGCGAGGATGGGCTTGACCACCGACCGCTTCTGCTTGAGCGAGTGCACGTCCCCGAGCAGCAGATCTATCTCGAGGGCGCCGATGAACACCGCGGTACCCGTCAGGCGCGCGGCTTCTCGACCAGCTCGTAGGTCTCGATCACGTCGCCGACCTTGATGTCGGAGTACGAGAGCGTCAGACCGCATTCGTAGCCCTCGCGGACCTCCGTCGCATCGTCCTTCTCGCGCTTGAGCGAGGTGACGGTGAGGTTCTCGGCCACCACGGTCGAGTCACGCAGCAGGCGTGCCTTCGCGTTGCGGCGCATGATCCCGGACTGCACCAGGCAGCCCGCGATGTTGCCCACCTTGGACGACTTGAAGATGGCGCGGATCTCGGCCTGGCCGAGCTCCTTCTCCTCGTAGACCGGCTTGAGCATGCCCTTGAGCGCGGCCTCGACCTCGTCGATCGCCTGGTAGATCACCGAGTAGTACCGGATCTCCACGCCCTCGCGGTTGGCGAGCTCGGTGGCCTTGCCCTCGGCACGCACGTTGAAGGCGATGATGATCGCGTTCGACGCCGACGCCAGGTTGACGTTGGTCTCGGTGACGCCACCGACGCCGCGGTCGATGACGCGCAGCTGCACCTCGTCGTCGATCTCGATGCCGAGGAGGGCCTCTTCGAGGGCCTCGACGGTGCCGGAGTTGTCGCCCTTGAGGATGAGGTTGAGCTGGCTCGTCTCCTTGAGCGCGGCATCCAGATCCTCGAGCGAGACGCGCTTGCGCGACTTCGCGGCCAGCGCGTTGCGCTTGCGCGCCGCACGCCGGTCGGCGATCTGCCGGGCGATCCGGTCCTCGTCGACCACGAGCAGGTTGTCACCTGCGCCGGGCACCGACGTGAAGCCGATGACCTGGGCCGGACGCGACGGGGTCGCCTCCGTGATGTCGTCGCCGTTCTCGTCGACCATGCGCCGGACGCGACCGTAGGCGTCGCCCGCCACGATCGAATCGCCGACCCGCAGGGTGCCGCGCTGGATGAGCACGGTGGCCACGGGGCCACGGCCGCGGTCGAGGTGGGCCTCGATGGCCACACCCTGCGCGTCCATGTCCGGGTTCGCCCGCAGGTCCAGCGAGGCATCGGCGGTCAGCAGCACTGCTTCGAGCAGCGCCTCGACGTTCGTACCCTGCTTGGCCGAGATGTCGACGAACATGGTGTCGCCGCCGTACTCCTCGGGAATGAGGCCGTACTCGGTGAGCTGTCCGCGGATCTTCTCGGGCTGCGCGCCCTCCTTGTCGATCTTGTTCACCGCCACCACGATCGGCACATCGGCCGCCTGCGCGTGGTTGATGGCCTCCACCGTCTGCGGCATGACGCCGTCGTCGGCCGCGACCACGAGGATCGCGAGGTCGGTGGCCTTGGCACCGCGGGCACGCATGGCGGTGAACGCCTCGTGACCCGGGGTATCGATGAACGTGATCAGACGCTCGTTGCCGTCGAGCTCGGTGAGCACCTGGTAGGCACCGATGTGCTGCGTGATGCCGCCGGCCTCGCCCTCGCGGACGTTCGCCTTGCGGATCGTGTCGAGCAGTCGGGTCTTACCGTGATCGACGTGGCCCATGACGGTGACCACCGGCGGACGCTGCTCGAGATCGTCCTCGTCGCCCTCGTCCTCGCCGTAGGTGAGGTCGAAGCTGTCGAGCAGCTCGCGATCCTCGTCCTCGGGGCTGACGACCTGGACGACGTAGTTCATCTCCTCGCCCAGCAGCACGAGGGTCTCCTCGTTCACCGACTGGGTCGCGGTGACCATCTCGCCCAGGTTGAACAGCGCCTGGACCAGCGATGCGGGGTTCGCGTCGATCTTCTCGGCGAAGTCGCTCAGCGAGGCGCCGCGAGCGAGACGGATGGTCTCGCCCTGACCACGCGGAAGCCGAACGCCACCGGCGATCGGAGCCTGCATGTTCTCGTATTCGGCGCGTTTCGCGCGCTTGCTCTTCCGGCCACGACGCGGTGCGCCACCGGGACGGCCGAAGGCACCGGCGGTCCCGCCGGGACGGCCACGACCGCCACCACCGGGACGTCCCCGGAATCCACCCGCGGGTGCACCGGTTCCGGTACCACCGCCGGGTCCACCGCGGTAGCCGCCGCCACCGCCGCCGGGACGACCGCCGGGCCCACCACGACCACCGGGGCCGGGACGGCCCTGAGCGGCCGGACGCGCAGCGCGCGAGGGCATGGCGCCGGGGTTCGGACGGGGAGGCATGCTGCCGGGGGTGGGACGGGGCCCACCGGGACCGGCCGCCGGGCGACCACCCTGGGGACGGGGGCCACCCTGGCCGGGAGCCGGACGCGCGCCACCCTGAGGACGCGGACCACCCTGGCCGGGAGCCGGACGGGCGCCGCCCTGCGGACGCGGACCACCGGGGCCCGGCTGCGGACGCGGCGCACGCTCGACGGGAGCCTGCGACGAGAAGGGGTTGTTGCCGACGCGCGGGGTGCGCGGGCCGGGCTTCGGGCCCGCCGGACGCGGACCGGGACGCGACGGCGCGGCCGGACGATCCTCGGTCGACGGTGCGGGCGCGCTCGCAGCGGGGGCCGCGGGTGCGGCCGGTGCTGCGGGCTCGGGTGCCGGCTCCGCCGCAGGTGCGGCGGGGCGGGGACCCGGACGGGCGGACGCGGGCTTGGGGGCCGCATCGGACGACGGGGCGGGGGTGCTCGCGGCCGCGGGGCCGGGCTTCTTCGCCGGGGCCGCGGGCCCCGGCTTCGCGGCGCCGTCGGACTTGGATCCGTACGACTCGCGCAGGCGTCGCGCGACGGGTGCTTCCACCGTCGACGACGCGGACTTCACGAACTCGCCCTGCTCACTGAGCCGTGCGAGAACTTCCTTGCTGGTGACACCGAGCTCTTTAGCCAACTCGTGCACACGGGCCTTGCCTGCCACTACTCTCCTCATCTGCGAGGTCGAGGGCACTGGAAAGGTCCCGCCGACCTCGGTTAGTTACACCGATTGCCGTTCATCGCTGGTGCTTCACGGTTTGCTCATGTCTTCAGCTCGATTCCTTCGATTCTTCCGTACGGCGGTCACTGCAAGACCTGCCGTCTTCAGACCGTTGTCAATACTAGCGCGTCGGGGCAAATCGTTTCGCCGCGCGGTCGCCGGCGGCCCGCAACCAGCGCGCCGGATCGGCGAGTGACTCCTCCGCGGTACCCGCGAGATCCGTCAACGAAAGCGTGTGAACTGGCGTTATCCCGGTCTGCGGGGCGATCGCGACCTGCCCGGCGACCACGACGACGGGGGTAGCCGCGGCCCGGCACCGGTCGACGATCCGCCCGACGACCTTGCCGGTGAGGGAGGTGGCGTCGAATCTCCCCTCCCCGGTCACCACGATGTCGGCGGTCGGCAGGTTCTGTGCGAGCCCGGTCAGCTCGGCGATCCGGTCCGCCCCCGACGTCGCGGTGGCGCCCCAGCACAGGAGACCGAACCCGACTCCACCGGCAGCGCCGGCGCCCTGGGCACCGACGAGCGCGGGATCGCATCCCGCGGCGGCGAGCGCGGCCGCCCAGGAGCGGAGCCCGTCGTCGAGCTCGCGCACCTGGGTGGAATCCGCGCCCTTCTGCGGTCCGTAGACCTGCGCGGCCCCGTCGGGGCCGTACAGCGGGATGTCCGTGTCGACGAGGAGTTCGACGCCGCCCGGAGGCAGGGAACGCAGATGGGTCAGATCGACGGCGGCGACGTCGCGCACCGTCGCCCCCGTCCCGAGCGCACAGCCGCACCGGTCGAAGGCACGCAACCCGAGGGCGCGCAGCGCCCCGAAACCGCCGTCCGTGCTCGCCGATCCGCCCAGCCCGATGCGGATGCGGGTGGCGCCCTCGTCGAGTGCGGCGGCGATGACCTCGCCCAGGCCGTCGGTGGTCGCGGTCATCGGCATGAGCTGCTGGACGAGGGCGATCCCCGAGGATTCGGCCAGCTCGATCACCGTGTCACCGCCGCGCGCACGGGTCCAGCGCGCCCGCACGGGACGCCCATCGGGGCCGGTGACCTCGGAGGATCGGTTCAGCCACTGCGGGGCCGCGGCGATGGTGGCGACGGTCCCCTCGCCACCATCGGCCTGCGGCAGGGCGATCACCTCGTCATCCGGCCGGACGCCGAGCCAGCCGTCGCGAAGGGCCGACGCCGCCTGCTCGGCATCGATGGATCCCTTGAACGAGTCCGGCGCGATGACGACTCTCACGCGCCGACGGCGAGACCCGGCAGCACCAGGTCGCGGTAGCGTCGCTTCATCGTCTCGACCACGGTGGCGGGGTCGGCGTCCCAGATCTCCCGATTGAAGATCTCGACCTCGATGTCGCCGCGATATCCCGCCGCCGTCACCTGCTCGGTGAGCGGGCCGAAGTCGATCACACCGTCGCCCATCATCCCGCGTGAGAGCAGCGGATCGGCGGCGATCGGTACGAGCCAATCGCACACCTGGTAACTGCTGATCCGTCCCTGCCGTCCCGCTTCGGCGATCTGATCGGCGACATCCGGATCCCACCACACGTGGAAGGCGTCCACGACGACGCCGACGTTCGCGGCCGGATGCGGTGCCGCGAGGGCGAGCGCCTGGCCGAGCGTCGAGATCACCGCCCGATCGGCGCAGTACATGGGGTGCAGGGGTTCGAGCGCGAGGCGCACGCCGCGCTCGGCCGCATGCGGCACGAGCTCGGCGATGCGGTCCGCGAGGCGCTGTCTCGCCGAACGGAGATCGCGGTCGGGCATACCGCCCGCCACGATGATCAGTTCGGGAGCGCCGACCGCGGCCGCCTCGTCGAGGGCGCGCCGATTGTCGTCGAGCGCGGCATCGTCGTGGTCGGTGAGGAACCCGCCGCGACACAGGCTGGAGACGCGTATCGCGTTGTCGTGCAGGATCTTCACCGCCTCGTCGATGCCGGCCTCCGCGAGCCGGTCCCGCCACAGTCCCACCGCGGGGAGTCCGGCGGCGGCCGCGCCCTCCACCGCTTCGCGCAGGGTCCAGGATTCGGTGGTCCGGGTGTTCAACGACAACCGATCGAAATCCGTCATGCCGAGACTCCGTTCAGTTCGAGGTAGCCGCGCATTCGGTGCGCCGCGAGACCCGGGTCCCGCAGGAGTCCGGCCCGGTCCGCGAGCACGAAGACCTTCGACAGATGCTCCACCGACCGGCCGCTGGCCAGCCCGTTGACCATGGCGAAGCCCGGCTGCTGGCCGTTGAGCCAGGACAGGAACGCGATCCCGGTCTTGTAGTAGTAGGTGGGCGCTTCGAACACCACCCGCCCGAGCTCGCGAGTGGATTCCAGGATCGCGCCGGCGCGGTCCACGTCCCCCGCATCGAGCGCCTGCAGAGCGGTGGATGCGGCGGGATAGATCGCCGCGAAGATCCCGAGCAGCGCGTCGGAGTGTCCGCGCTCGTCGCCCACGATCAGTTCCGGGTAGTTGAAATCGTCTCCCGTGTAGAGCCGAACGCCCGGCGGGAGCGCACGGCGGAGGGCGATCTCGTGCTGCGCGTCGAGGAGGGACACCTTGACGCCGTCGATCACCGCGGCGTACTCGCCGATCAGTTGCAGGAAGGTATCGGTGGCGGTACCGATATCGGTACTGCCCCAGTAGCCCCGGAGGGCGGGGTCGAAGACGTCGCCCAGCCAGTGCAGGATCACGGGAGATTCCACCTCGCGGAGCACGGTCCGGTACACCGCCAGATAGTCCTCGGCGGACCGGGCGACGGCCGCGAGCGCACGAGATGCCATGAGCACCACCTGCGCTCCAGCGCCGGCCACCACATCGACCTGCTCCCGATAGGCGTCGCCGATAGCCCTGAGGCCGGCTGCGCCCGATGGGAGGACGGCGAGATCGAGCTGATCGGTGCCGGCGCCGCAGGCGATCCGCCCGCCCGCCGCATTCGCCTCGGCGGCGCTGCGCCGGACGAGTTCGGCGGTGGCGGTCCAGCTCATCCCCATACCGCGCTGCGCGGTGTCCATCGCGTCCGCCACCCCGAGTCCGTACGACCACAGTTCACGCCGGTAGGCCAGGGTGGCGTCCCAATCGAGATCGGCCGGGGCACCGGGGGTGTTATCGGCGGTGACACGCGGGATGACGTGTGCCGCAGCGAAGGCGATCCGTGAGGTGATCGGAGCAGTCGGACGATGCCATGGCCCGGGCTCCCCCAGGCGGTGCGCGTGCAGTTGACCGTCGATGGGGAGGACCAGATCAGCGCCGGGCCCCGCCGTGACGCTCACAGCGCGATCTCCGGCACCTCGAGGCGCATCCCGCGCTCGGAACTCTGCAAGCCGAGTTCGGCGAGTTGCACCCCGCGTGCGGCCGACAACAGGCCGAAACGGTGGGGCCGCTCCGCGATCACATCGCGCAGGAACTCCTCCCACTGCAGCTTGAAGCCGTTGTCCAGATCGGCGTTCGCCGGAACGTCGAGCCATTGATCGCGGAACGGTTCGGTGACCGGCAGATCGGGATTCCACACCGGTTTCGGGGTGCTCGACCGGTGTTGCGCGACGCAGTTGCGCAGTCCCGCGACCGCGGAGCCGTGCGTCCCGTCGACCTGGAACTCGACGAGCTCGTCGCGACGGACGCGCACCGTCCACGCCGAGTTGATCTGCGCGATGATCCCGCCATCGATCTCGAAGATGCCGTAGGCGGCGTCGTCCGCGGTGGCGGCGTACTCGCGACCGTTCTCATCCCATCGCACCGGGATCTGCGTGACCGCTTTCGCCGTGACCGATCGGACCGGACCGAGAATGCCCTCCATCACGTAGTTCCAGTGGCAGAACATGTCCACGGTGATGCCGCCGCCGTCCTCGGCGCGATAGTTCCAGCTCGGCCGTTGCGCGGGTTGCCCGTCGCCCTCGAACACCCAGTAGCCGAAGTCGCCCCGCATCGACAGGATGCGGCCGAAGAACCCCTCGTCGACGAGGCGGCGGAGCTTCACCAGGCCGGGCAGGTAGAGCTTGTCGTGCACCACGCCCGCGACGACGCCGGCGTTCTGCGCCAGTCGGGCGAGCTCGATCGCCTCCTCCAGCGTCTCGGCGGTGGGCTTCTCCGTGTAGATGTGCTTGCCCGCCTTGATCGCCGCGGTCAGGGCGGCGGCGCGCCGCGAGGTGACCTGGGCGTCGAAGTACACGTCGATGGCGGGGTCGGCGATCACGGCCGCGGCATCGGTGGTCCAGGTCTGAACCTGGTGCAGCGCGGCGAGCTCGGCCAGCCGGTCGGCGTTGCGTCCCACCAGGATCGGTTCGACGTCGACCAGCGTGCCATCGTCGAGCCGCAGACCGGTCTCCCGGAGCGGCAGGATCGATCGGACCAGATGCTGCCGGTACCCCATGCGGCCCGTGACGCCGTTCATGGCGATCCGGAGAGTGCGGCGCGGTGCGGTGGACTTGTTCGTCATATGGGTGTGCCCCGTCTTCGGGCGCGGTCGTCACAGGACGCCGCGCGTGCGTTCGGTTGCACTTCGGAATGCGCTTTCCCAGCGTATGGTAGAACCGCCGCGGGAGTCAAGCGGCACAATCGACCAGGCACTAACCGAGACGGAGGCGAGATGGCGGTCACCCTGCAGCACGTCGCGGATCGCGCCGGCGTCTCCCAGGCGACCGCCTCCAGGGTGCTCAACGGCTCGAGTCGCACACCGCGCGAGGACGTCGCCGACCGCGTCCGCACCGCAGCGCGAGAACTCGGCTACGTCGCCAACGCCCAGGCCCAGGCCCTGGCCCGATCATCGACCGGACTGCTCGGGCTCATCGTGCACGACATCGCCGACCCGTACTTCTCGTCGATCGCACAGGGCGTGCAGCGCGCCTCCCGGACGGCGGCCAAAGAGGTGCTCCTCGCGAGCACCGACCGGGACTTCACCATCGAACGCGACGCCGTGAGCACACTCATCGCACACCGCGCGGATGCGATCATCCTCGCCGGCTCCCGCCAGAGCGGCGACCTGGACCGCGATCTCGAGGCACTGTTCGCCCAGTATCAGGCGAACGGCGGGAGGGTCGTGGTGATCGGCCAGCCGCTCGCATCGGGAGGGGCCGTCGAGCCCGAGAACAGGCTCGGAGCAAGCGAACTGGCCGACGCCCTGGTCGAGGTGGGGCATCGCGACTTCGCCGTGATCGGTGGCCCCGCGGCCATCCGCACCGCGGTCGACCGGCGGAACGGATTCGTGGAGACCCTCGGCAACCACGCGATCACCCCGCTCGTCGAGGTCTCGGGCGACTTCACCCGCGACGGCGGCTACTCGGCCGCACGCCGCCTCGCCGATGCCCTGCACCTCGAACCGGATTCGGGCCGCGCACCGATCTGCGTCTTCGCCGTGACCGACGTCATGGCGATCGGGGCCATCGCGGCGTGGCGAGAACAGGGACTCCGCGTTCCCGACGACATCTGCATCGCGGGCTTCGACGACATCCCCACGCTGCGCGACCACACCCCGAGCCTGAGCACCGTCGCCCTCCCCCTGGAGCAGATCGGTTACCGCGCCGTCGAACTCGCGCTGCGGACGGATACGAACGACGGCGACCTCCGGGAACGTTTCACCGGATCCGTGGTCCTGCGGGACAGCACGCGACTCCCCCGCTGAGCGAACGGGCCCGATTCGCCCAATTCGTTGACAGTGTGGGCTACGTCACGTTATCGTCGAGACGCTTCGGAAAGCGCATTCCCACACGGGCGATCATCCCCGGATGATCGTTCCCGGCACTTCGAACAAGAGGAACTGCCCATGGCCGTATCCGCGCCGGCAGAACCGCTTCGCACCGCGAAACCGGTTCCCCATCGATCGAGACCCTCCTTCATCCAGCGTTCGACCATCGCTACCCTCTGGCGTCCGCTGGCACTGATCGTCGGCCTCCTCATCGCCTGGTGGGCCGTCACCAAGGCCGAACTGGTCGCGCCGTACATCCTCCCCTCGCCCGCGGATACCTGGCGCGTCGCACGCGACAATGCCTCCTACCTGGCCGAGAACACGTGGGTGACGACGTGGGAGACGGTGATCGGCTTCATCATCGCCGCGATCGTCGGCGTGGCCGTCGCGGTGGTCATGGTCTACTCACCGAACATCGAGAAGACCCTGTACCCGCTCATCCTCTTCGCACAGGTGGTCCCGAAGATCGCCATCGCCCCCCTGTTCATCGTGTGGCTCGGTTTCGGCCCCACGCCCAAGATCCTGGTCGCCGTCCTCATGGCCTTCTTCCCCATCGCGATATCCGGTCTCGCCGGCCTGCGATCCGTCGACCCGGAGATCCTGGAGCTCACCTCCACGATGGGCGCGAGCCGCCTGAAGACCTTCGCGAAGGTCCGGTTCCCCGCCTCGCTCCCCCAGCTCATGTCCGGCCTCAAGGTCGCGGCGACCCTCGCCGTGACCGGCGCCGTCGTCGGCGAGTTCGTGGGATCCAACGAAGGCCTGGGGTACGTGATCCTCCAGGCGAACGGAAACGTCGACACCGCAATGCTGTTCGCGGCTCTCATCATCATGTCCGGCCTCGGCATCGTGCTCTTCGCGATCATCGAGATCGCCGAGAAGATGCTCATCCCGTGGCATTCCTCGCGCCGCGCGGCCTCATCGACAACCCCCGGCGTCTGACGCGCCCACCATCCCAGGAGACACCATGAACCCCAACCGCCGGACGATGGCAGCAATCGCGGCCGCCGGAACCATCGCCATGACCCTGACCGCCTGTGGCGGATCCGGAGACGGAGCGAAGTCCGCTCCCGACTCGAAGGGGAACAAGGCGGCCACCCTGATGCTCAACTGGTATCCGTACGGTGAGCACGCCCCGTTCTACTACGGCGTACAGAAGGGGATCTTCGCCAAGCACGGCATCGATCTCACGATCGACGCCGGGCAGGGATCGACGAAGACCGCACAGGCCGTCGGCGCGAAACAGGCCGAATTCGGCTGGGCCGACACCCCTGCCGTGCTGAGCAACATCGACAAGGGGGTCAAGATCAAGAGCGTCTCGGTCTTCCTCCAGACCACACCGTCGGCAGTACAGGTCTTCGCGGACTCGGGCATCAACACCCCCAAGGACCTGATCGGCAAGACCATCGCAGTCTCCGCCGGTGACGCACCGACCACGACCTTCCCGATCTACCTCGACAAGGTGGGGATCGCCAAGGATCAGGTGACCCAGCAGAGCCTCGACGCGGCCGGCAAGATGTCCGCGATGCTGTCCGGCCGGGTCGACGGTCTCATCGGCTTCGCCCACGACCAGGGCCCCACCATCGCCGCCAAGAGCGGACGAGAGGTGCGGTACCTCAAGTACTCCGACGCGGGCCTGAACTACTACAGCAACGGACTGATCACCGCCACCGACACCATCAGCGGCTCGCGTGAACTGGTGCAGTCGATGGTGGACGCCGTCCGCGAGTCCTTCTCCGCCGCGATCGCCGAACCCGATGCGGCCGTCGATTCGATGGCGGGCAAGGATCCGCAGCTCCCGGCCCGCGACGTCCTGCTCGCACAGTGGCGCCAGACCGTGCCGCTCCTGAACACGCCCGCCACCGCGGGCAAGGGCCCCGGCCTCAACGCCGAGGAGGATTGGAAGACCACGCTGTCCACGCTCAACCAGGCGGGTCTGCTGAAGTCCGCGAACGCCCCGGATACCTACTGGGACTCGTCGTTCACCCCGAAGGACAAGTAGGAGAAGCGATGTCGATGTCCCTTGCACAGGAACGCACGGAGACGGCGCCCGCAGCCATCTCCGTCTCCGACCTCACCGTCACCTTCTCCTCCAAGCGCGGAACCACCACCGCCCTCGAAGGCATCGACATGACCGTGGCCGACGGCGAGTTCGTCACCATCGCCGGCCCCTCCGGCTGCGGAAAGTCGACGCTGCTGAAGGTGATCGCGGGGCTCACCGACTCGTCGCAGGGCGAGGTCCGGCTGCGCGGCAAGGTGGTCTCCGGTCCACAACGCGAGATCGGCTACGTCTTCCAGCGCGCGGCATTGCTCGAATGGCGCAACGTCCGGAAGAACATCCTGCTGCAGGCCGAGATGCGAGGTATGCCGAAGCAGGACGCCGCGCAGCGGTGCGACCATCTCCTCGAGATGACCGGGCTCACCGGCTTCGCCAACGCCATGCCCTACGAACTGTCGGGCGGTATGCAGCAGCGGGTCTCGCTGTGCCGGGCGCTGATGCACGAGCCCAAGGTCCTGCTCATGGACGAGCCCTTCGGCGCTCTCGACGCCCTGACCAGGGAGAAGATGAACGTCGAATTGCACCGGATCTGGCGCGAGACCGGGACCACCGTGGTGCTGGTGACGCACTCGGTCGCTGAAGCGGTGTATCTGGCCAATCGCGTCGTCGTGATGAGCCCGCGGCCGGGACGCATCGTCGAGGAGCTCGCAGTGGATCTCCCGGCCGAACGCGACTACTCCGAGACGATGGAACGTTCCGAGTTCATCCACATCGCGAACCGGGTCCGGGAGCTACTGGGCAGCAGCTCCGCCGCCGACTGACAGCATCGAGTCGTCGAGCGGGCCGGATACCCGCAGCGCCCGCCGGAACGCGTTCCGGCGGCGCGCCTGCTCGACGCACTCGGGCGCATCGTGCAGCCAGGCACCGCGCCCCGGCAGCCGCCGCGCACCGTCGACCACGACCCGCAGCGCACCGTCGTCCCCCGCGACCGCGACCGTGCGGATCAGCTCCGCGGCGGGCGCCCTGCGGCGGCACCCGATGCAGGTGCGGACCGGTTCACTCACTCGGGGCTGCCAGTCTCCGCATCCGAACGGATGTCGATCCGCCAGCCGGTGAGCCGGGCGGCGAGGCGGGCGTTCTGCCCCTCCTTGCCGATGGCGAGCGAGAGCTTGAAGTCGGGGACCACCACGCGGGCGGCCTTCTCCTTCGGGTCGACGATGGTGACGGACACCACCGACGACGGGGACAGCGCGTTGCCCACGAAGACCGCGGGATCGTCGTCGTAGGCGATGATGTCGATCTTCTCGCCGTCGAGATCGCTCATCACGTTCCGCACGCGCTGCCCCATCGGGCCGATGCAGGCGCCCTTGGCGTTGAGTCCCGGCACCGAGGTGCGCACGGCGATCTTCGACCGGTGGCCGGCCTCGCGGGCCACCGAGGTGATCTCGACGCTGCCGTCGGCGATCTCCGGGACCTCCAGCGCGAACAGCTTCTTCACCAGGTTCGGGTGCGTTCGCGACAGGGTGATCTGGGTGCCGCGCTGACCGCGGCTCACGCCCACGACGTAGAACTTCATCCGGTCGCCGTGCTCGTAGGTCTCGCCGGGCACCTGCTCGGCGGGCGGGAGCAGGCCCTCGTGGCCCTCGCGCTCGCTGCCGATCCGCACCACCACGAAGCCGCGGGCCGCGGCGCGGGCGTCCGCCTGCACCACACCGGAGACGACCTCACCCTCGTACACGGCGAACTCGCCGAAGGTGCGATCGTTCTCCGCGTCGCGCAGACGCTGGGTGATCAGCTGGCGCGCGGAATCGGCGGCGATGCGGCCGAATCCCTCAGGGGTGTCGTCCCATTCGGTGATGATGTTGCCGTCGGCGTCGAGCTCCTGCGCGAGCACCTTCACCTCGCCGGTGCGGCGGTCCACGTCGATCCGCGCGTGCGGCTGGTGGCCGTCGGTGTGCTTGTACGCCGTGAGCAGTGCCACCTGGATCGCATCGATCACGGTGTCGACGGAGATGTCCTTCTCCGCCTCGATGGCCCGCAGGGTCGCCATGTCGATGTTCATCTAGCCCTCTTCTCCGGCGTCGTGCCCGGTCTCATCTGTTGTCAGGTCGGTCGGCTCGGCACCGGGAATCACGCGGCCCGGGGTGATTCCGGACAGCTCCAGCTCCCGCGGATTCGGCTTGCGGAACTCCACCCGTGCCGCGGCGGCGGCCACCTCGTCCAGCGCGATATCGCGTGTGGTCGGTTCCGACTTCCGCTCCCCCGGAACGACGACGGTCACCGTCGACTCGTCGTCCGAGAGCGCGCCGATCCGGACCAGGAGGTTGGTGCCGTCGGTGAGCTCGATCGCCGCCTGCCGCCCGCGGGCGCGCCGCCAGTGCCGCGGCTGCGTGAGCGGGCGCTCGGCACCGGGCGTGGTGACCTCCAGGGTGAAGGCCTGCCCGCCGAAGACATCGTCGGCGCCGTCGACCGCCTCCGACAGGGTGCGCGCGACATCCGCGAGGAGATCGAGGGTGGGGCCGGAGTCGTTGTCGACCACCACGGCGATGACCGATTTGGGGCCGGCGTTGGTGATGCGGAGATTCTCGAGATCGAGTCCCGCCGCGTCCAGGTGAGGTGCGATGACGGTGCGGACCGCCGATTCGTCGTATGCCATACGCGCCTCCCTGTGAAATTGTCACGGGGCACATCGCCCCGTGCCGAACGCTCCGATCAGTGTACCCGCGTTACGACGCGCCGCGACCACGGTCCGGCCGGTCCCCTTAGACTCGTGCACCGTGCGTCCCGAACCCGAGCAACCCCTTCGCGGCACCGTCGACCGGCGGACCGCACTGACGTCCGCGCTCCTCGCCGGCGGCGCCCTGCTGGGTGCATCGGCCCTCGCCGGCTGCGCGCCCGAGGAGAAGGCCGACGACCCGCAGGCGACGCGCCTGGAGGCGGCCGCCCTCGCCGCGCAGGCCGACGCCGACGCCGCCCGCGGGCTGGCGGTACTCGACGGTGCGGTGGGTCCGCAGATGCGGCTCATCGCCGATCAGCGCTCGCAGCACGCCACCGCACTGTCCGACGAGCTGTCGCGCTACCTGCGGCGGCCCACCTCGGTGTCTCCGCCCACCTCGTCCGCGGCGCCCGCCCCCGGCGGCACCCTGAACCGGCAGACCTTCGCCGCGCAGCTCGCCCGCTCGGCGAAGGACGCCGGCGATGCCGCGGTCGCCGCATCGGGCTACCAGGCCGCACTCCTGGGTTCGGTGGCCGCCGCGACCCGCGTGCACGCGGAGGTGGTGCTCGGATGACCCCCGCGCAGGAAGCGGCCGTCGCCGCCCTCCAGGCCGAATACGCGGCCGTGTACCTGTACGGCGTGGTGGACGCCTACGCCTCCCCCGCCCGTCGCGGCGAGATCGCCAAGTACGCCGCGGAGCACCGCGCGCAGCGCGATTCGCTGGTCAGCGCGCTCGGCGGTGCCGGCGTGCAGGTCCCCGTCGCCGCTCCCGCGTACACGCCGCCGGAGCCCGTGACCGATCCCGTGAGCGCCGCGAAGGTGGCCGCCGCCGTCGAGGACGACAGTGCGGCCGCCTACCGCAGCCTGCTCTCCAAGGGCGACAGTGACGGCCTGCGGCACCTGGGTGTGACGGGGCTGGGTGCCGCGGCGGTCCGCGGCGCACGGTGGCGGGTGGCGCTCGGCGTGACACCGGTGACGGGGCCGTTCCCGGGCATCCGCAGCTAGTCGGGGGCGACCTTTACACTTGCGGACATGACTTCTAACGATCCGCAACAGCCCGGCACGGGGGAGAACGATCCGACGGTGATCGCGCCGCAGGCCGACGGGTCGGCGGGTGCCTCGCCGGCAGGCGATGCCGACGCCCCCACCACCGCGTATCCGACGCAGCCGGACCCGTACCCGTACTCGGCCCCGGCCGATCCGTACGCACTGCCCGACCCCTACGCCGCGCACCAGAACCCGTACCAGGCGCAGCCGAACCCGTACGCGCCGCAGGGCGAGCCGTACGCCGCGCAGAACCCGTACCAGGCTCCCGCGGACCCGTACGGCGCGCAGAACCCGTACCAGGCCCCCGCGGACCCGTACGCCGCGCAGAACCCCTACCAGGCCCCCGCGGATCCGTACGCGCAGCCGGGGCAGCAGTACGGCGCGCTCCCCCAGTACCCCGCCTACCCGGGCCCGAACGGCCCGGGCGTGGGTTACCCCGCCTACGGCCAGCCCGCCCAGAGCGGCACGAACGGCCTGGCCATCGCCTCGCTGGTCTGCGGCATCCTGTCGATCCCGTCGGCCTGCGTGTGGGGGCTCGGCATCCTGTTCGGCATCGCCGCGATCATCATGGGCATCATCGCCATGAAGCAGACGAAGCAGACCGGTCAGGACGGCAACGGCATGGCTCTCGCCGGCCTCATCACCGGTGTCGTCGGGCTGCTGCTGAGCATCGTGCTCCTCGTGCTGATCATCATCGGTCTGTCGATCGATCCCTCGTCGAGCGATTACCTGCTCAGCCTCCTGCGCTGACA